>DAOVDG010000006.1 GCA_030669595.1 Candidatus Thorarchaeota archaeon
TGACAGACTTCAAAGACTGCTCGTCATCGTCCCACAGCGAATCTCAACAGGATTGGGGTTCATCCTCCGCATGGTTACTGGTGCCACTATTGCCATGTGGTTTCAGCCGCGGCAAACGGCCCACCCTGCCCGCTGCAGTTCAAGGAATCTATTGGTATGCCTAAAAAAGTTACCAATTGGGCTCAAACAAACTAGATGAAGGCTCCAGCCGCCCTCTTTATTGTAACAATCTCTTCCAACACATCCAGCTCTGGCTGTGTTAAATCCTCAGAAAACTTCTTTCTGATTGCGAGAATATGCTTGTCAGGCACGTCAATGTAGAGTACTTCATTGTCCTTTACCTGCCTGCCAATGCTCGGCCCTCGGATAGACACTGCAACTTCCATTCCATCAGTTGCCTCATCTATCGTGACACTTCTATCCTGAATCTGCAGAATGGTTCCCACACGCTTTCCTTGCCCATTGATGAGGGCTGTTCTTGGCTTCACAATGCCGCTTACTTTGACACCCACAACTGCTGGATTCTTCTGCCTGAATACATAGTCAGGTATGAGCATAATTTTTCCAGGCCTAACAATTGAGCCAAGCGACTCAGCCTTTGCCTGCTCTCGTTTCACTATGAGCCAAGCATTGAAATCATCAAAGAGGCGATAGATCACCTCATTCATGAATACCTCGACTCCATATTCTGCAGCCAGATCTTCAATATCAGGCGCAAACTTGACGTTGAATCCCAATACGACCGCGTTGAGAGGGTCTGTATCCCCTGCAGCTTGGGCCTCAACTATGTCCCTTTTAACAATCTGACCAACATCAGCAATCCGTACTGGAATCTTGCGGTCCTGCAAGAACTGACTGACTGCCTCCAAAGAACCAAGAGTATCAGTCTTCAGAACAACACCGGATGAATCCTTCTGAATGCGTATTGAGCTGATTTCATCACGTACTTTGGATTTAATAGCTTCAAGTTCATTTAAATCACTGACAGCATAGACTGGTGCACCAGCCAGCGCTCCCTTGATGTCGGGAGACACAATCTTAACACCCGCCGCAGCATGTACCTCGTCAACGTGCGTAAACTTCTCTTTTGGATCTCTAATCTCATCAAGCGCCTTTGGAAGCAGTAATGCTCTAATTTTAGCAACTATGACATCATCAAGACCGCCGACCACTACAGTATCAGACTTCTTCAAAATCCCCTCATAGATTATTGTATCAAGCGTTGTGCCTAGGCCGGTTTCCTCTCTGACTTCCAGTATCGCTCCCTTAGCTGGACCCGTGGAGATACTGAGCCTATCCTTAAGGTACTGCTGAGTCAGTCCTGAGAGGACCATCAACAGTTCAGGAATGCCATCCCCGGTCTTCGCACTAGTGGGCACAATGGCTACAGTCTGCGTGAAATCCTCTACACGATCATATCTTTCTGAAGCGATTCCGTTTGCAGACAGCGCTCCAACAATCTCGTATAGACGTCGGTCCAGCTCGTTCTGTATTGTCTTGTTCTGCGACTTTATGGCATGGAACAGGTCGACATCCGGAACGCTCCTCCATCCTGGGACCTTGTCGAGCTTGTTAGCGGCTATGAGAAACGGTGTTTTCCCTGATTTCAGTATCTTCAATGATTCATAGGACTGAGTCAGTGGCCCCTCATTGATGTCAACTACTAGTATCGCTATGTCAGCTATCGCTCCACCGCGTCTTCTGAGGTTTAGGTATGCCTCATGACCTGGCGTGTCAATGAACAGCAGACCATCGATTGTTAATTGGGTGTTGACGCTCTCCAAAAGATTTCCACAAATGGAGAGGATTGTTTCAGTTGGGAAAAAAGAAGCGCCAATATGTTGAGTGATACCTGCCGCTTCTCGATCCTGCACTGCTGTACCTCGCATCTTGTCCAGTAGTGAGGTCTTGCCATGGTCTATGTGTCCGAGTACCGTGACAATGGGGGAACGCAGTTTGGCTTCCTGAGTCATCAATGGCCACCTCACAAGAAGATTGATGCGAAGCAATTTTCCCTAGCTTATGAAACTGTCGTTTGCGATAGTCGACCCAAAACCCTGAAATATCAAAGAATTGTGTTCGGCGTCAGCAAGATAGACATAGTTCGGTGAAGCAGTTGGAACGTTCTTTTGTAATAATCAAACCCGATGGAACCGCTAGAAGAAGAGTGAGTGCCTTGGTAATCAAGGCTCTACTGGATAGAGGATACAGTGTCCGTGCCTTCAAGGAAATGAAGGTATCCAAGTCGTTGGCTGAAATGCACTACGCGATTCATAAGGAGAAACCATTCTTCCCCTGGCTTGTAGACTTCATAACTTCCGCCAATGTCCTAACAATGATTCTTGAGGCTGATAACGTAATCGAGGACGTTCGCGAAGCGCTTGGTGCAACATTCGTTCAGAAGGCTTCGCCCGATTCACTAAGAGGACGTTATGGAATATGGGCTGGTATTAACATCGCTCACGCATCTGATGGACCAGATACTGCAAGAACTGAGATATCTCTCTGGAAGACTGAAGGCGGCGTAGAGGAGTCTGATGACGCAGAGGCCTCCGCTTGGGCCTATATCAACAAGTACAATTCTGGAAGCGCAGATTATACCATGGATATTCGCAATATTGTCATAGAATCCATTGAAAATAGAAACACATCACCTGCTGTTCTGAGCTCGCTGGAAGATCTGCTAGGTAGAGATGCAGACGGAATCGAGAAGAAATCAATCACCGCTCTGGCAAACGCGATTTTTGATTACATTAAGGAAGAAGCCGAGAAAAAGTAGCATCGGGTGGCAAAAAGTACCACCTATGCTTTTTACATGCAGATTCGAATAGGTGCTTCAGCGCTTTGCTTTGCCACCTTTCTCATAGCCTGCAGTCCACTTGGTATCTCTGGGCTTCATCTTCCGTTTTATCCTGTTGACCTTGCACTTATTCGAACAGAACCACAGTACAGCCCCATCCTTTGTCTGTACGTAGGCCATGCCCGTGCCAGGCTCGATGTCCTTGCCACAGAAGACGCATTTCTGTGTTCCAACCATACCTAACGCCTCCTCATCTTCCGAGCTTCACGTTCAGTTTCTCGGAGAGAGAGAATGTCGCCCTCTCTGACAGGGCCTTTCACGTTGCGAGTGAGCACCCGACCTCTGTCTCGTCCGTCCAATATCTTGACTCGAACTTGGGTGATCTCCCCGGTTACTCCAGTTCTTCCCAGAAGCTGGATAACCTCCGCCGGGATTGCGGGAGTCCTATCTGAGTCATCACTTGTTTTACTCATCTAAAGCCATCACCTAGAAGAACACTACTTGCGCAGTCCAGCTATCTTCTCAACCAAGTCATCAACAAGGTCCTTTGCCTTGCCATCAATGACGATGGCGACCGCCGCTGTGGGGCGTTCTATGCCGCAAGCATTACCAAGGTCCTTCTTGCTATCCACGAAGATGTATGGTGCTTTCTTGTCATCACAGAGACCTGGCAAGTACATGATGATCTCTGGAGGTTCTACGTCCCCTGCAACCAATACAAGACGTGCGATTCCACGCTCTATGGACTTAGTTGCCTCATTTATTCCTTTCTTGATTCGCCCTGTATCTTTGGCAATCTCAAGAGCCTCGAGAGCCTTCTTCTGGAGCTCTTCAGGGTATTCAACGTCAACAAAACTCGGTTTCGGCATTGTTATCTACCTCTGTTTTCACATCATTGGTATGAGTGTCTACTAACACACCCCTTGTAAAGGGCGCGTTCTCGCCGCTGTCATGCCTACTTCTTTTAAAACTGTCGAACTAGTCAGACTCAACAACTAGGGAAGACATGTCTAATAGCCTAGTTCCCTGATTGCCCTTACTAGGTCATCATCACTTGCTTTGCAATGAACAAGAACCGAGTATCTTCCTCGTTTCTTCATAATCTTCTGTGCGTGGTGTATGTCATCAAGAAATGTAGCTTTAGTCAAATCCAGTTCCTTGAGTTCTACTGGCATATTCCTCTCCAGTAGAAAGTCCCTGATATCTGATGGTCGATGCTTGGCATAGCCGGCCTCGTCAAGAAAATGGAGGCTTAGGGGAGTAGCGAATGCCACTTGAAGGCCATGCAGACTCTGCATCCTTCGATCCATCGCGTGGGATATCGCATGTTCTGTTCCGGAGCAGGGTCTAGAACTCCCAAAGTCAGTCATGGCATTGCCTGTGTCTATCACAGATTTGACGAGGGTTTCGAGATTATCGTCCTTTAGCACGGTTTCGAGTGCAAACTCTACTGTTGTGTAAACGTCTTCATCCAGTGGCTCACCTACAAGCTCGTTGGCGAGTCGCCATTCCGCTAAACTTGATGCCTTGCTGAGTATATCTCCTATCCCAGACAGAGTCAATATTCGAGGAGCGGTGGACATCACACTCAAATCTGCAAGTATGAAACTTGGCTTCTTGCATTTCTCTGAATAGCGATAACCGTCGTGCATTACAGAGGCAACGTCACTCGCAATGCCGTCATGTGATGCCGCAGTGGGGATAGAAATCCAATCGAGTCCTGACTCGAGTGCGAAGAGCTTGGCCATATCGATGCTCCTTCCACCGCCAAAGCCTATGATCACATCGATGCCATGATACCGCGAAACCAGTCCCTTCCGATAATCAGGTGATATGGACCACATCACGTCAGCATCAATAATACTCTCCATCATTTGCCCATACTTATCGTAGATGACCACATCCGACACGATTAGAGGTTTCTTGTATCCTTCAAGGATGTCATTGAGCTTCTTTAGGGCACCCTCTGCAATAATTACATTGCTTGAGGTCATGTCTTCCACTTCTCATGGGCTGGCTCAAGTACCACAATTAAGGGTATGCAACAGCTGCCAGGAACTTGTAAAATCTTGAGCATTTCGTAGGTGGTTATAACATATGCTCAGGATTGAGTGGTGTGGATGTTCGATGCTGATTGCTAGGGCCTTCAAATATGAACTGGACCCAAACAACCAGCAGAGGACCAGGCTTTCACAACATGCCGGGTCCGAACGCTGCATGTAATCTTGTCGCCGCCAGTTGGACGGAGACAGAAAACGCCTTTGGAGAGGACGTGAGACTAGTCGCAGATTCAATAGGATCTGCAGAGCAGACCTCAATGAATCAGGAACCGAACATCAGTCAAGGACATTGATGTCCAGGATTGTACAAGTTTCGGGCAACGGCTTCTATCTCGCGCCAACTGGGCCAGCTTCCAGTGGCCCCTACATTAGTCTTAAGTAGCGTGAATTACGGACCGGGAACTTGCGAATGTAATACTACAGCTGATATGGTGAAAGTACACGATTCATTCAGTGAGCACTTGGAGTCCCATCTCATGACCCGCTACGTCAAGGTTGCACTAATGGGGTCAGGGTATGCCGGCAAGTCCACCCTGATCAAACTTCTCACAGACAACGCGTCCGATTTAGATGCCAAATACAAGCCGACCTGTGGGATGGATTGCGGGACAATTACACTCGACAAGTTAACCAAGATTTCATTGGTTGAGATGGGTGGTCAGACACACTTCGAGTTCATGTGGGCTGATTTGCTAAGGGGGAGCAAGATGGTGGTCGTTGTCACTGAGAGCACCCCCAAGGCAGTACTGAAGACGCGTCAAATACTGCAGAAATACAGGAGGGAGCTCGAAGGCGTTCAGATCATCGCAATTGCAAATAAACAGGACCTTCCTGGCTCTATGAAGCCCCGCTCAGTTGAGGATTTGCTTGGAGTTCCAACCTATGGCATGGTAGCTATTGATCCGAAGCAACAGCTACACGGCTACAAGCTGATAGTAAATGGATTACGGGACATGGCTCAAGTAGCAGCATAACCGCAGTTTCCTTGTTTTTTGGGCGGATTTTCAAGGCTTAATGACAACGTTCTAGGACAATGCTTTTATACATACATAAGTGTGGCACTCGTACCCAGAGCATGGGCGAGTGAGCTGGCAGCCCTCTGGCAGGGTATTTCAGCGAGTCTGTCCGGGATCAGTGTCTTTTGGGTGCACTCCAAGGTCAGGTGTGATAATGGAAATTACAATCATTAACAAACAGGATGATTCAATCCATTTCCTGGTTGAGGATGTAGATGTCGCATTCGCTAACGCAATCCGCAGGGTAATGCTAACAAAGCTACCTGCTATGGCGATAGATGAAGTACTCATACTGGAAAACACCAGTGTTATGTACGATGAAATGATTGCTCAGCGTCTTGGTCTCATTCCTATAGTAACAGACCTAGACTCCTACAATCTTCCCCAAGACTGCGAATGTGAAGGAAAAGGATGCAGCCTCTGCCAATGTACGCTTACACTAGAGGTGGAACCCGAAGATGAAGAGGTCGTTGTATACTCACGTAGCCTGACCTCACAAGATCCGAAGATAGTTCCTGCCTCTGGAAACATCCCAATTACCAAACTAGCACCCCATCAAAGACTGATTATCGAGGCCTACGCTCGACTTGGAACAGGCGCCGAGAATGCCAAATTCCAACCCGTCGCAACGGTTGCATACAAGTATGTTCCAGTCATTAGCGTGGATAAATCGAAATGCAATCTTTGTGAAGAATGCGTAAAGATCTGTCCGAAGAATATCATGAAAGTTGACGGAAGCACTTTGTCGACTCAGAACACATTGGACTGCAGCTTGTGCGAGGCCTGTGTTGATGTCTGCGAACCTGGTGCCATAACAATCGATTCCAAGAAAAACGCCTTTCTCTTCAAAGTGGAGTCCACCGGCTCTCTAAGCCCTGAAACCATTGTTTCGAAGACAGCAGAAATTCTGAAGACTAAAATCCAAGCTGCTCTTGATTATGCGAACTCTCTGAGGTGAGCCCGAGATGGTAAGAAGACCAACCGACCCCAATACACGCGCTCTAATCAATTCGTTAAAGAAGACATCTACAAAATATGATGTTGGAATATGGAGAAGAGTGGCCGAGCTTGTAGCGCGCCCGGCTAGAAAACGTGCTACTGTGAATGTTGGTAAAATTGGCCGGCATACACGAGCTGGCGACATAGTCGTTGTGCCAGGCAAGATTCTGGGATCAGGTATCATTCCACACAAAGTCACAGTCGCAGCAATGAATGCATCAACAACTGCTAGGTCCGCCATAGTGAATGCAGGTGGATCACTGATTACGATCCCAGAGCTGCTAAACCAATCCCCAAAGGGGACAGGAATTACGATTATCATATGAGGTGGTTTCAATGACCGAACAGGCAGTGAAAGTCTACGATGCAGATAACATGGTGGTCGGCAGAATGGCATCAAAGGTTGCGAAGGCTGCCTTGCTAGGTGACCGAGTGGTCATACTGAACGCCGAGAAGGCCATCATAACAGGTGCCCGACGAACAATCATTGAAGCTTACAAGGAGAAATTCAATATCAGGACCTCCTACAGCCCGAGAAGGGGGCCATTCCATCATCGGCGTCCCGATAAGATGATACGACGGATTATACGTGGCATGCTTCCTTGGCCTACTCCCCGTGGAAAGGCGGCTTACAAACGAGTCCACGTTTACATAGGTGTGCCCGAACAGTACGCCGAAACTGAGAAGATAGTCCTCGAAGGATCACGCTACAACAGCTTGGTCCGGAGATACATCACGGTTGGGGACCTTAGTCATGAACTTGGCTGGAGAAATCCAGAGGTGCGATGAGATGCGCGTAGTTGTTACCACCGGCAAAAGAAAAACGAGCCTAGCAAAGGCCACAATCAAGGACGGGCGTGGTAGAATCAGAATCAATGGACGGCCGCTAGAAATTCACCAGCCAGAGATTGCCCGGATGCGAATCACAGAACCGTTGATACTCTTTGGCGATGGATGGAAGAGGTACGACATCAAGGTAAGGGTTCGAGGCGGTGGTTTCATGAGTCAGGCTGATGCCATCAGAATGGCCGTCGCCAATGGACTAATTCGCATGAGCCAGAATTTCGAGGCACGCTCAAAGATGCAAGAACACGATAGGACAATGCTGGTCGGTGATCCTCGACGTACTGAACCGAAGAAGTTTGGCGGCCCCTCAGCACGATCTAGATATCAGAAATCCTACAGGTAGGGAGATGTAACGATGATAATTCCTGTGCGATGTTTCACATGCGGCAAAGTAGTTGCCGACAAGTACGAGCAATTCAAGCGTGAGGTTCAACAGGGTGAGGACCCTGCGGCTGTGTTAGACCGCCTTGGACTCCAGAGATACTGCTGTCGAAGAATGCTTCTGTCACACATTGACATAATTGATAGCTTTATGGCTTTCGCCACATCTGATGTTGTGGAGGGTGTCTGATTATGAGTGAAACAGAAATCTCAGAGATTGACCTACTGACTCCCATGGATCAGTACCTTGCAGCAGGTTGTCATATAGGAACGCAAGTAAAAACTCACGACATGGAGCCGTTTGTCTACCGGCAGAGGCCCATCGGCCTCTACGTGTTGGATGTTCGTAAGACCGACGAACGAATCAGAGTTGCTGGCAAATACATTGCCAGAGTCAATGCCGCCAGGATTGCAGTGGTTTCTGGTCGAGTCTATGGAAAGCGACCAGTAGAAGCATTTGCCCACTACATTACTGCCAATGCTTTCACAGAGCGGTTCATCCCCGGTACTTTCACAAATCCGAACATTTCCGGTCCTCGAACATATGTCGAGCCAGAGCTGGTGATTCTAACCGATCCCCGAACGGACCAACAAGCCTTGTCAGAGGCAGCTAGAATAGGCGTGCCCGTTATCGCACTCTGCGATACTGACAATGTGACAACTAATGTGGACTTGGTGGTGCCTACCAACAATCGTGGTCGCAAGTCACTGGCGCTTATCTACTACCTACTGACTCGTCAGGTGCTTCGCGAGAAGGGTGACATACCTGAAGATGGCGAAACCGCCTTCACCCCCGCAGATTTCGAGCCCCAAATCCAGCGGTACTAGTGTTTTGTCTATTCCACGATAGAAACGACGCCGAGACCAGCATCTACCACGAGTTTCTGTCCAGTCTTAATTTTGCTGACATCAATGTGATCAATCGTTGGTATTTCAGAGATGATACTTCCAACAGCAACCACCGGGTCAGTTTCCTTGTTGACTATCGCTAGGGGTGCTAGGCCAGCCTTCTTCAGGGCGAAGAGCACATATGAACCAACAGTCGACCCCTTGCCAGACGGAAACACAAGTATTTTTCCTGCAACGGATTTGCCTTCAAGTTCATGTCCTTTCTCGACGATGACCCCAGTATCAGGCTCGCACCCACCGTAGAAACTGATGTCTTCTGACGTTACTAGGGCTTCGCCCTCAGCTCTGCCCTTGTAGATTTTTCTACCTTCGAACTTGCTCATGCAATCGCCTCCTTGATGCATTCTTCGATTGTTCTTATTTTTGTCTTGAAGCTATTCTTTCCGCGCGCATAGAAACAAGCCTTGGCAGAGTCCGTCAGCAGACCCTTGAATCGTCCTTTCAGCGGTGCTACTGCACAACAAGCGTCACTGACTAGGAACGCGCCAGCCTTCTCTATAGTGTCATAGTATCCCATCTTGACTGCAAGATCTTTGGTGGGTTTTGCAGTCGTAATCCAGACAGTCTTCTCCTTTGCCACCTTCTTGCCCTCTAGCATTTTCGCAATCTCTCCTATCTCCTTTATGCTGGCATGCGGACAGCCCACACTGATGAAGTCAATCTCAGCATCTGTATCGTCAAGCTCACTTCGAGCCGCATCCAACTCATCCTGAGTGATGACTTCAGTCTTGTCAGGTACCAGTGTCCTGTTTGGCGTCAAACCCTCCATGTGGAAGAGCGCAACCCCTCCGTAGGTTGCAACCGATGCGCAAAACGACTTCAGCTGCTCAGTTGTAGCATTTGCCACCCCTGTGATATAGGGTATCGCCTTCTTTGTGCGTGTCCCAATTACTTGCCCGAGAAGGCCAAAATCATCAGTGTTCTCCATCCTTGCCTCGACATCGTATCTAACCTGTGCTACGCGATTCTCTTGCAGGTGAAACCCATACTCTGCAGTTCTCCCGGTGAGTGCAGAAGCGAGCGCACTCGGGCCACCTTCTCTATTAGTCATTGCACCAATCACCGAGTTAGCGAAGCATACCGCTGAAGACTCCGCCCATGCGATATGTTCCCCGTAGTGCGGCAGATTACCGATTAGGTACGGTGTGCATGTGCACGTAGCAATCACACCCATTTTCAAGAAGGCTTCCACTACTCTCCCCTGATTCTTCGCAAATCTCTCACTGATGCCATGCTTCTTCCATTCAGTCAGGTCCATTCCGGCAGGATTCAAAGTGGTGAGGACTCTGGTCTGACCATCTTCTGCCATATCGGAGAGATATTCAAGACCTGCTTCTCCAAGATTATGGTACGAAACCCCCGCGATTTGGACACTTGAAACTGAAATGAGCCTCTTGGCCCCGTATATTTCCCCAAGCGCTGTTATAATCTCCATGGCCTTTTTGGCTGATTTTCCGTACTTGCCATCCAGCATATCTCTGTCATCTTTGGTAAGTTCCAGCCCCAATCTCAATCACTCCTGAATTTGCTTGGATCCATCTTTGGAAATTCCGCCCGGTCAAAGCTCTTTCCTTTCGCAACCAATGGCTTTGTGACATCGAAGCCAATCTTTGTAGTCAACTTGGTGCCTGGCTCAGCACTCGGGTCGAGAGAGCTACCCGGTTCCCGGTCCTTGATGAGCATATCTTCATCACCCTGGAATCGCGTCGCCAATGCCCACTCTCTGTCCTGCTCGTTGTAGATGTCTATGTCATCGTCATAAACCCAGACATGTTTTGCGCTCCGGTGTCCTCCAAATGCGCCCTCTAGAGCTTTGATACCATCATCCTCATTCTTTTTCCTGATCTTGATGGCTATATGAAGCCAACTTGCCCCTCCAGGCGTGATGTTAACATCAAGCACATCAACTCCCTTCTCAGCCACCTTGCGAAAGACAGTAGGTTCCCTAGGCATCCCCATCAAGACCTTGTGCTCGGATCGTCCTGGCAGAAGTCCCTGCCAAATTGCAGTCTTTCTGTGAGTAATCTTCTTGACTTCAAAGATGGGTTCCTGACGAACCACATCTACTGTTTCTGTCAGGTCAATGAATGGACCTTCATCAGCTTTCTCTTCCAAGAACACTCTCCCTTCCAGCACAAACTCTGAATCTGCTGGTATCATCAGGTCAACGGTCTTTGCTTTGGTCACCCTGATTGGTCCGAGTGCGTTGGCTATCTCAAGTTCGTCTACACCCGTTTCTACGGAAGTCGCGGCAGCTATCAAAATCTCCGGTGTATTACCTATACAGTATACAACGTCCACCTCGCCATTCCGCTCCAAGAACTTATGAAAGTCACGTCCTCTGACAACTCTGGTGACCATTCGGTCCTTGCCAATCTGCATGGCTCGATGGAAGTCAAGATTCTGTCCAAACTCGGGGTCACTAGCAACAACAACCCCCGATGATATGTAGGGCCCTCCATCCACCTCATTATGAACTAGTATCGGGATGTCATCTAAGTTCACACTATCCCTAATGACCTCTTGGCAAGGTGCGTCTTTCATTGCTTCAGGAGGGCTTCTGTTCTCAATAGCATTGGTAAGAGTTGGAATAATGTCCTCCGTCTTGATTCCGAAATAGCCTGCAATCTGCTCCTTTGTGCAGAAGAGGTTTCCTGCCACTCGAAATTCAGACTCCTTCACTTTTTCGAATATAGCTGGTGTTGGTTCCAACGCTTTGAGTACGCCTGCAATCTCAAGACTTCTTGAGATTTTCTTATCGAATCTTTCTATCTTGTTCTCCTTGCTCAGTTTCTTGATGTAGTTCTCGAGTATCATTACGCACGCCTCTCTTACAGTCCAAAGGATGTTGTCCATACCCCGGCCGCGCCTGCTTGTTCCAAGATCTTTGCAATCCTATCTCTGGTGGCCTCATCTGGGGCTAGCGATATGATGTTGCCTCCTCGTCCCGTCCCAGTCATCTTAGAGCCTAGCGCTCCATTCTCTCTAGCAACTTTCGTTAGGGCATCCAGTTCCTTGCATGACACAGTGAGTTCCTGCAGCAGTTCGTGGTTCTTATTCATGAGCTTGCCCACTTTCGAGAAATCCAGTTGAAGCAATGCATCACGACCAGAATAGACTAGGTTCTCATACTCTCCGGCAATTTTGTCGAACCATTCAGGGTTTTCATCTTTCTTGGCTCTTACATCCTCAACTACCTCTATCGTACTCGCAGTGAGACCGGTGGATGCAATCACTAGATGCGCCAGTTTCTTCAGTTTGAGTTTCTCAAATGTAGGCGGTCCTCCCTCGAGATTTCTGATATACCACACAAGTCCTCCAAAGGTCGATGCAGTATTATCAATCCCAGATGGTGTCCCGTGATAGCCCTTTTCCCCCTCGAGTGCAGCCTCATTGATTTGGTCATTGTTCAGTTCAAGCGAGAATTCATCATTCAGAGCTCGAGCTAGAGCGACGCAGCTCGCTGCACTGGCCCCTATGCCAGACGCGCAGACCAAGTCACCTCCCAATTGAATGTGAATACCCGTTTCTGACAAGTCCATGTTGCAATATCGAAGGACATTGTCAATCGAAACCTTTTGCTCATCGAGCTTCTTGGCCTTATATCCAGGCATGGCTGGCCTCTCATCATCAAGGGTCCATCCCACTTGGTCTATCTTGCTAACCTTCGCCGTAGTTTCGGCAGCTATACCTGCAGCAAGTGCGGGTAATCCATATACCACAAAATGCTCACCGAAGAGGATAGTCTTGCCTTTTCCGCTTCCTTGGCCCATTCTCACTCACTCAAGTCCAAGTTTGTGAAGTGGCTGTAGTTAATCGTTGCGTTTGAGCTCTTCCTTCGACATTAGCTTAAGTTACCAAGATTCCGCCCGCTGCGTAAGATTCTTGTCCATTTCGCATGATGAACAACGTATCAACGTGTTAACTGCGGGATAATGATGAAAATCCTTGATCTCTTTGCTGGCGCAGGTGGTTTCTCAGCCGGATTCGGTCCGCCATCTACTCACTCGCACCTAGCAGTAGACAATGATACTTTTCCTCTTGGGACATATGCGCTCAATAATCCCCATGCCAAAACCTTGCAGCGCGATATCAGCAAGCTTCACTCATTGCAGATAGAGAGGGCTTTTGGAGGGGCCCCAGACATAATCATTGCATCACCACCTTGTGAAGAATTCAGTCTAGCAAATCCAAAGAGCATTGGTCTCGCAGCAGAGCGAATCTATGGTACAGGAACTGCACGGTTGTTGTTGGATACAATCCGACTAATTGGAGACCTCGCTCCAGACGTTTTTATTATAGAGAACGTGGCCGCGCTGCTTCGGGCAGGAGGCAGAGAAATAGCGATTCGAGAGTTCGAGCGTATCGGAATCTATGATATCTACTTCAATCTAGTCCGAGCACATCAACACGGAAACCCCTCGAAACGCCTCAGACTCTTCATGAGCAATGTGAAGTTGAAGCTCCCAAGAAGTCATTCCCCCACCGTGATGGACGCGATTGGTAATCTCCCTCCCCTTGGACTCAATGCTTTTCTCAGCCCTTCCAATGAGGTCCCTAACCACGTTTATCGTCCCGCCACCGAACGCAATCAGAAACTGATCAAGAAAGCACGGTGGGGTTTCGGTGCGAAGCAGTTCAGAGGTCCAAAAGGCAGAACCATGCCCAACTGGGTCAGACTACATCCGAATGAATCTGCATCATCCATAATTGGCCTATCTCGCTATATTCACCCATACGAAGACCGACTGCTCACTGTGCGCGAGCACGCGCGATTGATGTCATATCCAGATGGCTTTGTCTTCACGGGCCCGATCGAGAGCCAATACAATCAAGTGGGGGAGAGTGTTCCACCCCTCATATCTAAGCTCATAGCCAAGGAGGTTCAAACACATCTTGAATGATACTACAAAGAACGTGTATGTAGTACTACATAACGTACATTCAGTTAGCAAGGTTGCCGAAACCGCTCAGGTCGTCTACGGTCTCGGTTTTTCCAACTTCATTGTTTCAAAGGCTGAGGGCTCAGCCGCTCAGACAGGGGTTCCGGACGCAAATCGGTTTGCCGTCAAAATGAAGAGCAGCTTCATGGTGATGCCAGATTTACGGGATGTGCTTGAAGTTCTCGGAGTTGAAACCCCCCTGTTAGTCACATCCCCCGTTCTCACAAAAGAGAGAGTAAACTTTGACACGCTTGCCAAGAGAGTGAGGTCAGGAGAGCGGACAGTGATAGTCCTATCTGGCAGCAACAGTTCATTCTCGCGAAAAGAAATGGACACGGGTGAGTGCGTAAGCCTTGAAGCCCGTGTCGACATCGGACCTGCAGGAACTGCAGCAGTAATCCTTCATAGAATCCTTAGCTCATGAAAGCGATGAGGTACTAAGAGGATTGGCTCGGTCTAGAAGAGATCAGGAATCAATGCCTTTGAGCCATGCAGTTTCGCCTGAATCAATGCTTTGATGGCAGTTGTCTTTGAAGGAGTGAGATCAAGAACACCCACTCCCATGAGTTTGCAGAGTGCAGACAATGTCGCTGCTAGCCTGTTACAGGTAGGACTGGTGAACACATTTCTTCTCCCCAATCGTGCTTCGAGTGTGTTTCTGGTTTCTTCAATTGCACAATCACCTGCGATGAATACCCTGCCAGTTATGGAGTCGACATCCTCCCTATCGAAGCCCTTTCCCATGAGGATTGTGAACCCCCCCTTTCCTCCGTAGTCATAATGGAGCATCTGTAGAACCATCAGCACATTCAGTTCGCACCCCTCCGGACAGAGCATTTCCTTACCACGGAGTATCCTAACATCCTCTGGCATTTTATCGAGAATGTTACATGGATACTTCTTCTGGAATCGAGATAGATTCCCTATCACATTAATCTTGCTCAGGTCGCTGATGCCGTTACCATCATCACGGACAAGTGCGAGGTGTTTGACTTCACTAATATCATAACCAAGAATCTTGGCGCCCACTGTGTCTGTGGCGAGCGTATCTGCGCCACCGACTAGGATGTCCAATCGGTCCAACGACTTGCTTTGGAATGGCTCAGTGCTCAGTGGATAGTGTCCGTTAAAGACGGCATTGGTTCCATCAACGAGCGTATAATCCGGTCGAACCAGCGCGAAGAAATCGGCCAGTCTGCGGTGGAGATTGTAATTGTGATGATACCCTCTATCTTTCTGGCTTGGAAATGCCATCTGATTCTTGACACCCAGAGTGACTGTACTCATAGAGTGAGTCTTCAGTTTGGGTAGAGAAACGTAAGTGTATGCTTCCTGTTCATTCATGAACTTCTGAACAATGAGCCTTGGAAACTCTATTGGCTCATCGAAATGCGGTAGTTTGACGCTTTCAGTGGGCCTCTCATCCAAATAGATGGGCTTTCCCCCAGTTCTCTTACACACCTCGCGATACCCTGTGAACTCGAACACAATTCGCGTCATGTTTCCCTGTGTCGAATTCTCCATAACAAAGACCTTGGATGCATCCAACTCGTAGAAGTAGTTAATCACAGCTTCCAAGACACTGGGATCTGTGTAAGCATAAGGTTTGAAGTCAATCGCATTCGGTTTGAGATACACCTCACCGGATGATTTGATCAGACTCCCTTCTGGCACAGTGAGTCTGAAGACTTCTCTCACCGCGCTCAACATATCATTCTTAATGTCTACCACAGCAACATTAGTCATATTAGGTCAGTCATGGAATAACAGCGGCAAGAGAAAAGTATGGTGGGCCGGAGGCGATTTGAACGCCCGATCCCTTGGATCCGAACCAAGAATCAATTTGGCAGGGCACTATTGACGGCACCTTGTTACCAAGCTAGACCACCGACCCATGTGCGAACTCAATCCTAGGCGGATGTCATTTAATCATTTCGTCGAGTATCAGCTGGAATACAGTCAACCGTACAACATAATACGTGGCTGAGAAACATGTCGTGGCTGAGAAATATGTCACTACCTCTTAGCGAAGTCAAAATGCTTTCTCGCAAGGACTTGACACAAAAGGATATTGAGTACTTCCGGGTCAAGTACGGCAAGAGGTTCGTGAGAGCATTACGTGCTGTTGAGGAGGGAAAAGTCAAAAAATACCACTTCCGCCCAAGTGGCACCACTAAGTGGGTTGTGCAGGGTGATACTCGGGCGTACTTGGTAAGTCCTGAAGTTTTCTGTACGTGTCGATCATTCTATCAATCGGCAGTCATTGCACGCGAAATTGACATGTGTTATCACATGCTGGCCCAGAGAATCGCGGCAATTCGCAGTCAGTACATGGCTATTGAGTCTAGTGACGCAGAGCGTAGGCGACTATATGCACAGTGGCGAAAAGTAGGCTGATTCATCAGTCGTGCATTCTTTGATTTGAGGATAACTTTAAAACTTAGACCAAGTGTGGCACGCTAACTGAGCTAGAAGGTCGGAAGTGCGAATGCCACGCTTCAATAACACCTCACGGATTATCGTGACAGTAATAGCCCTGATGATACTTCTGTCATCCTTTCAGCTCAACGTAAGAGCTCAAGCGCAGCTTGACCCAATTGTTGTTCTTTATGATGCAAACCATCATCAACAGATTGACCCGTTCGATGAGGAGGGGTTGAAGTTGATGTTTGACATGGTGAATGAGTCATCACGATACATCGTAAGAATAAACGAAGACAATCCTCTGAATGCATCGGTTCTGAATGATGTGGACATACTGATAATGTCTGACCCAGATGCATCCTCTGAGTTCACGCAAGAGGAATCTTCTGCCATCGCAGAGATGCTGGCTAATGGCAGCTCGCTTTTGGCACTGGGGAATCCCACAATCTCTCAAAATTCAACCTATTGGGGTTCTCAACCGTTTCAGGATCTAGGTGAGAACATCGCCCTGAATGCACTCTTTGACCAAATCAACATGAGCGGAGTGAGGTTCAGTGTAAACTACACCACAGACGATCGGATTTGGGGCGATACGTTATTCGACTATGAACATTCCCTACATGGCAACAGCTCGTGGGTACTACAGCTAGATTCCAGCACTTGGGACACAACGCATCCTATCTTCAAGGACATCAACGAGCTATTCACAATGACTGCCACGCTCAGGCCCATTGATGCTGCAAGCGCTGTTGCCAGAGGATACGACTCCTCTTTTGCTCAGTTTAGAAGAGGTCCTTACAGCTGGGGCAATGTATCGTTTCCGAACATGAGTCTGACAGAGTTTGAGAAGGCACCGCTTTCGTATTCAGCCATCAATGGTACCCTCCCCCCATGGCTTGCAGCCTTTGAGTATAATGGGAGCAGGGTAATCGTTGCCGGGTCAACGATGATGTTCACCGGTTACAACCTTGACCTGCCAGATGGGGACCCCAAGTCGGACTCGCAGTGGTTCTATCAGGGTGATAACGCAAGGCTCTTCATGAATATGCTCGATTGGCTTTCAGCGGGTTCTGCTGAGCCTCCCAGTGCAATAGTGCCTATGTTGACTATTTCTGCTGTGATACTGCTTGTTGGCATTGTTTACTACCTCATCAAGAAAATGCGGTGAAACATCACCATTCAGGCTTCTCCACGCCCCGCTTGGTCAGATTTGCTTCGATGGTTTCCTTAAGATGTGAAACATTAACCCGCTTAGATGCAGATATCGGCACAATCTGAGGCTCTATGTTTGGCACAACCTCTCTAAGCTTCATCTCTAAATAGTCGAGCTCGTAAGAAATCCTGCTTTTCTTTACTTTATCGATTTTATTTGCAGCCACAACTACACCTGAGGAAATCTCCGATAGGAACCCGTAAAACTCGATATCTACGGGAATCTCACCACGCTTATCCCATCTCTCGACAAACACCCTAAACAGGGACACATCTACGATCAGGATTGCCACAGCTATTCTCTTTCCCCATTCCTCAAGCCTGTGAATGACCGTAGTCTTCGTTTCTTCTATTGTTGCCTTGCTTTGACCTGCCATGTGACCAAAGCCTGCCATGTCAGCCAGAATGACTGGACCAAGGTCTATGAGAAACTCCCAGCGCGTGCTTCCGGGGCGTTTACCAACCCGAACTCGTCTACCAGTCAGCGCCCGTATGGTGCTGCTTTTTCCAACATTGCTTCTGCCAGCAAATACTATCAGCGGCTTTCCACCCTTGATCTTGGTACGGATTCGTTCTTGCATTCCCTTTCTCCGCCTTTGCTATTTCTCTCAAGAGTGCGTGTCGTTCATGTCGTAGAGCAATCGATGCAGTCAGCGGTCCAACTCCTACGTCCGAGAACTATGGGGACGGTCTTCTCCTGAATTTCAGTAAAAGGTGTGATTTGCTGGGATGAAATACAATTGTGTATCTCTTCTTTGAGGGACGCAACCATGCTCATCTAGAGAACTTCCTCTCCCTCAGATGCCGAATCTCGTTTATCAAGATGCGCATGTCAGTTCTAAGTGTAATCTCCACTTCATCCATTCTGGACTCAAGATCACGCACAACGCCGTCGATTGAGATACATTCAGTCACGAACTCATCAACTGCCATCTGTAATGCTGCTAGGTTAGAGATATGCGCTGCAACATTATCAAAAGCAGAACGAATTGTTTCGTGACAGTCACTGGGAGGAGGTTCTCCCATTGCCTACTCCTCTTCTTGAGTTTCACCATAGACTGTGTAGCCGAGAATCATAATTAGCACTACAATGCCGAGTATCTTTAGGGCGACATCAACTATTGGAATTAAATCGGCTTGCATGGCAATCCTGTGTCCTCGGAATAGGTCGGCTTATAATAATTGCTGATAGGCAACTTCCGAACTACAGGGCAATGCTTTGTCTATGCAGCTTCTGCTTTGCGCTTTTCATAGAATTTGTCTATGAAAGACCCATAGACGTCTACAGGCTCAGTCAGTTCATTGACTTCATCTATTGCCATCTCCAACCCGCAGAATCCGCACTTGACTGTAGCCACACTGTTGGCACGATATAGCTCTATCTTGATGGAAGTGTTACCGCACTCCGGACACGGGTAGACGTCTGGAATACGCTTCTGAGGTCGTCGACGCACTTTCTGCCTTCGTCTTCTGCCCATATTGAATCACCATTTGCCTATTTCACACAGGTCGCGAATGGGCCCCGAAAGAAACAGAGCGGGCTCTGCGACGCCAGTTTTCATTTAAGCATTATGTTGGGTCAACCATCACTAACTAAAATCAATGACATAAATGCTAAACGTTTTGAACTAAACAAGTCTTGCACACAGAAGCTTTCTTATCTCAGCATTTCGCTGTGAAACTATGCCAGATCTCTCAAGGAACGCTCAGTGTGTATTGCGCATCCTGGAGTCGTCAGAGTCAATGCTAACTTCAGAGATTCTGGAAACCGCACAACAGCCCGAGTATGTGGATTTCTGCGCAGACTGCGCTGGAGGCGACGCATTCATTGCAGCTGCGAATCAGCTAGCAAGTCAAGGTCTAATTGCCAAGAAGTTTGGGAAGGGCGGCTACCGCTGGCATCTTGTGGGGGCGAAGTAGTTGGACGTGGCAAGAATACGCGAAGATTTTCCTGTCTTGAAACGCATAATCAATGGTCATCCACTCGTTTACCTTGATAGTGCATGCATGTCACTGAAGCCTTTACAGGTAATTGATGCTATGCGTGAGTACTATGAACAGTATCCAGCTTGTGCTGGTCGAAGTATCCACAAGCTTGGTGAGGAAGCATCAAATGCATACTCTGCAGCACGAGCCAAGTTTGCCGACTTCATCAATACTGCTGAGCCTGGAGAGTGTATCTGGACGAGAAATGCAACTGAGTCGTTGAACATGGTGGCCAGTTCGGTGAAGCTTCCGAAGGGCTCGAAGATAGTTACTACTACCCTAGAGCACCATAGCGGATCATTGCCATTTGTGGAGCGCGCACGCAGAGATAGTCTAAAGATTGAGATAGTTGAAGCCAAAGATGATGGCACATTCAACATTGAGGACTGGAAAAGAGTCATAGATACTAACACTAGTTTGATTTCAGTAGTCCATTCATCCAATGTGACCGGCACTGTTGCCCCGATGAAGGAGATTGTCGAGATAGCTCATGACCGGGGGGCGTTAGTCATGTCTGATGATGCCCAATATGCCCCACACCACCCTCTGGATGTGCAGGATTTGGATGCTGATTTCTCAGCTATTTCAGTTCACAAGATGTGTGGACCCACCGGTGTAGGGGTTCTCTATGGAAAAATGGACCTTCTGAAGTCAATGGACATGTTTCTGGTTGGAGGTGACACCGTGGCTGATGTCAGGTACGTTGATGGCAAGATCGTTCCGGAGTACTTACCTCCGCCAGAGAAATTTGAGGCCGGGCTGCAGAACTATGCTGGGGCCATTGGTGCAGGAGCAGCTGCTGATTATCTTCAATCAATTGGGATGCACAACATCGAGCTTCATGAGAGGAATCTTTTGAGTTTCATGTTGAAGTTTCTAAAAGAGATGGATAAAGTCACAATCTTTGGAACGGATGACATCCACATCAAGACTGGACTTGTCGCTTTCATGGTCAGTACAGTGAACACTGCGCATGATGTGGCCGGCTATCTCAGTGATTCATACGGGGTAATGCTAAGGTCTGGTGCACACTGCACTCATCCTTACCACTACCAGATGGGAATTCCTCCTTCGAAAGGGACCAACAGGGCTTCAGTCTACCTCTACAATAACAGAAAGGACGTAGAAACATTCATAGAGGGGTTGCATGCGCTGATTGAAGCAAGTTCCTAGTCCAGCATATCTGCGACATTCTGCTTCATTCGTTTAATCTCTTCAACGGGATCTGCGAAATCAAGGCCGCTCGCGGCTATGTCCACAGAGTCCTTGTATTTAGTCACACGTCCTTGAATCGCAATGTATCGTCCAAGTATCTTGTCAGTGTTTTGCTCTATTGGTGCTTGGTTGTTTCCGGATTTCGAAATGAGATCGAATGCCTCTTGGGCTGTCATCTGCAGGAGTTCTTCACCTGTTTCGCCAAAGAGAGTCACTCGAATAGAACCGGAACCATCGTCTAGAGTGACCTTGTACAGCATTCTGGGCTCTGGTTTCTTAACCTCGCCGCAGACGCTGCAGATGTACTTACCATCTCTATCCTCGACCTTCTTCCTACAACTCGGGCAGGCTTGGTACACAGGACTTACCTGACCAACCCCTACAACTATGCCACAAACCTCTACAGTTTGTCCTTCGCTCTCAGCATCTATGTCGCCAATCATGACTCTTCCTGCGCGAGTTATCGTTTCCAAAGACACTCCCGAGAGGTCAAGCTTTGTCAATTTCGAACCCTTGGGGTTGATTTTGATTTTGGCAAGGCGGCCCACATGAAATTCTATACCCCCCCTGAACCCCTCCTTCACGTAGCCGTGTTTGATTCTGATGACATTGTCCTCCTGCAAATCCTCTATCTTGTCGACGTCATCATTCCAGAATGTGACCCGTGTGGTCCCTGACTCATCGGCAACAATAAGATTCTGAACTTTGCCCTCTTTTCCGTCCCTCTCAAAGGTCTTGGACGGGAAGATCCTGGCCACTTTGCCTTCAATGTCGACGTCACGCATATCTACTGTCAGTTCCGAGATGTTCTTCCTGCCAAGTGGCTCTGAGGCAGGCGCTCCTACACTCACTTCCACTGCATCTATCTTCTCCTTTAGATTTCTCTCAACTCTCGAAGCTCTGGTGGTATGAAACTCAACATCTCCGTAGCGACCAGCCTTGGTGCGGCCGCCAGTGACTCTGATGACCTCACCTTCCTTAGCATCCTGCATCTCTTCCGCATGCTGGTCCCAAAATACAAGTCTGGCACTGCCAGTTTCATCAGCACCAATGATGCTCAACACCTTGCCCTCACTACCATCGCTTTTGCGGGTGAATGTGGATAGATTGAAAATCCTGCCGATTTTCACCAACAGATTCACATCAAACACCCCATCCTGTAGGTCATTCATTTTGGCAGTCTGCGACTCAGGCACATCAAACTCTAGACCTTCCATCTCATGGTCATCAATGATTCTAATATTCCCCATGCGACCAAGGTTGAGTTCAAGGGCGTCGCGCATTCCTTTCTTCACATAGGCGCCTCTTATCTGAACTACGTCGCCAACATTGATTGCCCCTTCAGACACTGCCACTGTCTGGTCGTCCCACATAGCGATTCTGATTCTTCCAGTTTCATCTGCAACCACTATGCTGGCAACCTTTCCTTCTCCGCCGCCGGATCGGGAAAAGGTTCTGACTGTACCAACATTGACAACCTTTGCAGTTAGGGCCACGTTCCTAATATCCTCGGATATGTCTTTGATTGTCAGCCGTGCTTTGGGAGATACCTGATGAAGATCGATACCAAGTTCACGTGCAACAATCATTGCTGCAGATTCGTCGTTGACAACCTCAGGACCCAACTCCTGGCGTTTCTCCTTGATGAACTTCAAGATATCCTTGCGTTCATACTCGGATTTGTATTTCAAAATAAGTTGAATTGTTTCTTCAAGCGTGAGCACTTCTATTACCATCCAGTTGCTGGGTAGTGGCATCCACTCGATACAACGTTTTAGCTTGTATCCTATAAAGTAGTATGCTCAATCTTACCGAGCTGGATCAACTAATCCACCGTTGACAGGCCGAAACATAAAAGACCACTAACGACAACAGAGAGATGACAACTTGTGACTGAGTCTGAGCCTAGCCTACCAAAGCATAGCATCCACTATGCCCGCTACTTCGCTGCATTGAATAAAGAGGTCAAAAGAATCTATGCAGTCGCAGAGAGTGCAAGGGCGAAGGGCGTTGACCCCACAACAGTTGTTGAGATTCCACCAGCGTACGATGTAGCTGCTCGTGTTGAGGCTACACTTGATGGCCCTGTTGGCGTAGCAAAGCGGATTCGAGAGCTGCAGAAAGACAAGACGCGCTCAAGAGAAGAGGTGGCCTTTGCTGTCGCCAAGGAGATTGCCACAGGGGATCTAGGTGGCATCACAGACCAAGAGAAGGGCGCAGACAAAGCCGTACGAGTGGCTCTGGCGATACTTACCGAGAGCATTACTGCTGCTCCAATTGAAGGAATCTCAAAAGTTCGAATTAGGGGCGCGGGTTCAGATCAATACCTTGCCATCTATCTCGCGGGGCCCATACGGGCTGCTGGTGGTACAGAAGCCGCCATGACGGTTCTAGTTGCAGACTATGTAAGGCAGGTCCTAAATCTTCCGGCATTCAAGGCTACTGAGGAGGAAGTTGAGAGATCTCTGGAAGAGGTTGAGCTCTATGCAAGAGCAGTGCATCTTCAGTATCCGGTGCAGCTTGACCTATTACGGCTAGCAGCCTCAAAACTACCAATAATGCTGACGGGAGAGCCAACGGAGGAATTCGAGGTATCGGGCAGTCGCGATTTGGAGCGAATAGAAACTAACCGTGTTAGAGGTGGGGCAGTTCTGGTACTCAATGACGGCGTCGTCGGGAGAGCTGCTAAACTCGCCAAAATTGTGAACGGATTAGAGATGCCTGGGTGGGAGTGGCTCAATGAACTAGCTAAGAAGACTAGCAAGGCTGAGTCATCAGAGGATGAATCAACGGAGAAGAAACTGGCTCCGAAATCCGAGTATCTAGTAGATGTGATTGGCGGCCGCCCGGTGTTTTCACATCCATCACGAATTGGTGGTTTCAGATTGAGATATGGCCGGTCTCGCAACACAGGATTGGCAGGGGTGGGCGTACATCCTGCTACGATGTTCTTGGCTGACGAATTTTTGGCTCCTGGGACTCACATCCGAACGGAGCGTCCCGGTAAAGGCTCCATAGTTTCCCCCGTAGACACCATCGAAGGCCCTACGGTCCTTCTTCGAGATGGAACTGTTAAGCAGGTATTTACTACTGAAGAGGCTTGCATGCTTCAAGATAAGACCGAACGCATAATCTTTCTTGGCGATATATTGGTTGCACTTGGCGAATTTCTTGAGAACAACCACCCACTCGTTCCATCGGGGTATTGCGAAGAATGGTGGTCACATGATCTCGACAAAGCACGTATGAAACTCAAACAATCTGAGGTTGAACAACGCCTTTCAGACTCCGACATCACCGCCAGTGACCTATCCGAATTCATTAACAATCCTCTCTCAAATATCCCCTCCTCAGAACAAGCACTTCATCTGGCAATGTCATTTGGAGTGCCACTTCACCCTAGGTATCTCTATCGTTGGCTTGCATTGAGTGCTGAGGAAACATCGGATCTTAGGACATGGCTGTTAAAGAATAGGGGGATAGAGAGAGCCTCCAAAAGCAGCCGCATAGTCATTCCAAATGATGCACGATACAAAGAGCTACTCACAAGAGCAGGTATCCCTCATTCTCTGAATGAAGACCGTAGTCTGATTTGCCTCACAGATAGCCCCGCGACAGTTCTAGCGCAGTTGGGTGACAAACGCAAATCCCCCAAGGGGAATAGTGCTCTTGAGGTTCTCAATTCTTGCACGAAAATAGAGCTTCGAGACAAGATGGGATTCTCGATAGGGGCAAGAATGGGTCGGCCTGAGAAGGCTGAAGAACGCAAAATGAAGCCTCCTGTTCATGTGCTGTTCCCGGTAGGACGAGCTCTCTCAAGCGAACGACGAGTGGAACGCATTGCCAAGAGCAACGAGCACACATCAACACAATGCACCTTCGATGCTGATGGCACGGTAATGAAACCTGCTCTGGGGGGTTCAGGTGTACGGCTTGAAATGGTATCTAGAATCTGCACAGGATGTGGGCTTGAAACCTTCGAGTCTAAATGTCGCGAGTGTGGGTCGCATACTAAAGTCCAATCGTGGTGTTCGCATGAAGAGTGTGGCAGGGCAGTAGATACCACCACTGGAGTCTGCCCCTATGGACACGACCCGAATCTTGTCCGTACCACGAAGACTATTTCTGTGGACTTCCAAGCGCTTTTGGAAGACATAAAGAAAGATCTTGGTGAGTCACAGACCTACAATCTTCGAGGAGTCCTAGGGCTGACCAGCAATCATAAGGTGCCAGAGTATCTTGGAAAGGGGGTCTTGCGCGCCAAACATGATGTGTACACCTATCGCGATGGCACAGCACGATTCGACGCCACTGATGCACCGCTGACTCACTTCAAACCCAGAGAGATTGGGGTTTCTGTGGGGCGTTTACATGAACTCGGATATAGAGCTGATTATCAAGGCGAGCCTCTGGTTTCAGATGAGCAGGTCATTGAGCTTATGGTTCAAGATTTGGTAGTCCCCGAAAATTGTGCGGATTACTTGGTTAATGTAGGCAATTTTGTAGATGATTGCCTTCAGCAAATCTATGGCTTGGACAGATACTACGGGTTCCGTAGTCGTGAGGCCATAATCGGGCAGTTGGTGATTGGGCTTGCACCTCACACATCTGCGGGGATAATTGGCAGAATAATCGGGTTTACAAATGCAAGCGTGTGCTATGCACATCCTTACTGGCATGCTGCAAAACGAAGAAACTGTGATGGTGACGAAGACGCCCTGATTCTAGTCCTTGATGCACTCATCAACTTCTCTAAAGCCTATCTTCCAAGGGGCAGAGGTGGATTCATGGACGCTCCCCTTGTTCTGTCTGTAATTCTAGACCCGACCGAGATTGATGATGAAGCCCACAACATCGAAGTCTGCAATCGATATCCTGCTCAGTTCTACAGTATGGTTGCTGAGGCGCAGCACCCTCGAGTAGTCGAGAGTCTTGTAGATATCGTGGCATCGCGACTAGACAAAGAGGCACAGTACGAGGGACTCGGCTTCACACATGGCACATCATCAATTGACGCTGGTCCACGCAACTCGAGATACAAGACGCTAGGCAGTATGGTTGAGAAGCTTGAAGCACAGCTCGAACTTGCGAAACTCATTGATGCAGTGGATTCGCAGGATGTTGCAGAACGTGTGCTTTCACATCACTTCATTCGTGATATCAGGGGGAATCTTCGGGCATACTCGACGCAGAAAATACAATGCCTGAAGTGTCACAGAGTATACAGAAGAGTTCCACTCTCCGGCTCTTGTGTCTGTGGCGCGAAGCTTTCACTCACTGTAAGACAGAAGAACATCTCAAAGTATCTGACCATAGCTGAGCGATTGATTCGTGAACATGGACTCGGACAGTACCTACAACAACGCCTCAATCTGATTAACTCATCTTTGGACTCGATGTTCGTATCCGAACAGACATCTCTGTCTGAACAAGCTTCTCATGCCGAATTCTAATGTCCCTATTCGGCCTCGGCTGCTAGTCCCAACAAATCGCGATCATCAATTATGCCAATAAGATTGCCTGCGGCTGAAAGCACCGGTGCTTGGTCAATGTCATTTTTCCTTAGTATTCGTACACATTCAGGAATGGTTGTGACTTCAGTTACACTGATTATGTTCTTGGTCATGACCTGTTCCACAGGAACATTGGGCAATTTCAAGAGTCTCTTGGTGACAATCAAAAAGTCCTTGGAGGTCCAGCCCCATTCCACAGCTTGATCCGTCCCGCTGTAGGTCTTGGATACATTGTCCTCGACTGTGATTTCAGACAGTCGTATGTAGTCGCTGACTGATATCACACCTGCGACTCCTCCGGCTTCGTTGACTACCACAAGCGCGTGCTTCCCGGCCATCTCCATAATCATGTATGATAGGGGAAGAGGAGTCTGATCCCACACTGCAATGACTTGATGGCTAACAAAATTTCCGATGCTCTTGTCGTCATATTCTCCGCTCTCTTCTAGTATTGCACCTAGAATGTCAGATATGGACACAAGCCCCACGAGCTCGTTCTTATCCACCACAGGTAATCTCCTGTGCTTCTTGTCCCGCATGAGCTTGGCTGCCGTCTTCACATTAGTTCTAGGTGTGACAGTATCTGGGTTTCTTACCATGAGCATAGCAAGCTGATTCTCGTCTGCTTTCCGCAAGAGGTCTGTTCTTGTGACTATTCCCACAAGGGTTTTGGTCCCTTTCTTTACGATAGGGAGTCCGTTGATTTGTTTCTCTGCCATGAGTAGCAGGACATCTTCTCTGGTGCCTGGTACTGATACGAAGACCACGTCTTTCTGCATGCAGTCTGCGACTTTCATTGTCGGAATTACTCCAATACAAGATATAGAGTGTCGTTGAACCTGCTAATTCTTGTTGGACAATTGAGATGTCCAGCCTCAACGACAGAACAAGAATGGGCTCTTTCCTGACCTTTTATGTCTATCTTTCATTTTAAAGTGTTCATCTTTGGACGCATTACCAAGGGTTCTTCTTTAGCCCAAGCAAATAGCTGCATGCATTGCTCACCCAGTGAATGACGAGGGTCACGAGAATAAGAATTGCGGGATATACAGGATTTGGCTGTAGGAATGGAGCAGCAAGAATCAACGCCATTAGTACAAATCCGAGCTGATCAAGCATAGGCGATGGCGCACCACTACGGAGATTGACTCGCCTTTTTAGAAACGAACCAACCAAATCACCCAGCAGAGCGCCAATCGACAGTATCAGGGCGATTGAAACGCCTGAGAAGAGAATGGCTTCCATGCCTTGTGACACCGTAAGATACTGCACCATATGCAATCTAACATGTGGGGCAGCGATTGACTGTGCAACTCCGGTAGAAAAACCAAAAACAATCCCTGAAATGAACCCTCTGATAGTCTTGCCATCCCCGAGAATCCTGTTGCCATCCCTGAGCAGTAGCCCAGCGTCCATTGGCCTTCCTCCACCAAAGATAACTGGAGTGGCATTGGAAACCCACGCTGGCAAGCCCAACCATAGGGCGAGTCCAACTAGGGCTAGTTCCTCGTACATCAGTGTTGCTCCTGTGTCAGATTCTCTTCTGGCTCCATTTCACTGTTTTCTTCTGTGCTGCATTCTGTGGTGAATCCTTTCATAGCAAGATACATCACGCTCCTCGAGGGTTCACCTTCAGGTACCAGCCTCTCCACGATTCTTTCTGCTCTGCCATGCCCAACTCGCAATCGTATGGAATAGTCCTCATAAAACTCCATGATGTTTCGGGCGACGGGTTCGAATCCTTGTGATTCATCCATTCGTCCCCTCACTTGATTCAATACCATCACGGCCATGTTTCGTTCTTTGGCAAGTCCCTTCAGGATTCCCATCTGTGTATTCAGTTCTCGATGTGCGGCGTAGTTAATCTTCTTGTCTTCAAGGGCGGCTCTGTACAATCTTGTGAGAGTATCGACAACAACTAGTCTTGTTCCCTCTCGCGAATAGAGATCGAGGTCATCAATGACTGTCCCCTGTTCGCTGAAGCTCTTAGGCGAGAGAATGGTCACTAGGCTCTCTATCTCGTCAAGTTTCCTATTTGTAATCTGCTCAAGCCTTTCGATTGGTGATGCCCCGTCAGAAACCACGTAGACTGTTCCAACATCCAAACGACAAGCAGCGCTAACAAAATGGAGTGCCAAGGTTGTCTTACCAGATGCCGCTTCACCAAAGGCATGAGTCAAGTATCCAGTGTGTAAACCTCCATTAAGGATGAGGTCCAATGAGGAAACCCCTGTTGGAATGATCAAGGCGGATTTCACCATCCGTACAATCCATCTAAGGAGTCTTAAGGATACCCCAGTACGCACATGTAATGCCTCGCAGTGAAGTCGCAGTAGCAACAAGAAACCCCAAAACGCTCTATCTCGTTATGGAGGTTCTCAAGGGCCTAAATTTGGATTTCGTGGTCTGTGAGCCTAGTGGTGCAGAGTGTCAGATTGCTAAGGTCATCATAACCACAAGTGACGAGGCAAAAAATCTAGACCCTGAACGAGTAGTCATTGTAGAAGATGATCTTAATGAAGACTCCATGGTGATTGCTCTGATGCTTCACCTTCTAGACATAAGAAAACCTACAAGCATTGTTGTTGGGGTTGATCCCGGACTGCGATTCGGGTTGGCACTGGTCATAGATGGCAACGTGGTTCGGACCAAGATGTCCTCCTCACCAGCCAAGGCTGCCCGTTTCACCTTGCACTGGCTGGCAGCATTCAACGACAGTTTCTCTCAGGAGCCCGTGATACGAGTTGGTACTGGATCTAGCATGTTTGCAGCGTTCTTTCTCCGAGAAATCACTCCGCATGTAGACCGCACTTCACTGGAGCTGGTTAATGAAGAGAATACCACAAAGGTTGGCGAATCGGACAAGTCATCTGCCATTCTGATTGCAATGCGTAGAGGCCGGCCGTTGAAAGAATCGGATGACATCTTTGAAATCCGGGAAAGCCATGTGCAATCTCTGAAACATTTGGTTCTTGATATCACCAATGGCACCAAACATATTTCCACAGCTGAGGCACAAGCGGTGCTGCTGGGCGACAAATCATTTGAATGGTTACTGGACACCACTGGCTAATCGCTGAAGAAGGCTTCCACCTGTTGAGCCACCATGTCTGGGCTGTCAGGCATCACTTGTGTGACCTCATCTAACCATTTGGGCATAAATCGTCTGAGGTAACTTGCTGCAAATCGTTGATCCAAAAGAATAATGACTCCGCGATCTTCGAGTCGCCGAACTGGTCGGCCGGCCGCCTGAACCGCTCGAGTCATTGATGGCAAAACGTAGGCATAGTCCCTTCCTCTGCGATTAAAGCGCTTATCGAAGTATTGAATCAGTGCATCCGTTCGAGGGGTTGGTCTGGCATAAGGCACCCCCACAACGATGACACTCTCCATTGTGGAACTCGGGAAGTCACCTCCCTCGGAGTTACGCCCTCCTTGCACTCCCAATAGGACGGCACCTCCCATATCCCCTCTTGCTTTGAATTCCTCTATCATGGTGTCGTTGTCACTGGTCTTCATTCCCTGCTTCTCTAAGTAGAGATTCTTTCTCAATCTCTTCTCCAAGCCTGCTCTGAGCAAGGCGCCCCCCACAGCATAGCTTGTGGTGAAAATACCAGTGTTACTTGGCGTAGCGTGAGCAACAGCAACACAGTGGTCAACCATGCGACTGAATAGCGCATCAGACCGTGTCTTGTAGGAAGTACCCACACCCTCAACAATCATCGCCAACCTGTTTCGTTTAGCGAACGGGTTATGGAATGTCAATTTAGCAGTTTCAGGACCAAACCCTATCATCTCAGAAAAGGCATCGAGGGGGGAGAGAGTCCCGGAGATGGCAACTGAACTGCGCACCATTCCGAGTATTGGATTCGTAATTACGGTTGGGTCAAGTGCCACAAGATCAAGCGAAACTCTCCTACTCTCTCTAATAGTCCGAACCGACGCAATCATGAACGTGTAGTCTTCTCGTTTGGAATATCCAACCCACTTCAGCATGAAGTCAGCAACTCTGTGAATTGTGGACCTAGGGAATTTGCCAGCCTTCAGAAGACCACGTCGTATACTTGCTCCTATGTCTTTCATGTGCGACAAAATTTCGTCTTCCGGTTCCATTCCGGCCTCCATAATCGCAATCTCAAAGATGACTTCCGGATCCACCATCTTCTCATCATCTTCTTTCATCTCTGTTGAATGCTCTAGGATGACTTTTGCAAGCTCTCTGCAGAAGTCCTTGGAAATAGTATCGTGGTAAGTTGTCGCCTCACGAATGGCCTGTCTTATCGTTCCCACGGGTAGCGAGTCGCTAGCGGAATCTAGGGCTGTAGACGGTATATTGTGCGCTTCATCTTGAATCAAAACGACCTTTCCAAGAGGTATTTCAAGTTCGGGCACGAACGCTTCCATAACAAAAGGATCAAACACGTAGAGGTAGGAGAGAGCTATAACATCAACGACTTTGGCGAGCTTCTTGGCCAGTTCATATGGACAGAAAGTACGCTTCTTGGCGATTCTGACTATGTCCGGCGCCGTGAGTACTCCTGAGGGCATGATGTCAAGAACACTCGCAGAATCCACTGCTTTCTTTGTTCTCTCGTAGTATGCGCACTTTCCTGTTGCCTTCAACTGTCCACATACCTCACTGATGGGCGCAAAAAAGCCAGCATTCTCAAGAACGAAAGGATTGAGACACATATGGCGTCTTCCTCTGAAAGAAACTCCAGTTACACATTGTTTCTTTGATATCGCGTCAAGCTCTTCCATGACACGATCTAGCTGTCTATGCGTCCGTGCGCAATAGAGCACTTTGCCATTGTTTTCCAAAACCCATGGTAGAACTCCACATAATGTCACGCAAGTCTTTCCAAATCCATTTGGCGCCTCACACACAATATCATGTCCGCTTCTGACCTTGTCGCTAATCTGATTCATCATTTCCTCTTGGCCGTTACGAGGCTCATCATATGGAAAGAAATCCATTGGAGCGGGTTGTTCAGTCATGAAGATTCCACCGAAATCAACAGTGCTACTATTGATAACGATGTTGCTTGGCTTGCATGAATTCGCCGCCCATCGTACCTGTTTATTACTTCATTGAGCGTTACAGCATCCGGCGATGGAAATGAGTCTGGATGACATCAGGGAATTCGAATCCGAATTTTCACAGGGCAAGCTCAGGGGTAGAGTGATTGACCTTGAGAATGGCATACTGCTTCTCTTGTCTGACTCAGAAAGGTTCCGAATCTCTCTCTCAGCTGTGGCAATTCCGCCGTCTCATGGACGTAGAGAACCCGTTTCCACTGGCTTTCTCTCGACGGGTCTAGATGCAACGCTTGTACGCACTATAGCTGAAAGAGTTGCAGCATGGACTAATCGGACCTGCATGCTAGTCATCGCGGTGAATGGTCTGAATAGGGAACTGATGATGGAAATCATTGCAGTTTTGAAGAACTACCTTGTGGCATAAGATGTTCAGCAATCTCGCGTACCCACATACCCGTTTCATCTAGTTCGTGCACGCGATTCAGGTACTCTTGCCAGTCTATCTCAAGTGCGCGCTTCCAATCACCGAACGTAACCCGCAGGTTATCAAGCGCGTGTCTGTGGTAAATACAGAACTCTGAATCCTCTGCAACTTCACGACCGCATACCGAACACACATTCACTTGCTCTTTCCTCCCATTTTGCGCTTAACGTGGCTCTTTCTACGTTTCTCAAGCTCCTCAAGGTCATCCCGGCGGCCAGGACACTCCGCCCAGTTGATGCAGGTTTCCCACGCCTTTCTTCTAGAAGTGATTTTGATCATCTGATATCCGCAATGAGGACACATCTTGTCTAGTGGAGATATCTCACCGCTTTGGGGCAGTGGGTACGTCTGTTCACATCTCCCCTCCTTATAGTTCGAGCAGCCTAGAAACCGCTTTCCCGTCTTTGATGAAGATATTATGTTCAGCGTTCCCACATTACAAGTTGGGCATGGTCCAATCTCTTGTTTTTCCGTCCAGTATCTTTGAAGCCCTCTAACCAAGGTGTTCCCTATTGCCGCTTCCATCACCCTGAACCTCTCCAAAATTCCGAGAAGTTCTGTCTTGGCATCCACCAATACTTGCTCTCTATCAGTATTCCCATCTTGGATACCTTCCATCTGTTTCTCAAGATGTCGAGTCAACTCAGCAGACAACACCTCGGGTACATACCGTTCCAAGGTTTCGAACAGCGCATAGCCCAAAGTCGATAGTTCGAATCTGTCATTCAAGACATATCCTCTTGACCTGACAGAATCAGCAATTCTTGAACGAGTTGCCTTTGTACCCAAGTTTTCTCTCTCAAGGGCTTTGAGCAGGCTGGAGGGGTTGTAACGCGGAACCGGGGAGGTCTGTTTGTCAGTTACATGTACTGAGGTGAGTTTTATCGAATCTCCTCTCTCTATCGGTGGAAATTCCTTCTCATTTGTAGTTGCATATGGCTGGTAGAACGCCATCCAACCCTGCTTCAGCACTCTGAGCCCTCGAACATGGAATAGATGGTTGTTGCACCTGACGTCAGCCCTGCGGCTCTCCTTGACAGATGGCTCTCCAAAGAGCGCAATGAATCGCCGAACGATTAGGTCGAAAACTTTCCTCTCGCTGGGAGTGAGTCGACGAGGGGGTTTAACTCCTGTAGGATGTATCGCTGGATGTGCTGGGTCATTCTTCTTACCTTGAACAGGTGTGAGCATTCCGCCATCAAGCACACGTTTGGCTAGAGACCCATATCGCTTGAGTCCGCTGAGTCCATGGAGTATATCCTTCACATCAATACTCACTGGTATCTTCTGACTACTGGTTCTTGGGTACGAAATTAAAGCATCCAAGTAGAGCTTCTGTGCAAGAACAAGCGTTCTACTAGGCTTGAACCCGAAGTGTCTGTACGACTCTGCTTGGAGACCGCTTAGATTGAACGGAACAGGCGGTCTCTGCGTGCTCTTCTTCTTCCCGATTGAATTGACCTGTGCTTGTTTCCCCTGAAGTTCACTACCAATTGCATCTGCCTCTTTTTTTATGTCGATTCGTTTCCTAGAGTACTCCAGTTCGATTTTGACTCCGTCGTGGTCACCCATGGCCTTTATGGCCCAGAATGGGATCGGCACGAAGAGGTTGATATCCTGCTCTCTTTTCGCCACAAATGCAAGTGCGGGACCCTGAACTCTACCAGTTGATACTATCTTGAACCAGCCTGCAGTGCTCTTGATTGCAAGAGTCAGGGCACGTGTGAGGTTTATTCCATAGAGCCAATCGATCTCATGCCGCACCTGACCCGCCTCTATTATGGGGAACTCCAACGTTGGTGACATGTTCTCATAGGCATTTTCAAGGTCCTTGGCTGTCAGCGACGAGAAGATCATTCTCTTTGCATTTGCAGGGTCTGTTCCACACGCATACTTCACAGTCAGATAGCCAATCAAGCTCCCCTCAATGTCGTAATCAGTAGCTACCACAAATTCATCTGCTTCTTTCGCAAGCCTTTTGATCAGTCGGATGATTGGCTTGATTACAGTCGCTTTCTTGACGATCTCATATTTCGGAACCCACTCTGTTTCGAGTCTAGGATATGTCCACCCTTTCTCTGTTTGACGGAGATCATACAGGTGCCCTAACGCGTAGGCTACAACGAGGGTGTCCTTACCTCTCTTGAACTCGTAGTATGAAACTCGCCCCTTCTTGACTTCACTCAAAGGTTCCTGTTGACTCAACGCTTCAGCGATTCGTTTCGCGGCGGTGGGTTTTTCAGAGATAATCAAGACTCTTGACAGTTTGGCTCGCCTCTCTCAGATCTGGTGGAATAAACCAGTCCAATCTAGTGATGCCTAGGCTAGTACAAATGTGCATTTCACGATAGTCTTAAAAGCAGACCGCCAAACGGCACCGTTCGAGGTCGAACAGATGAAACCATGGTGGCCGCGATTCATTGTCAAACCCCGCGTGCGACTTGTTAGGCCGCGTTTCGGAATGCCCGCACGGCCTCCGGATATTCTCGTATTTGGTGTGTTTTTCTTTGCTATACTGTTCGTTCTCGGCGGAAACATCTACACACTGGTGAAATCCCCCCCTGCCATAGCAACTGGGCCAAACAATGAACCCATCATAGTCTACCCCGCCCTCGACGTCCAGCTGGGGCTGGAGGGCATGGTAGCTTCAGTCATCATAATGATTGGCGTCATTGGTCTGGGGCTAATCTATTACAGTTCTAGATACGTTTTTCAACCGGGTTACGCAATGCGGCTCATGGCTCTTGGGATGATTATGGCTGGAGGAGCTTTCCTTATGGTTACCTATCTTATGATGCTGAAATCTCCACCTAGGCAAAGGATCATTCCGATGCTCGAGATGGTCCAAGCTTTAACTTAGCACGTGGTATTCTATCCTGCTGCTCGACATCAGATGCGTCAAGAGCTCTTCTGCAATTTGAAGCTTAATCCTTTTCCGCCTGCTGGCAGGGAAATTCCTTTCGTGATTGGGTTTTGACCACTTGCCCACAGTTGTCCCGAAATCCATTCCTGCAAGCACTACGCGTCTTGGTGCATTCTGGGCAATGATATGACAGGCTCTATCTCCGTCAGTGAAGCCACCCCAGAGGAATACATTATCTGTGGGTTCGACCTGGGTGCTTCCCAGTATTTTCCCCAAACTGGGAACGGACTCTCTCACTGTTTCCATGTTGTCACCATGAGCATGAACAATGGCTAGGGTGCCATGCTCCACTGCTTCCCTAATATGTTCCATTCGCCCATCAAGGTCAGTTACAATAATGTCACAGTTTAATCCGAAATTCACAAACGCTGATATCGCTCCATCCGCAGCAACGTACACGGCATTGTCAAATTCCTTTGTTTCAGTCACAATTTCAAGATGACGCTCTAGAGATGGGCCAGCTCCGCATGCTATTATTGTGCATCCAGCAATAATCTCCTTCAGGTCACGAAGTAGTGGTTCAGGATCTATATCCTCAAGCAAGTCTGCAAGCAGGGCTGTAGCCATGCAGTCTGCTTGAACATCGAGCCCAAGTCTATCAACGATATCCAGATAGAACGGCTTCCACTCTTCCCATCGCATGTGAAACTACTCCGCGCTCTCCCGACTCTCGCTTTTTGCAGACAATCTCCTCAGTGCCTTTCCTACTTTCCCAGCAATCTTGCCCTCTTCCACATCGTGTGTACGAATCAAATCGGCGCCATTCGCCACAGCTATAGATGTGGCTGCGATGGTTCCCGTGAGTCTCATACTAGGATCTGGCTGATTGAGTAGATCTCCAATGAAAGCCTTCCTCGAAAGACCAACAAGCACAGGGTGCCCCAGACTGCAGAATCTATCTAGCTCTCTGATGATTTCAAAATCCACCTCTGATGGCTTGCCAAATCCAATGCCCGGGTCAATAATGATTCTTTCTTGCGGTATGCCAACAGATAGAGCGGTCTTGATACTCCTCTTAACTGATCGAAAGGACGCCTTTAAAGTCTGACAGGAGTTTCCGCAGTCAGCCATCAGCACAATGGGCACGTCACGGTCGGCAACAAGCTTTGCCATTCTCTTGTTTCTGGTAAGTCCCGAAACATCATTCACCAATGAAACCCCAATGTCGATAGCAGCTTCCGCGACTTCTGACCGGACTGTGTCTATTGAAACCGGAAGTTTCGTGTTCCGGACAATGCACTCCAGATTGCTAGTCACTCTCTCAAGCTCAGCTTCAACACTCACCTCGGGAGTACCATAAACTCCTCTTGGTGCAGTTGATGCGCCCCCGACATCAATGATGTCAGCACCATCTTGTTCCATGCCATTGATGACCTTGACCAGTTGTTCACTGTTGTCCACGATTGAGTCGCGATAGAATGACTCTGGGGAGAGGTTGATGACACTCATGATGCGCAGCGGAAAGCCAGCTCCAACCTTGAGCCCACCTATGTCCACGGTGTGATGCTTCACGACCAAGAAACCTCTCGTGCTGAGCGATACAGAAGAAGATAAAACCTAGCTCATTTCGAGTGAGCTTGAATGACTTGGAGTTAATGACCTTGAATGACAAGCTCCGCCGACCTCAGCTATTCGAATGGCACAAAGCGCATGGAGATGTAGTTCCGTTTGCGGGCTGGGAGATGCCCGTTCGATTCACGGACATACGAGAGGAGCATTTTGCCGTAAGAGAAAATGTGGGGATTTTCGACATCACAAACATGTACAGATTCTTCATTAGAGGTCCTCAGGCAGCACAATTTCTGCAGACAGTCACCACAAATAACGTGAATAAACTGAAGGTGAACGGAGGGCACTACACGACCTGTCTGAACGAACAGGGTGGGACACATGATGATCTCATGCTCTATCGAATTGGAGAACAT
>DAOVDG010000086.1 GCA_030669595.1 Candidatus Thorarchaeota archaeon
TGCGATTATGCTCTTATCATGATCAATCAATCTAATTCGCAGAACGCATCTCTCGACCCCTTTGGAGGCTTTCACAGATACTACTAGAGGTGGCAGGTCAGATGACTCGAAGAAGAGAAGATCCCCTCCCTCAATAACAACAGGGTAGTACACGCTGGCCATGACAGTTTCTTTCTTTGGGCTAATCACTGCAATCTCGCAAGTGACTGTAGTCCTCATGGGGTAGTTCGTATCTATCTCACCGGAAAACAGGATTGGCGTCTTGCTATCCGCAAACTGTGTGGTTGTGGCAGGCTTGACGCTTGCTGTCATCCAGTATGTGTTGATGGTGTTTCTCAGGTGGATCTCCTTGCCAGCGACACCGATTGACGCAATAATGTTGTAGGCATGGACCTGACGCCTAGTTGGGAATGTGATCCGAGCGACATGAATCTCGCCCGATTCGATTCTTGAGATTGGCAGGATGTTCTGTTCTGTGACATTTCTTTCAGAATCTTCTATCCTGTAGGATATAGTGAGATTGTGAAGGTCTCGGTTGGTTCGATTTCGGATTGATATGTCGAATCCTGCTTCTTGACCCGCGAAGATTCTATCCTTGTCAGTTATGATTTCTGGCTCAAGACCCTTCCACCAACAAAGCCAAGTTGGAAGTCGTGGGACTCCTTCTAGGGGGTCGTACAACCAATTGGTACAGCATTCTCTAGTGATACTTCCTAGACGTCCAAGTAATGTGACCATGTTTTGTTCCGATTTCGCGTAGACATCAAGCTGGTAGTCCGCACATGTAGTTCTCGGCTCCACAAACTCGCTCCCAAACACTGACACCATCAAGGGCTGCATGAAGGGGTTATCTATCGCTCTCATATCTTCGAGCTCATCTCTGATGAGGTAAAGCATCGATGCAACAGCATCTCCCATGAACCGATTCCGCCGAGTATTGTCCAATGCTCCATCATTGCTAACTGGATGGTTGTAGATATCCATAAACTCCAGATTCTTCCTGTCCTCTCCCAGATGGAACGGTCCCCACAAACCAGCCGCAACAGCAGAATCTCTATTTGCGGCAATCGACTTGACTCCCATATCTGGAATGGTCTCTCCTTTCGCGGACATTCGTATAGCCTTCAGGGCGAGCGCCTGCAGGATCAAGGCGATACCGACCCTTCGAGGGACTGATAACTGTGTGTCAAAGACTCTGACCTCTATTGTACCATAATCCGTGAACGGGTACATGTCTACCATTCTTGCGAAGCTACGATTAACGTGCTTTGCAAAGAATTCCTTGTCTGGTTCTTTCATGTACGGTATGAGCTCGAACTCATTTGTAGGTCCCATCTGTGTGGTGTTCTTGAGAAGCCTGATTGATCTCTTGCATCTTGGAGCGCGTGTTCTTCCTTCTGAGTCGATATAGACCTCGTCTGTGGGCTTCTTGCTTTCAAATGGGGAATTCACGGACAACGCAATCAGATGAGGAGTGAAGTTACGGATCATATTGTAGACCGCAAGGCGTGAACTCTCTTCGACCTCGGGACTGAGGATATGATGGTGTTCTCCAAATGAGAGATTCCTCATGTATTCCTGAGTGGGATTTAGGCCAGTTGAAATGAGCAGCACACGCATGTCCTTTGGTAGAGCATCGTATGAGATTGCGATGAGTGTTTGAATCCACCATGCAAGTTCTTCTAGTGTTGTGCATGGAGGTGTTGCTACTTCGAGTATCCACGTCAGGCTCGTGACATTCGGGTCGTGACCGATAATGGTGTATTCCTTTGCCTCCCCTCCCGGGTCCTCATAATTCACTACGATTCTGGAACCACGCTCACCTTCCTCAGTCTGTGATGAGTGCCTATACTTGCTTCTAACTGAGGGCACACTTGCCGCTCTTATCCTCTTGTCAAGCAGGTTCTTCGCGCTGGACACCAGTCTATCGAATACCTCTAGGACCTCCTCCCCCCGGAACCAATTTCCATCTCTCATGATGACTTGGAGTTCAACCTCGATACCATGTGGAAACGGCAATTGCATTTCCGCTGTACCTGCTGTTTCCTCTGTCATATCTAAGCACCTAGTGTCCTTGGAGGGATTCGAGTATCTGTGTTACGATGTCGGGCTCGCACGCCACAGACATCGATAGCGTTAGTTCGAATACCAGCAGATTGGTTTTGATTGGCACTGCTCTGGTAATGGCATAAACCAGTGGTCCCCCTCCGTACTCTCCACTGTCAGACAGTACATGCACACCAAGTTCTCCAAGAGTCCTCTCCAAGCGCTTGAATCGTTTCCTAGAGCCCTTGCTATACCTCCTTCCAATGACTATGGTGCGATTGGATTCAAAAGGGCTAATCATTTCATCCCATCTGAGATTGACTACAAATGAACTGTCATCCAATGCTGGCAAGATTTCGGATTTGATTATTCTCACGACCTTGTCACATGTTTCCACGGACTCCATGGAGTCACCTAGTCTAATTATCGAAGGCATCCCACGCCCTCTCGCCTTCATTTGATTCAGTGCTGGCTGCAGTGGATCACTTTGCTTCGGAGTCGAGGGAATGCAAATGACCCCCGGTAGGTCTCCTACAACATACTCACCCTCAGAGATGAGGTCTTTCATCAGGTGTGAGTTCTCCAATGATGTCAGGTGTCTTTCCATGAGGGTCAACGAGTGAGAGATGCTCTCCATTGCACGAATTGTTCTCTCAAGACTATGTTTCAGGGATTTCCTGACGGGCGCACTACTCATAAACCTCGAACCACTCCAATCTGACTGTCTTCGGGATTCACAGTCTTCGTGAGCTGTTATTACCTTTGTTGGCACTCTGGCAAATGGTTCACGATGCGATCTATGCGTCTGCAACTTTTCCAAAGACTGCCTTGGCTTTCTTGCTGAGCTCCTCCAATCGATACCATACCGATTCTCTGCCTTTGCGTTCCCATAGGAGTCTGATTAGTATCTGGTAGTCGAATTCAGTCAGGTCTTTTAGAAGCGACAATGCCTCCTCATCTTTGAAGTGCTCTGCATTGACCCTGCCATCACGAAATCGTTTGGTGAGCGGATAAAGGGCCCTCTCTGCGGACTCAACCTCTGTACTTGCCGTTCGGTAGTTTCCCCTCGAGCCCTTCATCATCAGATACCCTCCGAAGAGTGACGTCAAATTCATTCCAAGTGACATGCGACCTATCTCGTCCAGCGCGTCCATGGCCTTCTGGAAATGCTCGTGAGCGTCAGAGATGCATTTCTTGATTGCTTTTAGCACTCGAGGTCGATCGGTCACTTCAGTCATATGAACGCCTCACGATGGCGTGAGTCTTCGTGTGTGTCGCCTAAGAGCGAGTTGAAGTCTATAGGTTGGTCGGCTCACCAAGCTCGCCAGCAAAGTGGCATGCCACATAGTGACCTCCACCCAGATCCCTGTCTTCAGGAGCCTCACGCACGCAAATCTCTTGAGCGTACGGACACCTTGGATGGAACCTACAGCCCGTTGGAATGTTGATTGGGCTTGGCGGTTCTCCCTTGAGTGACTCAATACGGCGCTTCACAGTGGGGTCTCCAGAAGGCACCGCGGAAATCAGAGCTCGAGTGTAGGGGTGTTGCGGCTCGAATGCAACAGCATGCGCTGGACCAATTTCAACAATGATTCCTAAGTACATGATCCCAATGCGGTCTGCAATGTAGCTTGCTACTGCCAAGTCGTGTGTGATGAACAGATATGTGAGCCCAAGATCCTCCCTGAGCTTCAGTAGAAGATTGAGAATCTCTGCCCGGATTGAAACATCCAGCATTGATACTGGCTCATCAGCAACCATGAACTCGGGGTGAAGGATCAGTGCTCTAGCGACTGATATCCTCTGCCTCTGTCCTCCTGACAGTTCGTGGGGATACCTGTCGATGAAATCTTCTGCTGGAGTGATGGCGACACTCTCCATAGCCTCCAACACACGCTGTCTCTTCTGGCTGGGCGTCAACGGAATCTTATGTACAACGAGTGGTTCTGCGACAATGCTATAGATGCTCTGCTTTGGATTGAGGGATTCGTACGGATCTTGGAAGGTGATCTGCATTCGTTTTCTCAAGTCCTTCATCTCAGTACGGTCCAATGTGGCTAGGTCTATACCCGCATAGACTACAGTTCCATCTGTGGGAGCCTCTAGGTAGAGGATGCATCGACCTGTGGTTGTCTTACCACAACCTGATTCCCCTGCCAGGACCAGGATCTCTCCCTTAAAGATGTCAAAGGTAACACCATCGACAGCCTTCACGTAAAGCTCCTGCTTATACAACATTGACGAGAGGAAGCCAACATTTACTGGGAACCACTTGCGCATGCCGCGTATCTGAATCATGGGTTCTCCCTCTGCGATATCCTCGGACCGGCCAAGTGCTCTTGAATAATCTTCTGTTGTCATTCTATGAACCTCCTCAATCTAGGTCTACGGTGAGTTCTCCCTTCAACTGCTCAGCAAAGTGGCACGCCACCCATCTTCCAGGGTCGATTTCTTCGAAGGCAGGCTCCTCCTTACTGCAGATGTCCTTTGCGTAGGGACATCTCGGGTGGAAACGACACCCTGATGGCGGGTCAATGAGATCTGGAGGCGAGCCCGGAATGGATGAGAGCTTCTTACTCTCTGCTTTCACCATGCTCGGAATGGCACCTACCAGTCCCGTTGCGTATGGGTGAATTGGCTCCTTGAACACCGACACGACATCCGCGAGCTCCGCAATGCGGCCCGCATACATTATCGCTGTCTTGTCGCAGGTCTCCGCGATAACGCTCAAGTCGTGCGTGATCAAGATTAGTGATAGACCCAGGTCTTTCTGTAGCTTTTGCATAAGCTTCAGTATCTGGGCCTGAATTGTTACGTCGAGAGCCGTGGTTGGCTCGTCTGCAATCACAAGGTCAGGATTACAGGCCAGAGCCATTGCAATCATGGCTCTCTGGCGCATACCTCCTGAGAACTCGTGTGGGTAGTTGTGAATACGAGTTGGGTCAAGGCCAACCATCTCGAAAAGCTTAGAAACACGGTCGAGAGCTTCTTCCTCTGTAACATTCTCGTGCATCAGGATGGCTTCTGAAATCTGTTCACCGATCTCGAAGACTGGGTTCAGCGCATTCATTGCGCCTTGGAACACAATTGCTATGTTCTTCCATCTGACGTCACGCATCTCACGTGCGCTCTTTCTCAGGAGGTCTTCTCCCTTGAAGTAGATGTTACCACCAACGATGTTGGCTGCTGGCGGTAGCAATTGCATGATTGAGTAAGCAAGGCTAGACTTACCACAACCTGATTCGCCTGCAAGCCCAATGGACTCTCCTGACTCAAGCTGTAGGGATACATCGTCTACGGCTTTTACAAGACCTTTTTGTGTGCTATAGTACATGCGTACATTCTGGATGTCAAGCAGGGTCATTCTTCTATCTCCGTTTTTGGGGATATGAATCTTTGACTATCGGGACCACGAACTGACTTCACTATCCCTTCACTGATTTGTCGTCGTTCTGTGGCGCACTTATATAACTTGCTTTCTGCGACAGCTTTTCGCCCCAGGCGAGACTATTGCTCTAACCTCTGAGTTCGAAAGGAGTAAAAGGGTATTGGTAGGAAGACCCATCGGTTGACAATGACAGTACGAGCTTTTCCGAGAACCAGAAAAGAACCGCAAAAGAGAATACTATTGATTCCTGTTCTACTCGTTTTTGGTGGGCTTTTTCTCACGACGATAGAATTACTTCGGTTTTTTGGAATAATACTATCACTAGCTGGAGCTCTTACCATGTTCCTATTTGGCATGGTCTTCGCTGATTTATGGGCTGCATCAAGACGGACCAAGGACATAATCAAGGCAAGAAAAGCCAGAGGAATCGAGGATCCTGAGGAACGAATTGATGAGGATCCGTTTGTTGATACACTATTCGATGAGGATCTCAAAAAGTAACGCCACTAAGAGTCTACGCTAGTACGATTCTGTCAAAACTTGGATACATCTATTCTGTACTTAGAATTGAACAATCTGATTTCAGTGACCATTTCTGGACCATCTTTGGCGGGTGGATTTCAAGAGATACTCCACTAGTTGTCGAGGTAGTCGCTATTCCTCGCGATATCATGTTCCCCATACTGGTTGTCTTGAATCGCCGTATCCACAATGCGACTGGTAACGGAAGCGCCTATAGTGAACTTTTTTAATGGGTGAAAGAGAAGAATCGGTCAGGGATAGGTTGGTTTCCGTAGAATTACGGAACACACAAAACAGAGAACAATCAATCACATGAAAGGAGATAAGAGCCATTGTCTACGGATGCGAAAAGGTCAGCTAGCTGGAGAGACAGCAATTGGTACGTAAGTCTGTCTGGTTTTTGGCTGGAATACAAGAAACATAAAATAGGCATACTTGGATTAGTTCTGCTTGCTCTGTATGTAGGAATGGCAGTCGGAGCTCCAATAATAGCAACTCATGATCCTGCACCCACAGCAAGGGTTGCACCGAATTACCTGGCTCCACAATGGGTGTCAGTATTTGATCCAGAGGGAATTATCACTAACGAATGGATACCAGATACAACTTTGGACAATCCGGACTTATGGACGGTTGACCCTGAGGACCCAGTATTCCACAAGAACGGTTCCAACCAAGACGAATTCGATTATTTGTACCATGAATCAACTGGAGATAACGATTTCAACCATGTGAATCTCACGTGGACTCATTCCAATGAATCGATGTCTTGGCGAACACCCCCAGATTCAGAGGAAAATCTACCTGCTTCCAATGATTTCGTCTACTTCACACAGCAGTTTGAATGGCCCTACGAGGCTGTTCCCAGCGACGTAAACATGACCATTGACTTCGCCATTACTCAGACAGGCGATTTCGCCAAACCCGAAGGGGGTCTTATGTTTAAAGTGTACGTCTGGCTTATCGACTCAAGTGGGAACTGGCGCCGCGTTTACAGGTCCTACCCACTCTATTCGGATGTTTTTCGGTCCCGGCAAATAGATTTGAGTTACCTTGATGTCCTTGCAGGATGGAGAGGCATGGACGAAAATGCGACTGGTTGGCAGGAAGATCCCAAAGATGTTCTGACAGTAGCCGTTGGCCTTGTCCCAACAGCGGTCTTCCACAACTATCTTGGCACAACTCCCGAGTTTGAGTACACAGGCTCAGTAACTGTATCAGTCAAATCTATGAGTTTGGTTGCTTTCGGTGAATACTTTGGTCTGCTGGGAACAACAGACAAGGGGGGTGATGCTTTCAGTCAGCTAATATATGGGTCAAGAATCTCTCTCACCATCGGTGTTCTTGCAACCGCAATATCAACAGCAATCGGTGTAGTAGTCGGTCTGACTGCCGGGTACCTTGGTGGAAAGACGGATGAGATTCTCATGCGATTCGTGGATTTCCTTCTGGTCATTCCAGGATTGCCGCTAATGATGATAATGGCATCGTTCATGGGACCCGATGTAAATAATATCATTATAGTGATCGCGATATTAGGGTGGACAGGGACATCGCGGCTTATACGTTCTCAAGTGATGGCTGAGAAGAACAAGGCCTATGTCGAGTCTGCAAGGGCGATTGGTGCCTCAGACACTTACATCGTTATGAGACACATATTGCCAAACGTGACTCCCATTCTGTTCGCCAACATCACTCTGGGTGTTGTGGGAGCTATTCTATCCGAGTCTGGTCTTGCATTCCTTGGTCTGACTGATCCAGGTCAACCAAGTTGGGGTAGGATGCTGGCCGACGCTCAGAGTACTGGGGGCTTTACTCATATGGCTTGGTGGGTGGTTGTCTTCCCCGGTCTGATGATCACCATCTTGTCCTTGTCATTCACCTTTGTTGGACATACCTTAGACCAAGTTCTCAATCCACGACTTAGAGAGAGATAGCCGCTCTCTTGAATCGCGAGGCCCATACAGGGCCTCCCTCCTTTCCTTTTTCTTTCATCATCCTATTCACTGATCATCTGATTTCTGCTGGTCTCCTTGAACGACATCCTTATTAGGTCGGTACAAATTCTATATTACATCACAGTACTCAGTGACGCTATGTACTGCAGATATATGAATAAGGAGCATGAACAATGGGATTGCGCGAGTATGTCATCAGAAGAATCATCTACATGTTTCTGCTAGTGGTGGCTGTAGTATGTTTCAACTTTTTCCTCTTCAGACTTCCAACAATTCTCTTCGGTGTCAGTCCGGTTGACCTCATGATTGATGTAAACCTACGTCGCAATATGACCGCAGAACTACTGGAGGAGATTTATGCGCGCTTTGGTTTGGTGCCTAATCCTGATATCTTTGACTGGATCTACATGTTCTGGAGATACGTAGTCAACATGTTCACAGGCAACTTTGGATATTCATTTGTCAGTCAAGGACTTGTAACCGATGAGATTATGGCTCGTTTGCCAAACACTCTTCTATTGATGGGCACCTCTTCTATTGTTGCCATCATCCTAGGTATCTTCACTGGAGTCAAAGTTGCAGCAGACCCAGGATCAAGAAAAGATGTTGGAGCAGTGACAGTAGCCCTGTTCATCTATGCATTGCCTGTCTTCTGGGTAGGTATGATGCTATTAATGACGTTCTCATTCTATCTTCCAAACTTGACCGGCGGCCTGATCCATTTTCCGTCTGGCGGCACAATAGACCCCGACGTTTGGATCGCTGCAAAAAATGATCCACTTGGCGGGCTAATAATCGCAGGGAACATCCTTCATCATCTGATTCTGCCTATGGTCACGCTCGGTGTTGGTGGCTATGGCGGATATTTCCTTTACATGCGCAATAGCTTGATTGATGTTATGACAGAGGATTACATCTTGACTGCGCGTGCAAAGGGGTTGGATGAGAATCAGGTTCTATACAAACACGGTCTGAAGAATGCGATGCTCCCGATGGTCACAATTATCGCGATGACATTCGGATTCCTGATTAATGGTGCAACGCTTACGGAAACAGTGTTTGGTTGGTATGGGTTGGGCAAATTCATCTTCGACAGTCTCATCATTCTGGACTACCCTGTTGTACAGGCGATATTCATGGTCATCGCGATCACTGCGATCCTCGCGAACTTTATAGCTGACCTGTTATATGGCGTGTTGGATCCGCGAATCAAGTACGGATAGTATGATACCCCCTAGTAGGAAAGGGCGTCACGCCCTTCCCTTGCTTTTATTTCGTTTCTCTGGGAATGCATACATTCATTGACTGACATCCATCCATATTCTTCACAGGAACATCAAGAATCGCCAGATTGCAGGCTATGGCCACGAAAAACACGGAGAATGTAGGGTCAATGTGAGCCATTGATGGCAACGATTATCTTACTGGCCTTCCCTTTTATCGAACACATTCTGGACCAAGTCCTCAACCGTTCATTGTAGGTTGGACAAAAGATATGAGCGTGCTTTG
>DAOVDG010000043.1 GCA_030669595.1 Candidatus Thorarchaeota archaeon
GGCAGATATGCTCCGCAGATTCCATTTCGTCCTCCTGCAGGTATCAATGGGATCTTTGTTCTGTTGCAGAGCTTGACAATCGCCTGCACTTCCTCAACGGTGTTCGGCAAAACGACAATACCGGGTCTCTCCGCGGTAAGATGGCATGCATCCTGACTATACGACGAGATTATCACCTGATTGTCGTTTACGCGGTCTTCTCCTGCAATCCCGGCCAGCTCTTCATAGAGCGGATGTCTTTTCGACGCTTTGACGATAGTCATATCCAGCACTCATCTGAAGCGCCGCCGCACGAGTATAAATTTATGCTCTCTACTATGCCACGTTTCAGCGCTTTCCTAGGAGAAAACCCTTTATGTGGCGCAACAGAATAGGGCTGTTGCGAGGAACCCGGTATGAAGAGGATTGGTGTTGTGCTGGGACGAGGCGGTCATACAGCACAAACCTTTGCACTCATCGATCTCTTGGGTCCGAAATATGAGTATCTCTACATGATTGGACTCCTTGACCCGCTGACGCCCAAGAAGATACGGATTGCCGGCCGCGTTCTTCCTGTGCTTACTCCCCGACTCCTGCCTCAGGATTCACGAATCATGTCCGTGATTCGAACCCTTGCAACTCTGATGATGTCATTCGTCTACCTTCTTCTCTTCCGACCGACATTGATGGTCAGCTGCGGCACAGGTCTGACAGTGCCCATATTCTACTCGGCTCGTCTGCTTGGCATTAAGACCGTGTTCATTGAGAGCATGTCCAGGGTTGAAACCCTGTCCATAACCGGTCGAATGCTGCTGGGGAAAACTGACCTCTTTATGGTTCAGTGGCCTGACCTAGCGACAAGAATTCCTGCCGCTATCTACGGGGGTCAGCTACTATGATCTTCTTGACAGTCGGAACTGCTCACTTTGACCCTCTCATCGAGGAGATGGACCGACTTGTTGAGCAGGGCGTAGTTCAAGACAAGGTGGTGGCGCAGATCGGTCGCGGTTCCTACATGCCTAGGAACTTCCCATTCTTTCGTTTCATCAGGTCGTTGAACACTGCATACGATTGGGCGGATGTAATCGTGAGTACTGGTGGTGCAGGGACAACGATCGAATGCGTGAAGCGAGGTTTCCGACTCGTTGTCGTTGAGAACAGAACTCTCATGGAGGGTCATCAGGCCCAATTGATTGGTGAGATGTCAAGAAAGAAACATCTCGTATGGTGTCGGGATTTGAGTGACCTTGCTGATTGTATCACTACCGCCAAGGCTTTGACTTTCGCACCCTTCATGCCGGACAAGCCCCGGGCACATATTCTCATTGAGGACCTACTCAGATTGTTGTAGGCAATGTATCCCAGATGGTCTTGAGAGAAAAAGATTCGCGGACTTCATTTGGCGCCAAATCGGAGCCATGTGAAATGCGTATTGTTTGTGTGTACTCTCACTTCATATGCTGGTTAGTATGTGGGTAATACCTCAAGCAGGGTCCAGCTATTTTCTGTGTTAGATGGGGGTTTTATTAGGGTGGGATGCACCGTTCCACAGGAAGTAGAGGCCAGTGAAGACTCAACTTCCAAACATTAGCGAGATGAGACACCTTGAGCAGCAAGAAAATTTCGAAGTTAAAACTCATCAAGCCCCGGGGTATGGGGCTCTCTGTGCATCTGTTTCGTCATTCGGGACTTAATACAACATCCACCAAACTGGCGAGCCTTCTGAGAGGAATCTCGTATTCTCCGAAAAAGAAGAAGGGGCTTGCATCTGGCTTTGCTTCAGTGAAAGCAAGCGGGGATGTTGTGATTGGCGAGTTCGTTTCTGGATTCCGTGTGCCTGTTCTGGCCTACAAGGCCGGTGAACTTGTGAGCGTTCACTATGTTAGCATAGATAGAGGGACCGTTTTCGTTAAGCTTGATAGAGCGACTATCGAGGTTCGAGGATCCCGACGGATTGCTAACAAGTTCACAAGGTTGCTTGAAGACACAACTGGAGCGAAGGTTACCCCTTTGAGCCTGAATGGCGGAGCGAAGAAGCTCTATGACCGAGCAGCGGACGTCGCGTCGGTGCTGGTTAGTGGCGTTGAGAAGGGCAATCTCACAGATGCGGAGTTCCGGGGTTCAGGAATACAGTCTGAAGAGGAAATTGGGCTGTACACACGCAGATACAAGGGCCAGATTAGTAGATTTCGTGGGACCTTTTCGTATCCAAGTGGTGCAATCCTCACAACGTCTGTGAACGCGGCAACCGGTTCTCTCATGATATATCGAGTTGGAGAAGGCATTCTCCAGAGAGACTTGGACTGGATCATTGGCCTAATGGAAGACGCAGCTCCATAGTTTACAGACTGGCATCGGGTGGGTCCGAGAAGGCCTTCCCGACTTCGTTTTCCTTCTTTACGTCTTCTGGCCTATTATTGTTCGAGTGTTGTCTACGTACCAGCGCGTTTTATCTCGAAACTTAGGCCAGAACTCAAAGAAGGTGTGGGCACTCTCTGCTTCTATCAGCAAGAATCCATTCCATTCTGTTCCCCAAGCATACTTGTAGTTTCCTACAATCCGGACATCGTTGGGCCATTCTCCCTTGAGGAAATCTATCCAGAACTTCCTTGCCTTCTCAGCTTCTTCCAGAGACATTGTCCTATAACGATAGAAAACGATGAAGGCATATGTCAACTCGTTGTCACCTACAGCTTCTGAGGGGCGGTGCATTAAAAAGATTGGTGCCCGAGTCAGCTTTGAAGGGACATGACAGCCGATGGCGATGATATCGTAAAAAGGGAGTTTCGCCATGGCAAGGTTGCATACGGGTTTCAATGGAATCGCGGGAACCACAAAAAGCTTGGAAACACTGCCGGAGACCTGGCTGCTCTTTGGGCACACCTTTCAGCAGTTAGAGCCGGCAAGGTGCCAGCGGCCCCCTTCACTGATCCATTTTACAGACGCGCATCCTCATTGCGTCTCTCGAAAATGCCAGCTGCAAGACGTGTAGCATTACGAACAAAGCTCATGAAAAGCCATGCAGTCGTGGCTAGCCTTGAAGACGACTTGGTGTTAAGAATAAGAGAGTATCATCGAGCAAGAGGCGATAAAAGCTATACGCTGAACCATGCAGTGCTTCCTGACTTCCTTCAAGACGATCCGAACTCTATTGCCATTGAAGTTCCAGTGTTTACCGAGAGGTACCAGCTTTCAGGACACGTAGACTTGGTCCGATTTGTGGATGGCCATGTGCAGGTCTGCGATTACAAGCCGGGCCCGCTTGATTCAACGAAGAAGAGATTTCTTGGGTCCATACCGCAGGTGGCCGCTTACGGAGAGATGATGACGCATCACCTTGCGGGAACTCTTCGTTCAGCCCTTGATGCGCCTTTCCTGCCCGCAGTCAGATGCGCCATATTCGACACCCATTCATGCTGGCACTTTGGGGCAGACATGTTTGTGAGTCTGTACGAGTCTGAGAGGATATTCGGGCTCTAGCCTCGATTGTTCTTGAAGACGGACATACTTACTTTCTCTTCAACAACCGGTCCTCCCGTCGCGGGAGCATCCCACCTTACTTGAATCGTCGGACGCGCAGAAACAAGTCCTTCTCTCACACGTGAGAAGTATCGCTCGGAGAGAGTACCAAAGCATCCTAGGGCTGGGTCAACAGGAATCCAGCCTGTGTTCAAGAGATACACTTCGCACCACGCATGCGGCTCAGGTTTCGACCCTGCCCTGTAGAAGTGGCCCACGACTCTGCGCGATGGTATCTTGACAGCACGATTCAAGGCAATAAACAGGTCCGCATGTTCATCACAGTCACCTTCTTTGCTCATGGTGGCGCGTGCTGCACCCACTCTCTCGTCAAGATGAGTTTTCAGCTTTAGGTGTTCTCTGACTGTTTGGTAAGCCGACCGAGCATATGCCTCGTCGGTGCTGCTCTTTTCAGCGATGCTCTCTGACAGTTCCTGCACAAGCGGGTCACCATATTCCCAGTACTCCTGTACAGCGCAGAACATTCCTCTGTTCTGCTTGATTTCTTCCTCGGGAGTTGCTTGTGGCTCAAGAAGCCAATCGCGGGAAATCGTGTCAATGCGGAGGATGACTGTCGGAGAAAAGCTCTCGCATGGAGTCAACTCGGGCATCTTGATGATGGCAACCATGTTTTTTTCAGCTTTTTCAAGAACTCTCGCTGGCGGGAAGACATCAAGAGATGTAACGAACTGGTTGTCCATGTCCGTAAAGAGATGCCAAGTCATCTTCCCTTTCTTTATTCGGGATGTACCTCTGTTGTGCACGTCTGCCTGCATCTCTATCAAGAATCTCAATATGAAGTCTCATTGCGAGCCATCTTCCGAATAGATTTATGTGTTGTCTAGCAGTTCACTAGTAGTTGCCTTGGCCCAGTCAGAGGCTAGTGAGGTCTTCACATGAGCAAGAAACCCGACGAGAAAAATCCAAAGAGCGACAGAGATACAGTAGTCGACAAGATGTTCGCAGAGCTTGGTATCGATGATGCCATGAAGAAGGATCTAGTCGAATCGGGCCGCATGACAAAGGATGTTCTCAGGGTGGAATCTGCGGACCAAGTTCGGCGACGCATTGAGATGGATAAGAGCATTGGTCGTTTCCGAGAAAGTACTCGTAACGTGGAAAAAAATCTCAACCTAATCAACGATGGGATTGATCATATCGAGCGTGATCTCATACCCGTTGTGCTTTCCTTTTTGGTAGGCTTGAAGGGAAACCTTGTGAATCTCCGGAGCACGATAATCGGAAAGAGCAAAAGGCGTGCGAAGACCAACCTCCAGGCAGTCTATTTTAAAACCGAGGTGACACCTATCATTGAGGAGGAGTTCGCAGCAATTGAGGAAACCCTGACCTCTGGAATGTCGGCACCAATTCTCGAAAAGATCCGAGTGTTGACCGACACTCTCAAGGACGCCGCGAATGAAACCCACGATGAACTCACAACCTTGAAGGCCAGCATTGATGATTTCACACAGAGACTATCCACAGAGGTGGAATTCCTATCGACGGAGCTGACCATGAAACCAAAGGTGGCCATTCCGAAGGAAGTAGCGGAACAATTGAAGGCGCTTTCTCGCCATGTCAAGGAACTAGAGCGTGACTTATCCGTGGCAACTGAAAAGGTACAGAACCGAGAGAATGACATTGAGTCATTGCAAAGCGAGCTCGCCGGAATGAAAGCACGGAATGAGAGTCTAGAGGAAACTGTGAACAGTCTTCGAGCGGTACCAGCAGCTGGGGCGGAAACGGTCGCTGAGCTCCGTAAGCACATCAAATCCATGGAAACACTCCACGACTTGCTCAATGAGCGATTGGAAAAGGCCTCTCAGGAACTTCAAGCCACCCAGATTGAGAGCCGTCAGCTTCGTGACGCCAAGAATAAGAACGACCTACTGATTGAGGACCTTGGAGGCAACATCAGGCACCTCGAGGATGAGCTGAAAAAGGCAAATGAACGGCTTGCTGGAGTTGATGAATTGCGAGCACGCCTTCGTTCCTACGAGTCGGGTGAAAGTGCAAGAGAGCTGGAGCGTGTGAAGACTGAACTTGATCGGATTTCAGCCAGTCATGAGAGGACCACTAGTGATTACAAGGCGACGCATGTGAAGCTACAGCTCACTGAAGAGGCTTTGCGTGGTTACCTTGGCTTAATGGACCGAACAGAGAAGACCAAAGCATTCCTTATGGTGGAAGACAACCTTGAGATGCCGATAAGAGAGATTGCACGCTCCTTGGGTGTGGCACCAGCTATAGTTAAACAATGGGCTGAAGACTTCCATCAACTGGGCATTGCTAAGATTGTCGATGGTGAAAAGCTCGTATTGACACGTGAAAAGATCGATTTGAGCTAGAAAATCATCAGGCAACTATTACTGTCCAATCATCTCAAAGAAATCATGTCTTTCTTTCTACTCACCGGAACACGCATAAGAATCCGCACGAACTCTCCCTCTGATGAGAGAGGCAGTTCTATATACCAAACTCAAGAACGGTGTGCGATGCGACCTCTGTGCAAGAAGATGCGTGATTCATGAGGGCGAGTCAGGCTTCTGTCGCGTCAGAAAACTCAAAGATGGAGTGCTCTATACCACTGTCTATGGTCTGATAGATGGCATGGGTGCAGATCCAATTGAGAAAAAGCCCCTCTTCCATTTCGCTCCGGGGTCAAGCCCATTCTCGATTAGCACATCATCATGCAACTTCCGTTGTCAGTTCTGTTTGAATTATCATTCTGCTCAGAGGGAAACCCCTGTTGGTCAAAGATTGGAACCAGCGGATATCGTGAAGCTTGCGCATCAGTATGACTGCTCGGGACTCAGCTACACCTACACGGAGCCAACAATCTTCATGGAGCTTGCCCATGACACAGCTCGCATTGCCCATGAGCAGGGGATGTACAACACGTTTGTCACAAATGGTTACATGACTCCCGAAGCAATAGACTACATCTCCCCTTATCTTGATGCTGCCACAGTCGACTTCAAGGGAAGTGGCAACAAGTCGTTCTATGAGAAGTACATGGGCGTTTCAAAGGTGGAGCCAATCTTCAACGCCCTGACGAGGCTGAAAGAGAAAGGTGTCTTCATTGAGATAACTAACCTCATTATTCCTCAAGTCGGTGATGTGGAGGCGGACACAAAGATACTAGCGGAGTGGGTCGTAGAGAATCTAGGTTCCCGCATACCCTTTCATCTCACGGCTTTTTCTCCAATGTATAAGATGACCCACTTGCCAAGGACCTCCGCATCAGCCCTAGAACGTCATATCAGAGTCGCCAAGGCGGCTGGTCTCATATTTGTCTACTCAGGCAATGTGGCTGGTCATGACTTTGAGAACACCTACTGTCCGAATTGCGGAACAATGGCAGTCGAGAGATGGTCTGTGTATCTAAAGAAGAACAATCTGAGCAAAAATGGTCGTTGTCCCAATTGTGATGAAGATCTGAACATCGCTGGCATCAAGTGGATGGGGCAGGGTGGTCGCCGCCGGAAAATCTTCTGAGGGCTGTTCGGATGCACGTTACTAGCGTAACTTGGCGGCCCACCGAGAATGATGCATTTGAGCAGGGCGTACTATCATGGACGGGATCTGAAGAAACTCCCAAATTTACTCGTCTATTCACCGGAGAGAAGCTATCATGGACCATCACTGGCCCACGCATGTGTATCGGTAGCAGGAACGAAGCTGGGCGCCTTGTGCCCTGCCCAGAGCACATTGTGAGTCGTCCAAGACAGGTTAGGTGTGGTCCGTGTGCAGCGGTTGATTCCATGGATCCCTGCATCAGATGCACTGGTATAAGATGTAATGCATCTGAGGAACGTAGGACGAGGTGCGAAGAAACCGACTACGTACTCTATCTAGCGGTGTTTAATGACCAGACACTGAAGGTTGGAGTTTCAACGGCAAGGCGAGTCAAGACGCGGTGGGTGGAACAAGGTGCAGATTTCGCTACTGTTCTTGCAGAGATACAGGGCGGTAGAGCTGCAAGAAGGTTGGAAGATCTGGTAGGTCGTAGAAGAGGTGCAACTAAGCAGGTTCGCAGCAAAAGGAAAATTGCGAGTCTAACGGAGCAGTTGGATTATTCGGTAGCGGAGGAGTTGGCTAAGCGTTTCTCATCTTCGCTCGTAGAAGTACTGCCTGAACATGAGGTGCAATTGGAAGACTTGTCAATGCACTACAATCTCGACTCTCTCAATGCGCGTCCTCTTCCATGGCGCAAGAGGTCCGAGCCAATGGATGGCATGCAGCTACTGGGTGATGTTGTGGGAATGAAGGGGTCTCTACTTGTGACCCGCATTGGTTCGGCTTTTACAGTTGCAGACCTTAAACAGCTCGTGGGTTACACGGTACATCCGGATTTGCCCGTGAAGATAGTGACCCAGTCAGGTCTGCTGGACTACATCTGACCAACCTTTTATTGGGCGTTCGTTAGGGGAATCAACGTTGAGCCACATGTCCTTGAACGAGGAGATTGTTCGCTACGTTTCATTAGTCAGAAAAGACGGCGGTGAGCCAGTTCTAGGCATTACGTTTAGAGAGATGAGTGTGGATCCTGACCTTGTTGCTAGCTTTGTTTTAGCAATTGTGATTTTTGAGAATCAGCAGCTTCGAACATTCATCAAGGAAGGCTATGTGGTCGTGATAGAGGAAGGCAATCATGTTGTAGGGTTGCTCATTATCGATAAAGTGGAGGATGACGAACCATATCGTGAAGCGCTAAAGGGAATTATAAGAGATTTCGAGGTAAAATATGAACTACAGCTCACCCTTTGGAGGGGCGACATTCGCCCGTTCAGGGAATTCGGGATTAACATCCTTGGCGTGTTCCCGTATAGACGGGTTGATTGGCAGCTCGTTCCTAAACTGATTAAGAAATCAGATGCGACGCCTGACTACCAAGCAACAATCCCTTGGAGTGTCGGCGAAACAGACAAGAAGATACAAACCGTTGTTGGCTTTATCAATGGGAAACGAACCATCAGGGAGATCGTGAAATCTTCGGGCTACTCTGAAGCCGAGTTAACAGCAATATTCTCCATGCTGGACCGGTACAAATGGATCACGCTTTCGCGTCGTGCAAACAAGGATACAGTGCTTGTGAAACTGACCGATACCCCAAAGCGTCTTATTGGTGTATACGGAAATCAATTGGATGATTTTGTGGAACTGTGCGATGGAACGAGAACACTTGAGCAAGTGTGTGAGCTAGTTCCGTTTGATATTGAAGTTCTCATAACTATTGCCAAGAACCTGATTGATGCAGGTGTGCTGGGTCACGGCGAACAGTCGAGAGAAGGAGGCGAGTCCATTGAGTAATTTGTGCAAAGCTCCGAGGCCAAGATATTATTATAGCGCCCTTCATATGAACAATGTGAATTACGTGTCCTGCGGTGGGGGTCACTTAGCGGTTAGGAAGGCTTGGTAGAATGCCACTCGACGTATCCAAGGTACGGTACATCTCCCTGATTCGTCTAGAAGGGGGCGAATCAATACTCAGTCTGCCCTATGCAGAGATGTCCATTGACCCTGATTTGATTGCGGGCTTTGTCACTGCAGTGATAATCTTCGCTAAAACCCCCATTAGGACAATTCGGAAAGCGGCTTACGATATCCTGATTGAGGTTGGAGAAACAGTCCTTGTCCTGCTTGTTGTTGACCCCGTGCCTAGTGAAACGCCGTACCGTGAACGATTGAAAAGAATCCTTGAGAATGTGGAAGAGAAGCATGGTGCTAAGCTTAAGAAGTTTGAAGGCGATGTTCGACGATTCCGCGAATTCTCCCTTGAGATACTAATGGAGTTTCCGTTCTCTGCGATTGACATAGACCTCGTACCTTTCAAGAATAAGAAGGGCCTCATAATCCCTTTTCGAGTCGGGTCTGTCGACAGTAAGCTAGAGCAGTTGGAGGCTTTCATTAACGGCAAACGAACTGTGGCGGAGATAATGGACCTGATTGATTTGCCTGAGAAACAAGTCTTGGCATTGTTCTCGATGTTGCACAAGTACGAGTGGTGTGATTTCAAGAGGCGACTCACCGACAACGACATTTTGGTGAAGCAAGAATGTCCGGACATAACTCTGAATAGTATCAAGGCACAGTATGGAAAACCGGTTGATGACATGCTGAACCATTTTAACGGCGCAATGACAATAACCCAAGTGATTGAAGTACTGCCCTATGATCAGCAAGCTTTGTGGTTCCTGATTAACAAGCTAGTTGAAGTGGGGTGTTTGGCCCAGAAAATCTCCAGCTAAAGGATACGGTCTGCCCCAGGTATCCCTACAACATCACTTCTGCATTGTTTGCAGTGATAAAACTGCTCCATAACGCGAGAAGCTCTGTTTCTTGCATCATCAAGTTCATTCTGCGTAGGTGGTCGCTCATTAATCATGTTGTCAAATGGTATGAGTGGGACAATGTTTTGAAGACGTGCACCAGCATCCCCTAGGGCTCCCGCCAGCGCCTCCATCTGTTCTCCATTCATTTCGGGAATAAGTATCGAGTTCACCTTTACAAACACACCTGATTTGGTGGCAGAAGAGATGCCCCTGAGCTGTACATCGATGATCTTCTCCCCCATTTTACGTCCTGTTAGCCGCTTGCCATCAATCACCGCCCATTCATAGATTTGCGAGGCGGTTTCAGGGGACACAGTGCTCATTGTCACACTAATTGCCCTTACCCCGAGCTCGACCAGTTGCTTTGTCTTCTCTTCCAGTAGCACCCCGTTAGTACACAGGCAGAGATCTATGTCAGCATTTAACGCTCTGATTCCTCGCAGAGTTTTGAATGTTTGTGGGCATGTAAGTGGGTCACCTGGGCCCGAAACCGCGACAATGCGTAGATTCGGGTCTTTCCGAAGCTCATCAAGAGTTACTTTGATTGCTTGAGTTGGAGTCATCACCCTTCTTGATCGACCAGGCACCGGCATGTGGCCAGAGGCGTCCAATTGATGATCGCAGTATGCGCATTTTATGTTACAGGAGGGCGCTACTGGTAAGTGTATTCTAGCCCACAGCCCATCACGAGTGCATGACCAACATGGATGATGAGCAAACGGATAGGTTAGTTTCATTGTTGAAGTCACTCACACAAGAGTGCGCAGAATACCTGACATCTTTTTAGCGTACACTTTTGCATCGTTGAAAATGAGTCCAAGCTTGACATTCTCTGGCGCTGTCACCGCAAGCAAGTAGGAATCTGGAATCGAGATAACTACTGTTGTACCAAGTGTGCCTTGAATGATAATGGATTTCAGCTCCCCTTGGCGAAGTTCTTTGACAGCCAGCTCCCCAACAGACTGAATGCTCGCAACCATCGCAGCAATAGATGCCTCTTCAATGCCGGCGTGGAAGTAGCTAACAAGTGGCAAGCCCTCTACAGAGAATATCGCCGCTCCCAGAATCGGCGACCTGCTGCTGAGATCGCGCAGGATACTCTTGAGCTGTTCAGTAGCATGTTCGCCTGGCCCATTTAGCAATGCATTATCCTCTCACTATTCTAGTCCACTATCTGAGAACAGAACAACACGTTACCCGCTATTGATAAAGGTTAGTAGAAGGAACGGTCTGCTCTCTATTATGGTCTTCTAGCCTATGAGTCGCACAGATGTTACAGTATCACTATGAAGACGAGTCGTTGGGGTCTTCATTATTCTCAACACATTGTCTGCGTGGCTCTCGAAGCCAGCCTTTCGAAGCATCGCGATGAACTCCATACCAGTGGATATGGCGAGTGCCTTTCTTGGTTTCCCCTCTCTGCAAGAGTCAAGGAGTTCTTCTGCGGAGATCAACTTGCATTTGAGATTGGCTCCTCTTAGCTTTTCGAGATGTGTTATCCCCTTCCTTGCAATGCCTCTGTTCTCCTTCTGCTCCCCAGTATACCTACTTCTCTTAGCAATCCTCTCTAGCCGCTCGATGCCCTGCCTTATTAGCTTCCCAGATTCAAGAGTACCTTCATAGCGAGCTCTCACCGTCTTGGTCGTGCTTGTGACTAGCCAAGACGAGCCATACGCCTTCTGATACCTCATCCCCTTAAGGACTTCAGACTCGCTGAGAAGGGTTATTGCGCGGTATCCCTTGTACTCGACCGAGAGGGTCCAGTTGGGATTCTTATGTTTGACCATCAAATCAGGGGTCAGGCCCTCTCCAGTCATGGGGACACTGGTTGTGACATCCGGAAAGAGATGCATTATCAATGCCATGAATGCCTCGTGGAATAGATTGTGCCTAAGATTCCTTGCTTCCTGAGGATGTCGGAGGCCTGCTTCCTGGTAGAGGAGAGGCATTTCTGTTTTAATTCCCGTCCGGCGCTTAACTTCACTCTTTATCGTCATCCGCCCTCGTGAGTGGTTATGTTTCACCAACCTGATTGCTGCTTCATTAGCTATCAACCGGAATTCAACCTTCGCTAGATTGGTTTCTTTCTCCTCACCCTTCTTGATTCTGAGTTTGGCTTCTTCCTGAGCCCAGTCGAAAACCTTCTGTGCGTCTTTGCCAAGTAAGTTCATAATAGACTGGAGCTTGTCATTCAGATTGTACTTCCTGACATACTTTCGAAGCGCTGGACCATAATCTACTTTTCTGGGCAACATATCATCTCTTTTTGGCACATTTGACTGCGTGGTGAATGACTCGCTGGTCTACATGATTTCCTTCTTCAGAGCGACTTGTTGGGTGTCCTCATTGTATGAAACTAGGTCTTCATTCGCCAGATCGTGAATCGCCTTGAGGACTTGAGCCGGCATTATGCCTGAACTATCAGCCAAGTTTTTCCTTGTGATTGGCTTCTTGATGTCGTGTAGTGTATACAGAATTCTGGCATGAGGCTTTCCATAGAAGACAGTTTCAAGAAGCACTATGTAGATTCCCAGCAGGTCACTAACGTCTACCTTCTCTTGGAGCGCTTCCTTTTCAGCAGAGGTTTCCCGATAGAGCTCAGATACACGCGATAGCTGTGAGGTTATATCATTCATCTCCGCCCTAAGCTCGTCGCGCTCTTTCACAACGGCTTCTATTGCATCAGTGCTTGAGGCTTCCGCCTCTCCAAGCTTGCTCTTCAACTCCTTAACTTGCTCTTTGAGCGAGCTGACCTTTGAAGTTGCCTTATCGCTCGTCGATACAGCGGTTTCAAGGTCCGATTCCAAATTCTTGACCTTCTCGTCCGCAGCCCACGCTTTTTCATCGGCTTCTCTTCTTGCAGTTCGTAGTTCCTCGATCTCACTGGCGAGCTTGTCCCTGTCATCCACAAGATCGACGAGGGTAGTTTTGAACTCCTCGAAGAGGCTTAGCATCTTCTCCTTTTCTTCACTCATGAAGGCTCTCCTCATTCCCCCCGTGGTATTCGAGCTTTATATCAGTTTCACATTGAAGCCACGTGACTTACGCTTGATGTAATCAACGTAGAGCTTCCTGAGACTAGTGAGAGGCAGTCCAAATGCCTTGAATGCTTCAAGTTCTCCTTTCTTGCGTTTCTTGAGGAGTGCTTCGTTCTCTTTTCGGAGGATTGGGTCTTCGTTGATTGCCGGTATCTTGCGGTTCTGTTGAGCGCACTTGAGGTCTGACTTGGACATGTTTTCCAATGAGTGCTCGATTGCAGTCAGCATTCCGTTCTTACGCCAGAAGTCTGTTGTCGTCAGACCGAGCAGCTTCGCAGAGGGGGCTGCAAGACCTCGGATGTTTGAGAGCTCGATAGAGTTGCTCTTGATTGTGGAGAAAATGCGCAGTGACCATGGAGACATGTCGACAAGTACGAGGATTGGCACACCATTGTCCGCCAAGCGTCTGATCCATGCTCTCATGTTCCTCCCCGGCTGCCCAAACAACGAACCTACCCCGACCTTTAGAGTTTCAGGCAGTTTGAGTTCAATAAGGTTTCTTGCCATGGCTTCCTTCTCAACGAAGATTGCAGCATCAATGTTGATGTCATGGATTTTGACATCAAAAGGCTTCGAGGAGATGAACCATCCGTATTCTCCAGCGCATGAGCAGTTGAGTTGCTTGCCCGAGAGGTCTGATAACGTAACATCACCGTAGAAAGTGCCCTTGGGAGAACTAACAACGCCGAATTCCTCTCTTGGCACGGAAGTGCCCTGAATCTTCAATATCCTCTCGCACAGATTGATCAACCTGTTCGTTTCATTCTGACCACTGATCTCCAAGACTTCCTGTACACGCTTCACCTTGTGCATGTAGTAGAAGTCACGAAGACTCATTGACATATTTTGCTCAAGATGTTCTTTGAAACAAGTTAGACCATAGACAAGCCCTGCAATCGTCCTAGCACTCTCAACCTTGCGGCCATCAACGAACGAGGGAACCGCATTCACCGGCTCGTAGCCGTCATCTGACCATTCGACGTTCTTCTTCGAAGACCCGTAGTAACCTATCTCTGGAAATTCGCCATTATTAATTGTGTCAGCGAGAGTGCCTAACACATCATCAATCAGTGACATCACTTCTGGTGTGGTTGCTGAATTGCATCCATTCCTCATCACTTGGGAGCCTCCTAGTTTCCAATAAGATTAACCAGAGAAACCTCTTGATCTGTTGCCTTGCCAAGAGTTTCTGCTATGAATTCATAGTAGCCAACTAGTCTGCTCTCTCGCCTTTCTTGCCGATGCACCCTTCGTTTCCGTCGGACGCTCTCGCCAAGTCTTCTCAAACAATCCTTGAGTCCAAGGTCAATCTCCCGACGAACCACGTCGATATCTCCGATGAACTCCTTACCCACAGTCTTGTACGGAATCTTGGTGGAGCAAATGTGCACAAAGAAGGCGAGAGGGTCATCCTGACGAAGACCATAATTCTTGAGATTAAGTTCCCTGATGACTTGGCTAGATACATCGGTGCGTTCGTCGTACAACAGCGGAATGCGGTTTGCGAATCTGTACAGTTTCATGACTGGCATGAGTTCACCACCGTAGGCAACGCCGGTTTCCACAATGAATGGGTGTCCTTCATAGACACTGGGTTGTCTCTGTCGTACTACGACGAACTCCGGCTTGAGCCGTCTAATCCCCGCCTTCAGTACATCGAGGCCTGCAGGTGAAAGCGACTTGCTGGAGGGAGCTAGAAAGCCGCTGTAGGTCTCGAGTTTTTTCATCATGTGAACAAGATTCTCATTGCTCATCGCCTTGGGCGCGGCCGCTGGGTCTAAAGCAGCTGAAGCCAGGAACTTCTCAGCTGTTGATTCGCCCACTCTCTGGAAGGAGCCCCTTAGGAACGACTTGAGGGTACTCCTGCGCGACTCCTTTATCATTCTCTTGAGCATCTCAACATCTATCCCTCTGGGATGCGGCTTAGCCTCCATTGGTTGCTGTGGCAGCTTTTCTATGACTCGAGGTAGTCGAAGTGATTCTCCGTCGGGGTTGTCGAAGAGCATAGATGCGTATGGAACGATCATGCTTGTCTGCAGGAAGTACTCCGTAATGCGTCGTTTGCTACGGAACCAATCCCCTTGCAGATAAAACTCGATGATAGTACCATGGTCTTCTGGATTCTTTGGCTGTTGCTCTTCGTGAACCAATATCGGCTCATTATTCTCAATGTCCAGCCGCATCACGATTTTGTGCTTGCTTTCTTCTCCGCTGCGTCCGGTTGTTATCTCAATTGGTCTTTGAGTTGTGACTTGACCATAGAGAAGTGCAAGGCTGCCACCGAGACCGAAGGTGCCTCGACTCTGCTTCAGAGTGAATCTAGTTGAAGTGAGCATCCTGCCCAGGAGTCGAGGGGCGTCTTCTCTCCTGATTCCTGAACCGTTATCTTGGATGCGGAGTCCAAAAACCTGCGGGCCTTTTGGCATACCCTCAGCTTCTGAGGAATCCGTTTTCAGATGCTGCAAGGACACGTGCACTTCGGGTAGCACTCCCGCGCCTTCGCAGGCATCTAGACTATTTTCAACGAGCTCTCTAACAGAAACATAGAGCGATCTTGCGGGGTTGTCGAAACCAGCTATCGTTCGATTCCTGTAGAACCATGCTGATACTGATAATTCTACGACGTCCGAGTCTGAGTGGCGCAATGACTGCAATATGGATGCTCCTGTATTTTCTACAGGATGTCTTCGGTAAAATCGGGCTATGAAGCGTGGTATTATCCATACGACATTCAACTAGAATTGTGGAACAATGAAGAAGCCAAACAGTAGAAGTGCTGCAAGCGCTACTGTTAGTCCGACCCATACAGCTGTATTCCACATCTTGACTGTGGCCCCGTCGAATGGTTGTATGGGGATCATGTTGAAGGCACCAAGCATCGCGTTGAGGATGAGTCCGTAGCTAAGCACGGATAGTATAAGATTCGTCACAGGGTCTACTACTGGGACCCCAACTGCCGCCACTAGCAGCAGCATTCCGATTGCAATTCCTGCGGCGATGATGAAATTCGTTAGCGGACCCGCTAGGTTTACCTTTCCATCTTCCTCCAAGCTCTTGGCCCTACTAGTTGCTACAACTCCTGTTCCGAAGATTGGGAATGACCAGAGGATTGCCATCGCTGATAGGAGGTAACCCTGCTGAGTCATGCGGAATTCACTCCATTGTCCATAGTGCTGAGCGACAAATTTGTGTGCCATCTCGTGTGCCATGAAGGACACCAAGAAGATGCAAATCGTGGTTGCAGGGTACCACCAGAGACCAACGCTGACGAAGTAGATTAGTTGCGGAATGGCATAGAATATGCCTCTTTGATATCCCATCATTGAAATGCCAACCAACACGACTAGGATGGAAGCAATCACCAAGTCCCTCTTCTCAGTGGAGGAGAACCTCGCACGACTGGTTGGTCGTCTTACTGTGCGCCTTCGACTGGAACGTTCATGCACCGGCAATCGCACTTCCTCTTCGGTGTACTGTCCACTGAACGAGGCAGCCACCTTTCGTTTCGCGTGGTCGCGGGCTTTTTCCATGGCGGGACAACCGTGGCTTTCCGGCAATCTATGGTCTGCACAAAAGACGCAATTGCAATACGGGCATGTGAAAGCGAGGTCTTCCTTCCCGCAAAGTGAGCAGTTCACCATTCTAGATACACCATGAATCTGTCGAGTTTCGTTGTACTCGCGGTGAAACAAGTTTTTTGTGCTAATATTCGTATTCCTAGTGGACATTGGACGCCGTCCGCCCGATTGTCTGTCACCGTCTGAAAACGTGCTACACTTCGCAATGCTTATATACCAAATGGTCCCTAGTAACTACAGTACTAGTTGGTCCCTAGCGGACCTGCTGGCATACATGTACAGAATGGAGCCCCGAAG
>DAOVDG010000019.1 GCA_030669595.1 Candidatus Thorarchaeota archaeon
AGGCAGTTCATCCAGCAAGAAACCCGCAACTTCAGCTTTTTTGACTGCTTTCTGAGCATTTCTACCGCCGATGTTCACCAGCGCCCTAGCAAAAGCCTGCCGAACAAAGAGTGATTCGTCATTGAGGGCATCTATGAGAGGTTTCACTGCCTTCTTGTCCCGACGTTCGCCCAGCTGTACAGCGGCATATATTCGCACCATGTATCTTGAGTCCGTTAGACAACCAATCAAGTGAGATGTAGCTGAAGGATCGTCAATTCTGCCAAGACGGCCAATAGCGCCCAGGCGCACCTGCTCGTCATCACTCTGGAGCTCAAGCACCAGTTCATCAATCATGGTCGAGCGGTCCTTTGCAGATCTCTTCTTCTTTGTAGGTTTCTTCCTCCGTTTTCTTGAGGATTTCACCGCTTTCTTCTCTGTCTTTGCAGGCTTCCTTTTGACCTTTGAACCCTTTTTCTCTGCAACTTCCTTCTTCTTGGGGGCGGTCTTCTTCGCGGGTTTCTTCTTCGATTTCACCCTCTTGGAGCCTGCAGTCTTCTTCTTCGCCTTGGTTCCTTTGGCTTTGCTTGCTTTGGAAGAAGACTTTGGCACCTACATCCCATCCCAAGACTGATACGGTACAACGCCTAGCATTCCCTAACTCTTCGTATAAACAGTTTCGGCTTCCAGCGCCGCAACAAAAACGCCTTAACCGGCTCCCCCGTTGCCTGCTAAAAGGAATGACACAGCATGCACGAGTTCTCTGCAGCCTGCTCAATTGTGGACACGGCAGTTGAGGCTGCAAAGAAGCACAATGCCATAAAAGTCACGGCAGTCAATGTGGAGATAGGTGAGTTCACATTCCTAGTGCCAGAACAACTGGAGTTTAACTTCGAGATTGCAGGTCGAAACACCATACTTGAAGGAGCTAAACTCAATATCATGATGGTCAAGGGTAGGCTGCGATGTCATGATTGCGGAAACGAGGGTGAAGCTCAAAGTGATCCAGATTTGCCGCCGCAGATTGCGATGTTCGCTCCGATGAAATGTCCTAAGTGCGGAAGTAGCGCTACAGAGATCACCGGGGGAAAAGAATTCTTCATAACGAACCTAGAGGCCGAGATTGCAGATGCTGCATCTGGTTAGCATGCTTTCTGCAAGGTGGCAATTGCGAGAAGTGGAAGCAATACTCTAGATTAGTACTGCATTCAATATGCCCTCTTGACCAGGCCGACTCGTTACTTTCGCTCGACCCTTTGAGGTTTTTATGATTGTTCCGCGCGTTATGACTTTGCGGCGCTGGTAGTCCATGTTGGCCTTGTTCTCTTCGACATCCTCGATTACAGCACGGTAGGTGATGTTCTTTCCGGGATCAGTGACATTGACCTCTTGAATGCGTAAGGCTGGTTTCTTCTTGTGGCGCCCATAACTATCCACGATTCTTTGCTTTGGCTCTCCCATCACAGTTTCAGTTGGAGTGCGGCCTAGCTCGTACTTCCTCTTGCTCTTGAACCGCTTTTTTCGCGCTCCTGTTGATGTACGGCCTGAACCGCGATGCCAAACACCCATCTTGAACTACCTCTTGGTTGGGTCACTGACGCACTCTGCCGAGTCGTTTTAAATGTTGCTTAGTAGCCAAGCCGAGTAGCGGTCAAGTACGAAGCATCTTCTTCATATACGAAGCCCTTTGTCATCAGTGCACTCCTAGCTGGAGGTATAACGATGGCAAGAATTGAGTCTGCGCACGGTGGCGGCGGGAAGATAATGCAGCGTCTTCTGGAAGAAGTCATAATTCCCTCATTTACACGACGAAAGCTTGGAACAATCGGTCTTGACGAGATGGACGATGGGGCAACACTACAGACAAATGGGAATGGACTCATTGTATGCACAGACGCTCATACTGTACAGCCATTTTTCTTCCCCGGTGGCAATCTGGGGACACTCACCGCCTGCGGCACCATCAATGATCTGTCAGTAATGGGCGCGAAGCCTCTTGCCATGACGAACACCGTGATAGTCGAAGAGGGTTTTGAGATTGACACGCTGCAGGCGATTCTGCATTCAGTCAACAGCATCATTGAGCCTCTAGACGTAGCGATGATTGCCGGGGATACGAAAGTCATGCCCCGCGGGACACTCGATGGCATTGTGATGTCTACCACAGGCATTGGTGCCGTCTACCTTAACGACCCGATTTCGGACAGTGGAGCGCAACCTGACGATGATATAATCGCCACTGGGCCTGTTGGAAACCATGGAACAGTAATTTTGGCCCATAGAGAGGGTCTCAAGTTCGATACAGACCTTGTGAGTGACGTAGCTCCTCTCTGGATGCCCATACGTGACTGCCTTGATGTAGGTGGAGTTCATGCAATGAAGGACCCCACACGGGGAGGAACAGCTGTTGCGTTGAATGAAATCGCTTCGAAGTCAGGAGCAGAAATCACGATCAAAGAGAATCAGATTCCAATAAGGCAAGCAGTAAGGTCGCTGTGTAACATTTTAGGGCTTGATCCTCTCCATATGAGCTGTGAGGGGGTAGCAATCATGGCAGTGGACTCCACAAAGACCGACGGTATCCTCAAGGCGCTTGGAAAACACAATGCCACAAAAGATGCCCGAGTCATCGGACACGTCCGGGACGGAAAGCCAAGAGTCATCATGACAACCAGCATTGGCGGGACAAAGGTTGTGCAGGTCCCCTATGGTGAGCCGGTACCCCGCGTGTGCTAAGCGTTTCCTGAGCTGGGCTGAGCCTCTGCCGCTTGCTGCGCATCCAGTATTCTTCGCATCTGGTGTTTCAGCTGTGCCTTGAGTCTGATTTTATCGGTGTCTAGTCCGAAGTAGTCTGAGAAGAGGGGAGTCGTGTTGAGTAACTTGCTCCTTCCCTGAGGGGCTGCCTCAACGAACTTTTTCTCCACCAGTTCATGTACATGATCATAGCAGTGTGTTCCTCTGTGCGCTATAAGCTCGGATTGAAGAACTGGTTGTTTCAGGGCAATGAACACTAGCGTCTGTAATGTGCTGAATGCGAGTAACCCGCCTGGGATGAGTTTTCCCACTCGGGGCGTCAGTTCTGGCCTTAACTGTAGCACGTATCTTTCTCTTGGAAGAAGGACCACCTCAAGAGCACCTTTGCGCTTATCGTATTCATACATGAGGTTCTCCAACAGCTTCGTGGCTGTGGATTCAGCCTTTCCAATTATGCCTGCCATCTCTTCTAGGGTCAGTGGACGACCAGCAACGTACAACGCGGCCTCCAGTATTGTGAGGTCTTCATCCAACCAAATCACCTACTTCCTGACCTCAGCATGGAGCTCCACCTCAGTGCCATCCGCTTCTGCCTTCTCTGGCAATGGTAATAGCTTGATAAGAATCACCGCATCATCATCCATCCAGATATCCACGTACGCCCGGGCATAGAGATGAAGCAGAGCGAAGAAAATTCGCACAATCTCCCTTCGTGTACGATTTACGAGTACGTCTGTGAATTTGACAATTTCACCAATTTCCATTATCACGCAGAGGTCTCCATACACCTCAGCCAAGCTTTCCTCAACGTACGCACGTGATGTATTCAGCTCGAATTGAAGCGGACTTGTGTCAGCCCGATATCTTCGCCTGGCAGGTCGGGCACGTTGTCTCACGCCCTTGCTGAGCACACGGTCCATGGCGATAAGCAGCTCTTGTAGAGTGACTCGTCGGTTTGTTAGTCTAAATGGTGGACGAATCAGGGGGATGGCAAGCTGCTCTTCCTCCTCATCGATCTCTGGAGGCAGAATCCCGTATTCAACGAGTTCTCTGGTCTTTTTCATGAATATGACTGATGCGGAGTAGAGTGCGTTGCCAGATATGCGAAAGTCAATGTCCCCGATGCGTTTCATTTCGTTGAGAAAACCACCAACAAGTTTTCCCACGTTGACCTGCCAGGGGTCTACTTTGTCAAGCTGTAGTACGTCGGTCAGTAGAATGTACGGCGGTGAAGCCCAGAATGGGGACTCTTCATTGCCACTCATGCCGTTGCCTCCACTTCCTCAAGGTCAACCGACACAACCCTTGAGATACCATCCTGGTTTGTCACGCCAATCAAGAGGTCAGCCTTTCTGACAGTCGTATCTCTGAGTGACACAACGATGAATTGTGATGACTTCGACATCTCTGCTATCATAGTTGCAACGTTGTGTGCATTCACGTTGTCAAGAGCGGCGTCAATCTCATCAAAAACGTAGAAGCTTGAAGGACTGTACATCTGAATGGCAAAGATCAGTGCCAAACCGGTGAGCGTCTTCTCACCGCCGCTCATAGCATCTAGTGTAACGAGGTCTTTTCCCATCGGCTTGGTCCTAACAGTGATTCCACCCATTAGCGGATGTTCAGGGTTTTCAAGCATCAAATGTCCTTCGCCCCCTGGAGATAACCTTGCGAACACCGTGGAGAAGTTATCAGCTATGTCATTGTACACTTGGAGAAACTTGCGAGTCTTCTCAGCTTCAATCTCCTCCATGAATGAGAGTATTTCCTTGTGTTCCTCCTCTAGACGGGTCTTCTTGTCGACTATCTCGTCGTACTTCTCCCTCTCTGCATCGTAGTCCGTTAGGGATTTCAGGTTGACAGGTCCCATTGCTTCAAGTTCTCTCTCAAGCTCTCTGATCTTCTCATCCATCTCGTCAATCTCTCTGCGAGTGTGCTCTCGCATCTTCTCCCGCTTCTTCGTTTCCTCCTCTGCATCGGCCAAGTTCTCGAGCTCAGCCTTGAGGGCCACGAGGTCGATATCAAGACGTGATTGCTCTGTTTGCAGTCGGTAAACAGCCTTCTCATTAGAGGTCTGGCCTTCCCTTATTTCTTCATGCCGAAGACGGAAGTTTCTCAAGGTTTCCTTTATCTCTAATTGACGAACTCTCTTGTCTTTGACAGCTTCGTTAATTCTATCCCTCTCGGACTTGAGCTCCTCAAACTCGCTCTCTCTCTCTGCCAGTTCCAACTCGACGCGTTTCGCGCCATCATTTAGTCCTGGTAGTGCGTCTTTCAATGACTGAAGGGCCTTTTCCAGTTCAATAGCCTTAGGCCCGAGCCGTTCATCAATCGAAACGCGCAGCTTCGTCACCTCAGCGTTGATTGATTCACGCTTTCGCTTATTGTGTTCAAGGACTTCTTTCAGGTCCTTTATTTCCTGATTGAGCTTCGCAGCATCAGACTTCACAAGGGTTTCATTGCACTCATCTCTCTGTGTTCTCACGTGCTCACGCTGCGCCGTGAGTTCATTATCCCTCTCTCGAAGCTCCTTGATCTGAGCCTCAAGCTCGCCAATCGTGAGGTTGATTTCCTCTATTCTGTTTTTCAGTGACTCTACTCTTTCTTCTTTCCCCTCAAGGCTCTCTCTCTGGCCCTTGACCTCGATTCCCGCCCGATAGCTACTTCTAGAGAGGTCCTCGATATTCTTCTCCAGTCCTATCTTCATCTCGTGCAGTTCATCCTGTTGCTCTCTGAGATCGCTGTGAATCGCCTCGAGCCCCTTGAGCCGTTCCGCAACTTCAGGGCTAGTGTCTACTATCTGGAGTGAAAGTCCTGTTGCTCTTCTCTGGTAGTGGCCTCCCGTGACAAGCCCGGACCTCTCTACTAAGTCACCCTCGAGTGAAACAGCCCTCCACTGGCTGAAGCCCATACGTTTAGCGGTCTCAAAATCCTCGGTGACCAGAGTGTCCGAGAAGACAAACTCGAACGCGGGCCTCATTTCGGGCTCGAAAGTGACCAAATCAAGTGCAAATCCAATAACTCCCTTTTCCTTTGAGCCTTTTCCTGGTGCTCGCGTCCGTATTTTTGTAAGCGGAATGAAGGACGCGCGGCCTATCCGATCTCTCTTCAAAACGTCTATGCATTGTGTAGCGACTTCTTCATTCGCGACGACTATGTGGGAGAGTCTGTTTCCTGCGGCGACCTCCAGTGCCACAGAGTAGTCAGGATTAATCGTGCCGAGCTCAGCCACTGTACCATGAATGCCATCTATAGTCCCTGAATCACGGAGCTCTAGGATCTTGGCAACAGCTCGCCTTCGCTTCAGGAATGTATCCTCTGCTTCCTTCAAAGCATCATGACGAGCTTGTATTCTAACTAGCTCCTCTCGTGTTGCAGCCAGTATCTTACCAGACTCAGCAACCTCCGCATCTAGAGCTACAAGGTGATTTGTCACTTGCTCGAGTTCTGCTCTCTTCCGCTCCTCAGTTTCCTCTGCGTCTTGAAGTTCGGCTTCTTTTGCTGGTACGACTTGGCTTAGCTCGTGAAGTTCCTTCTCTGTTCTTGTCAGACCATCCTCCGCGTCTCTGAGTTCCTCGTATGCAATACCGAGCTCTCTAGAGTCGCTCTTGATGGTTGATCGAATCTCAGAAACCCCTTCATCAAGCGATCGCATCTGATTGTTGAAATCTTGAAGTCGGAGTGTGTTCTCGTAGTAGGAATCCTGTTCACTCTCAAGGCGCCCCTCTAGCTTTGAAATGGTTCCTGAAATCTGCTTGATTTCCTTATCGAGTTCGGCTAATTCGCCATTTCTTTCCTTCATCTGGCTTTCTGAGCTTTGCATCTCGTCCTGGACTGAGCCGAGTTCTTCCTCTAGGGATCTACATTCCTCACCAGTCTTCTCAAATTCTTCTCTTTTTCTATCCAGCTCGACTTTCGCATGGTTGACCGCTGCCGAAACGATACCGTACCGTTCTGAAACTCTAGATGAATCGCCACCGGTTATTTCGTCAATCAGATTGTCGATTTCCTCTATCTCAGTGTCAGTTTGCTCAAGACCCTGCTCTACTTCGATTAGATCCCTAGCGAGCTTTTCCGCCTCTTCTGCCCGTTCTGCAAGGGTCTCGTTTATTGTCTGAGTTCTGCTTTTGCCCTTAATCATATTCCATGCCAAGCTATCGACATGGATTTCCTGAATTCGCTTTCGAACTTCGCTGTAACGCAGTGCGCCCGCTCTTTCTTCTTGCAGCTTCTCCAGTTGACGACGACGTTCCTGAAGCTGCATTTCCACCTTTCCAAGATTTGATTCGCTTTCGGTCAGTTTCTTCAGAGCTCTCTCTTTCTGTTCATCGTAGGCCGAGATTCCTGCAATCTCTTCTATCAGCTTACGACGGTCATTGGGATTGACCTTGACCATCTGTGCGATCTCACCTTGCAGGACCAGGTTGTATCCATTCGGGTCCACTCCGATGCCGCCCAAGACGTCCAAAACAGAGGTTCTCGTGACGGTCTTATCGTTGATTTTACACACCGACTTGCCAGAGTCATCAAGCCGCCTTGCGACAACAACTTTGTCAGCGTCAACCTGAAGGCTCCTATCTCGGTTGTTGAAGTGAAGTTCCACTACTGCAGATTTGGCCTTTGCAGGCATGCCTGGCTTCGGAGGCGAGTAAAGAAGATCCGAGAATACGGACGCTCGGAGTGTCTTTGCACTCAGCTGTCCAAGAACAAAGAGAAGGGCATCAACAACGTTGGATTTTCCAGATCCGTTAGGGCCAACGATACATGTGAACCCTCGGCTGAACTTGATGGTGACGTTGTCTCGACCGAATGACTTGAAGCCCTTGCATACGATCTTTTCAATCCAGACCAAGACAGATTCCCATCCAACACATTCTGTATAGCTTAACCAACTACTATGGCGTGCCCATCATTGACAATCCGAGTGCCTTCTTTTGCTTAAGTAATACCCAGATATACTCTATTGTAATACCCAGATATGCTGTAGTAATACCCAGATATGCTCTGTTGGGTGGTGTGTGTAATATGTCTATTCTACAAAAAGGTAACTCTGGAGATGACAACACTCGTTCTATTACTCGAGCATTGCTAGCAATGCGCGCCTAAGCGCCATCCGGATGAGTCCCATCGACTCTCTGGCAGATTCACCTGCTAATCCAGCGAGAACAATCTTGACGTCGCCAAGGATAAGGACGAAGCCCTTCTCTGATGCAATGCTGACCTCCTTGAGGCCGCCCTTGTCCAAACCGTTGGCCAACTGAGAGGAGTTGGAAGCTATCTGAACGACCAGTTTCGAAACATCTGTAAACTTGATATCTCCAGTTATGGCATGACCAAACAGAACCTTCCCCTTTGCGTCACAGACTATCATGCCTTGGATGTCAGCGTTTGATGCCATCGTTTCCGAAACAATTCTCTCAAGTTTGGCTTTATCCATGGTTGGCCATACTCCATCAAGGCAATTGGGTGTTTGCCGGTTTGTGCTGTCTTGAATCGTTTATATCTTCTGCGTTGTTAGACTCTATCGTACTATTCTTGCAGACAGTTCTCTCACTATGGTCATATTCAGTCCTGCACCAATGTGGGCAGTTGATTCAATAGAACAAGCATCGATGCGACTCCAAATCTTTTGGAGATATCGATCACATGACCATGTTGAAGACTAGCTCTGAATCCTTTCCCTCATCAAAGAAAATGATGAGCGATATTCCCTATGTACTGCGTGTTGAGTTTAGGGACCTTGCACGCGATGTGAAGAAGATTACAGGTAAGCCAATTGCATGCCACAAGTGCGGGGGTTATCTCCTTAGTGTGGACCAAATAGAGGATGATCCCAAGGTTGGCAAACATTTTGTATGCGCTTTCTGTGGCACGCTTAATGTGATTGAAGGTGAAGTGATTGTTGCGGGTCATGATACTGACTTCGTGGTGATCCCACCACCTGACAAGACTGGAACCACAACCGACATGATAGCACCTGGTGGTCGATCATTTCTGGCACTGATTGACGTTTCAGGCTCGATGGCAGGTGCGAATCTTGCGGCAGTCAAACGAAGCCTAAATACTTCAATTGACAGTCTGGCTGCCAATTCCCCGGACACTCTTTTTGGACTGATTGAGTTCGAGAGCACGGTATTATCTCGAAACATGGAAACCGGAGAGGCAATTGAGCTACCGGGGAACTCCTTCCACAGTCTGGACATGATTATGGACAATGCCAAGAAACTGTTAGATCGCATAAAGATGGTGCCTGTGGGCAAGAACTCTGCAAAGCTCAAGAAGCATGTCAAAGCACTTCGAAACCAAGGTGGAACCGCACTGGGACCGGCTGTGGGAATGGCCTACGTCTTGGCGAAACATCGCAATGTTGACAGAGTTGTTCTCTTGACTGATGGTCTTGCGAATAAAGGAATTGGCGCGCTTGAGGGCTATCAGGTCACTCCCGCAAACAAGTACTACGAGAACATGGGTCATATGTATCGAGAGATTGGCACAGCCCTAGATGTCGTGGGTATTGCATCCAGTTCGGGAATGGAACTGAAGACACTGGGCCTTCTACCTGAGGCCACAGGCGGTCAAATGTACTACGTGAAGCCGAACGAACTCGACAGAAGTCTATCCGCTCTAGCCGGCGCTTCACTCCTTGGTCGCGATGTTGAAGTCAAGCTAATCACTCCACTTGGCGTCAAGATCAAGGATGCGTCAGGCGTTTCAAGAGCAGTAATCGAGGATTTCCGAAAGAGGAGTGAGGGCAAAATTGGAGTGGTTGGTGAGAATCACGAACTCTACTTCCAAGTAGAGCCTGAGGGTGAGCTCAAGGTTGAGGAGATTCCAGTGCAAGTCCAAGTGACTTACACAGATGAAGAAGGAGCAAGACGTGTGCGGGCTGTAACTACCAAGCTGAAGGTCACCACGAAAGAGGCTGAACTATTCGAAACCCTTGACCCAACCGTTGGAGCAACATTCGTTACTCAGAAAACCGGTGAAGATGCATTCCGCGGTGACAGAGCTAGGGGCTGCAAACAGCTGCTGTAAAGTTGGACATATCTGAACAACTCCATTGTGGGCTTTATATAGACCAATACGACATTGATCTCTGAGGAATATGACACACCTGTAAAGGATCCTCACGGAGTAGTCCAGTGCTGTTTTCTGGACGTACTAGACTTCGGTGTCCAACTTCGTACAACCTACAATGAACAGCAAGAGCCGCATCACCGCGTTTCGAAGCGCATTGAAGAAGAGAGCTGGAGCCGCACCCAAAGCTGTTCAGTCAAAGCTCAATAAGGTCGAGTCTGCGCTGGCGTCCGAGGAAGCCGAGATGGGCCGTCAAGAGATGCAGATGAAATCGGTTTCTGAAGCAGCCCCCTCATCTGCAGCGGACGAGGTGTCAACTTTGAACTTGGCACAGATGAAACGCAGCTCAAAGGATCTCTTTGAGGACGAGGAGTAGTTTCTTACCTGTGTGCTCCTCCCCTCCTTCGGAACATCCGGTCTGGTAATATACAGAGTCTTATTTCTCTCTCCGAGGGTCTAAACGAGCGCGCAATTGCGCAAAACGTCGTCATAACGCAGAGCACATCATCACAACTCTCAAATAGCAAACTGCGGCGTAGAAGGTGCAAAAAGGACAACTCCAGCGAGGATTCCATAGTTTGATAACCCAAGAGAAACTTCAATCGATTCTTTCCAAGCTGAAAGCCCAAGAAGGGATCAGAGGTGTGGTGGTGACAACAATGGAGGGTCTCCCGCTGAGCAGTGACTTGGATGCAGCAACAACTGAGAATGTAGCTGCAATCATAACCTCTCTCGTCGGCAAGGCACTTGATGCCGTGAATGAGATGAAAGAGGGGACACTGTCATTCCTGACTCTCGATACGTCGCAGGGTCAAATCAACATCGCACCGAACGAAGAAGAGGGTTTGATACTAGTAGTCCTCAAATAGAAAGAAGTGAAAGAGGGTAATGGCATGACTGATCCAAAAGGTTTCGACAGGATTCTAACCGAGATTATTCGTCAAGATAAGGGAATCAAAAAGGTGATTCTCGTTGACAGAACAGGGCTCACAATAGCAAACGTCAGTAAGCTGAGCTATTACCCAGTCGATGTGGATTCCATCGGTGCGATTGCTAGTGCGGTGTTTGCCGCAAGTGAGGAGCAGGGCAATAACCTCCAGATTGGGACGCTGGAGATAGTCACGTCTGAATTTTCAGAAGGCAAGATATTCGCCTCGGAATGCGGTAAGGGTGTTCTCTGTGTTGTATCGGAAGCTGAGGTCAACATAGGCTTGATCCGTCTTGTTATGAAGAAGCAGGGTGTACAGTTGGCTGAGGAACTTGACAAATTCTTGGCAGTAGAGGCATCCGCACCAGCTAAGGATCGCGAGCTTGATGAGGAGGACTTGAAGTCCGCCTTGGCTGAGCTCGAGCGAGTGTAGGAATGTCCATACTCCGACTTGCATTAAGGGCCAAGGCATCCATCGTGCCACAAAGCCTTTTATGAGACTTGAATGTTATCCACTTAGCCTCCCAAGGCAGGGCACCCGGCGGGTGAACTTGAGGCAGACCTAGGACATTAACGATTCGTTCAAGGTGTTGGAACATTGAGGAAGGACGACAAGGGACGCATACATCTCAAGCTAGTCTTTTACGGACCATCCCTTGGAGGCAAAACAACTGCACTTCGTTGGCTCTACGGAAAAGTTGAGGGCCTTCAAAAAGGAGAGTTCACAGCCATCGAAGACGAAACCAATCGTACTCTCTTCTTCGATTACGTTCCGATGAGTGCAGGTGGCCGTGTGCTATTTGACGTGTTTACAGTCGCAGGCCAGAAGCGGCATAGACACCAGCGAAAAGTGGTTCTCCAAGGCACCGACGGCATTTTATTTGTCGCGGATTCTGCTCCTGACCAGAGGGATGAGAACATGGAGAGCTTTGAGGAGCTCAAGCTTTTCTTGGGGGACTCGTTGGGGCGTGAGGTTCCCATAGTGGTCATGCTAAACAAACGAGACCTACCAAACAGGATGTCCCGTGATGAGATGTTGGATCTCCTGGGACTTGGAGGCAATGTGCCAATATACGAAACAATCGCTGTACAGGGCGTGGGAGTTAAAAGAGCGTTTCAAGCAATAGCGCGAGAGGTCATTCTAAAGCGCATGTACAAGTAAGGTGAGGCTAGATGGCTGAAACACGCGGTGACACACTCGAAGGCGTTTTGAACGAGCTGCAGGGCAGCATTCCTGAGATTGAAGCTTGTGCCATAGTGAGTGTAGAGGGCCTTCCGATTGTTTCGGCCTTGCCAACGGACGTTGATGAGGCAAAGGTCGCTGCTATGACCGCTGCAATGCTCACTCTCGGTGAGAAGGCCGCGATTGAGCTTGGAAAGGGAATCCTTGAGCAAGTCAATGTTAAAGGTGTAGATGGATGGCTGCTAGTCGTTTCAGCAGGATTGAACGCATGCCTAACAGTATCGACCACAGCCAATGCGAAGCTTGGGCTCATCTTTCTCGACATGAAACGCGCGGCTGATAAGATTGCGACCATGATTTAGTACTAGTACATATGATTCTCCAGCACCAAGCTAATTGGAGCAACCAGACGAATATCATACGGCGGAGTGAATATCTAATTGAATTTTGTCGGCCCCGTGTACAGGCTCTACGAGTTCTTTCTTTATCGGCAGTTGAAAAAAGAAAATGCTCCACGACACGTCGGAATCATACTAGATGGCAATCGTCGCTATGCCCGGCAGCACGGGTATGATGTTCCGTGGCTTGGCCATCACAAGGGCGGACAGAAAGTCATGGAAGTCGTAAAGATCCTCTGGGAGGCCGGAGTCAAGGTATGCACGCTTTATGCATTCTCTGTGGAAAACTTTGAGAGGAGTGAGGGCGAAGTCAAGGAAATCATGGATATTCTGAGGAATAAGTTCGCCGAGGTTATTGATAACCCCGATATCCAGCGCTACAAGGTGCGGATCAGAGCAATTGGACGGATGGACCTTCTTCCTGAGGAGCTACAGGTAGCAATTATGGATGCCGAAGAGAGGACCAAAGACTTCAGCGACTACACGCTCAACGTTGCAGTTGGCTATTCCGGAAGGGCAGAGCTTGTTGATGCAGTCAAGGCTATCGGTGAGAAAATCGGGCAAGGCGAGATGAGTATCTCCGATATTGACGAGGATCTTATTGAGAGTCATCTTTACACAAATGGTATTCCAGACCCGGATTTGATTATTAGAACCTCTGGTGAGGAACGACTATCCGGATTCCTCTTGTGGCAGTCAGCCTACTCAGAATTGTACTTCGCACAGGTGTACTGGCCGGCAGTGAGACGGATAGACATCTGGCGCGCTCTGCGATCTTATGAACGCAGGTCAAGAAGATATGGCAAGTGATACACACAGCTCTTCTCAGTTGTTCACTGGTCTTACAAGGTTTCATTTAATCAAGACCATAGTAAGCGGTCAGTGCACACTAGACTCGGCACGATACACGTATTGATAGGAGAATGTGGAGTCTTGGCTAGGAAACCAGTCGAAGTCTATCGTGGTCTGTTTATGGTTCGTTTTGATAGTGAAGCATCTACACGCATGGAGGCTGTCATTGGGCGGTTCTCCGATCAGAAGCTTGCAGGTGAGAGACTCTCCACACATCTTACGAGATTCTTGGGTTTATGGTCCAGACTCGCAGCCTATCTTGACTCAAAAGACGTGATTGGTCTTGAGGATCTCACAATGTCAGTCGATGTTCTTGACTACTTCACGTCGACAACCAAGTGGTGGACGATGACTCGAGAGAAGCCATGGTTTATTATGAGGCCGCCCTCGCGCGACCCTCGAGAGTTTATCAAATCCATTGATTCCCTTCAAGTCGACGCTCCCACTCTAAGTAGGATATCTGGTGCCACAGATAAGCTCCTCAGTTTCCTTGAAGAACACAATTTGGCTAACGCAAATGCGCGTTCAGAGTTATGTGCAACCGTCAGATCCACATGGACTCTCCTGAGCGCGTTTATGTGCAAGAGTCAGGGACGGAACATCACCATTGAGGCGGATTTCGAGGTCGCCTATGATATTGTTCGCGTTCTTCTATTCTACATATCATTGAATGACTTTAGAGCTCTTACGGCCATCAGAACCCTAGCAACTAATCCAAAGCTTCCAGCAGCAGCTATGATTGGATTCTCACCTGGATTCGAGCATCAGCTAGATTCCTCAGTGGCTGCACGCTTGGAACGTCTACATGGGGGTCGTTTAGCACCATTACTGCTGTCCGCACCCGGTTCGTCACGAACGATTCTGACCAATTCATTGAGGCTTCTCGGTCAACTTCAGGCGGCCGATATGGGTTTGACTCGCATCGATGAAGAACACTATGACTCAATAATAATGGGGGCAATTGGGACGCTTGAGAGGACCGGGGTTTCTCCTACACTACTTGGTGATGAGAGAGCTGCCCTTAACCTCTTCAATAGGCTCAGGCCCGAAGAGGGGGTTCCTGAGCTACTCAATCTGATGACTCGCAGGCTTGAAGGACTCATTGTAGACTCAACCGGCAACAGAGACTTCTTGCTTCAGTATGCCCGGCTGGTTCCGCGGCTTGTTGCTCTCCTGCTTCTTCTGGCAAGTGGCACCAAAACGTCATCAGAGTATGGATTGCAGGATGCTGATCTCAAGAGAGGTCTGATACTGTTCAACGCATTACTTGAAGAGTAGATTCTCTACTCCTTTCCGCTCTCAATGATGATTCGGGCGTCAACCACGAGTGCACCTTTACCCTTCTCGTAGACAAAAGTGGGGTTACAGTCCAACTCTATGATTTCCGGATTCTGTTCTACCATCTTGGAAACCTTCAGAATCACGTCTACGAGCGCATCAACATCACGTGGTGATTCGCCTCGTACTCCATCTAGGATTTTTGCTGCTTTTATCTCACTTACCATCTCACGCGCGTCAATCTCCGTCATCGGAATGAGCCTGAATGTGACATCTTTCAGAACTTCCACAAATATGCCTCCAAGTCCGAACATCAGAGCATGACCGAATTGGGGGTCGCGAGTCACTCCGACTATGACCTCTGTTCCCATATCAGCGAAGTCTGAGATGAAGACTCCACGACTTAGGTCCACATCAATGCCTTCCTTCTTCCCGTAATTCTTTGCGTTCTTCATTATCTCTTGGTAAGCCTCTCTCACTTGCGCTTCATCCTTGAGATTGATCTTTACGCCACCCGCATCTGACTTGTGTAGAATATCCTTCGACAGAATCTTCAAGACAACTGGGAATCCTATCGCCTTAGCTTTCTTTGCGGCTTCATCTTCTGTGGCCGCAGTGTCGTACGGTGGGATTGGTATTCCGTACTCCTTCATTATGTCCTTTGCTTCATGTTCTAAAACAAAGGTCCTACCCTCAGCAAGGGCAGTCTTGAATATCTTCTTGGCGACTTTCATCTCTCTATCAGGCCTCGGACTCTTATTTTCCTAACTGCGCTCCTATAACCTGTTTCTTATATCTCATGTGAATGATACTCAACTGTAAGAAACTCCTGCGTTCCACCCTTCCCCTGCCAGATGTCACCATCCTCCACACTCCAGCGGAGTCTGGAGTCAGCAGGGGCTTTGTCTATCATCATCGAGATGGGATCCCTCCCACAGACCTGGCTTCCTTCTCCTGTCTTACTACTGGTGTATCACTTCCAGTGACAGAGAGTGTTTTCACAGTGCTTGCCACGGCGGGGTCATTATCACCCATCCCAGATTCATCACTGAAACTGAGAAGGCTCGTCTGAGCACGGTGAACAGCCGCGGACTCCCCGGAGTGCGATACGCCACTCTTTATGGAGAGTAAGGACCTCCGTCGAGAAAAAACCTTCCCTTGGGCTTTCAGGAGTGAGCGTATACTGTGCGAAACAGTATTAGCCCACTTGCCTAGTCCTATCACAGAATGTAGTGGCTTTCCATTAATAATAAGGACCACGCAATTATGATTGTAGGCACAAGAAGGATGACTCCTATTTATTGTGAGAATCCTACATGCTTCTTACATCTCTGTGTTTCAAATCACTAGAGATCTGTAAGAATTCTGTCACTCTTGAACTCACTTCCACGCTTGGTTTCTCGATACTTGACTAGGACTTTCACGGTTAATGTTTCCTTCCCATCAGTTGATGATGCATGTACTTGCTCTTAGGCCCCATCATAATCCTAATAGCAGGTGCCTTGTAATTTGACTAGAGGTTGAGCATTGGTCTTCGAAATACTCTCCGATGGTCGTAAGGTGATGAATGCATCAGATGAGGAATTAGAAGGCTGGATGAACGATGCATTCGAAAGACGTCTTCGTCGTTTTGGAAGAAACCTGTTCTGCTACAGCCCTACAGCCTATCCCTACAGAATACCAGACCACACGCAATCGAGTCCTCACAACTTCGTATCTCTCAGCGTGACTGGAACCGCATGTTCCCTAAATTGTGAGCACTGCGACGGAACGCTGCTGACAGGAATGGAACCTACACTCACACCGGAGAATCTCCTCAAGAGATGTACGGATGTGAAGAATAGAGGGGGTGAGGGAGTTCTTATCAGTGGCGGCTCGGATTCCAAAGGGCATGTCCCTCTCGACAGATTTTCAGAAGCAATCAGCCGAGTCAAATCCGAGCTTGACCTTAAGGTAGTAGTTCACACTGGTCTGGTCAGTCCCAAGACAGCCGAACTCCTAGGAAACGCCGGCATTGACGCAGCCATGCTAGACGTAATCGGGGACGCTGATCTTGCAGAACGTGTGTATCATCTCAAGGACGGCCCCCGACAAATGGAACGGTCCCTTGAGATTCTGAATGAATATGGAATACCAACAGTTCCGCATGTGGTGGTTGGATTGGACTATGGCAAGCTAGCCGGTGAGATTAAAGCACTGGATATAATTGCTCAGAATTCACCTGCTGCAGTTGTGGTCATCGTCCTCTTCCCAGTCCGAAATACGCCAATGGAGCACATTACTCCACCAACCCCCCGACAAGTCGGGAAAGTGATGACAGTCGCTCGCCTTGGAATGGAGAACACGCCTGTGTTACTGGGTTGCGCTCGCCCCAAAGGCAAACACAAAATCCAATCAGATCTGTACGCAATTCGCAGTGGCGCTAACGGAGTATCTCTCATAAGTCAGGAGGGCGTGGAGGCTGCGCGTGCAGCTGGTCTTGAGCCAATCTTTGCGGATGTCTGCTGCAGTCTCGCGTACCAGCATGTAACTATTGCCGATGCCGACTGACCCACCCAGCCAGCTCATACCCGAGGTCGAATATCCACAACCCCACGGCAGCCGCCAGAAACTGTGGCCACGGTATTGTGAGAAGCAAAACAGATAGTTTGAGAGTAAATCGATATCGGAAGAACTTGAAACCTCTCGGGGAGATCACTTCATCGGTCCAATCATTACCTTTCTCATCAAGCACAGATGCGAGGAAGAGCATAATGAGGAGGGTTGACCAATCAAGCCAATTAGTGATCGCAGGAACACCTCTCACCAGCATTATGAGTGCAATGAAGAAAAACCCAACTGTAAACTGCGGTCTGTTTACCTTTCCTGAGAGAAGCACACCAATTACTATGGCAGCAAGCAGAACCAAGTCCCACTCCGTTTGTGTCATGAGGTATCCAAATAGAATGCCAGATACTGCGAGCGGTAACCATGCGAATGTGGGTTGCTCCATCTCATCAAGAAGATCATCACCCAGTTTGAGTGTGAAACCCGCACACAGGTACGCAAGAAAGTAAAACACCCACTCAAACATTGCAGTCCCTGTCCGGTCAGCTTGTCGTCCTGTTTTCAGAAGATACTTCGAGGTGGCTCCTCTGTCTAACTATGATTCGTCCTCGGGCATTTCTGCTCTCAGTTAGCCAATTTCCATCATCGGAGCCTTGCTAGCGTCCGATGGGATTCTGATAAAGTTAGTGTGGGAGCTACAGGAGTTCCAGAGGTGTGCCAATGGCCTGTCCTGGCAGATTCGTGCGGAACTTGGCACGTACGGCGCCACTGTTGCCATGCACATTCAAGACCTTGCCTAGAAACTCCTTTCCTGTGGGTGAAATCCACTTGGTTCCCCGACCGATGAGTGCCGCAGCTTCAGGCCTTGTCTTAATGTCATCAAACACCAGAATTACTTGATTGGGATGCTGCAGGTGCTTGCCTCTCCGGTAGCTTACGACAACGCCTTTTCGGCCTTTCAGAACATCTTTCTTGGACATGTAGATTCCTCCCCTAGGGGGGGTTCGAGGTGACGCCCTAGGGACTTCATATAAGACTTACTGAATGAGCCCAGATTATTTACCTGCGGCAGGTGACCTGAAGCCTTCAGATTAGTTCAACGCCGGATCCGACGTTTCCTGCAGTATCGTCCTTTGGTGGTTCACTTGGTTCTCTGCTCAGGCTAAGGAGGACATCTCGTGCAGAGTAGCCCACAGGGTTCGGTTGCTGTGCCACCTCAAATAGAACAAACCAAAGCCTGCCATCTGCATTGCGTCCAGCTGCATGAAGTGCTTCCACTATGTCCTTGGCTTTGCCAACAAAGTCATCTGAATTACCAATGTCCGCGGCCATCTTTGAACGGAGTTTAACAAGGCTTCTAACCCTCAATGACATCTGTAGGCCACTCATGAGCGAGAGAGTCATTACAAAGATGCCAACCCACATCGTGTATTCGATGAACGGGAATCCTGTTGTTAATTGGATTACTACAAGAATGACCATCAGGAGTAGGGCTTCGAAGAGCAATGATTCTAGCAACGCGTTGCGGAAGTCGATTACTCGCCAGGAGTAGTACCTAGCAAGAGGGTTGGAGGGCTTCCGAAAGTGAGTAAGATCCCGGACGTAAGCATCGCGACCCTTGCGAGCCACAGCAAGCCAAAGAAATTGAAGCGCCAACCCAAACAGGATAATCGAGTAGGTAAGCATTGTCGCCAGAGTCTGCATGAGTACTCTACATTCCTATTTGGGTTTAAACATGTTGAATGGTGACATATGGCTCGAGTACTTTCGGTGGTCTCTCCCCGGGTATTCAGTACGCGCCAACAAATCGCAAGCGGTCGGAAACCTGAACCGTGAACGGTTGTATACATGTGTTGGACTTAGTTCCGAGTCGCGAGTCTGAGTCACGCCCTCCCGGCAACCGACCCAGACTCGCGCTACCTCTTTTCTCAGGCACAGAATAACTTATCACTCAACCTCAAGGTTTCCGCATTGGTGACAGTCATGGAGAGGGTCAACCATATCCCTGCGAAGGCTAACATGTCCGTAGACGAACTCGTGCAAGCCATGCTCAAGGCTGGGGTTCTAGGGGCTGGACGCCTTGGAAGAGCTGCAGGAATCGTCAGACGCATGTTCAAGGGCTCTGAATATTTCACATTTTTGTCAATGTCGGGTCCCATGGTGCCAGGCGGACTTAGAGCACTCATTTGCCATCTTGTTGATATCGGACATATCGACGCTATTGTTACCAGCGGCGCGAACATAGTCCATGACCTTCTGGAAGCGTATGGCGGAGCACACTATCGAGTGCCAATAGAGAAGAACGACCAAGAACTGCGTGAAGCAGGGATGGGGCGCATTGCAGATCTCTTCGTGTATGAGAAAGATTTCGAAGTATTCGAGAAGCAAATCTATGGCTTTCTTGATGGTCTACCGAAAGACAAGATGACGACGCTATCCCCCAGCGAATTTCTCAAGGAGCTTGGAATGACTCTCACAGACGGTAAATCAATAATCCGACAAGCGGCAATCAAAGGTGTACCCATCTTTTCTCCTGGACTCATGGACTCCATGCTTGGTTTCCACATGTACACCTATAGTACGACCAAGGAGTTCACAATGGACTTTGTGAAAGACCTCAGGATATTAGGCTCGATAATCAAGGAGAGTAAGAAGACCGCCGCGATAATGCTCGGCGGCGGGCTCACAAAACACTTCACGATGGGCAGCACCATTCTAAAAGGTGGATTGGACTTAGCTGTACAAATCACCCTTGACCGTCCTGAAGCTGGTAGCCTGAGCGGGGCCCCCCTAACGGAAGGAGTGTCATGGCAAAAAGTTCAGACTGATGCAAACTACGAAACTGTGATTGGCGATGCTACCATAGTCTTTCCTCTTCTCATCCTTGGTGCGCTGTCTTGATATGATGGACACTGAGTTAGGTTAATAGTCCGAACTGCGGGCAAGGACCAAGATCCCTATCACCATGACGAGAGCACCAATGTAGAGATGCTCAAGGTGAAAGCTCCCTATGATTACTGGGGTGAAATCCGGCATCCAGTGAAGCCACTCTGTCCCAGGTACAAAATCGTGGAGGTCGTCCACGAAGATTCCAAGTCCGATAACGAACATCAACAGTCCCAAAATTTGCTTTCCCTTTCCCAAGGTCTTTCTCTCCTGTACGCGAAATTATGGACTCCACTACATACTAGCATGAGTCGTTATGAATCATTGTTTTCAAAAGGAAGGGAATGCCTTGACCTGCCTAGATTCGGATTGGTTTGCCGCCCGAAATCTGTACCTTGTCCTTGAAATATAGATTATCGAGTCTAGCATCATCAGGATCCACACTGCAAATGCAGGCAGAAATACAAAGTAAACGGTAGCTGAAAACATGGCTTCTGGGGTTGGGAGTACTAACGGAGGGCCTGTGGATGGTGGTGGTATGAGGCTGAGTGTATATGTCAAAGCAACAAGCGTCCATATCGACCACAAAGCTGCCAACTTGAAACATGCCCGCGGGTCACCTCCTCTCTGACGTTTCATGGCTATCCGTATGTATTGCACGACAACCACAATTGCCAACCCAATGAGTTCGAAAGGGATGCGTATATCCATGCTACCTCATCCTTGATAGAAACTCCACATCCATATAGGCACATCGTTACACGAAAGGAGGCTTTGTATCTCTCACAGCACTTCCTGATTCTGGGAGTTGAAAGTTATTCCATAACCCTTTTATTCTCTCCTGAAAGTTTTCCGTTGACTCCGGCCACACTAGGCCATAGATATCTCTCAGGTGGAATAAGATGGGAAAGAGACCTGGACAATGCTACAGAGAATGTGATCGCCCCGCGTTTGTTCGCAAAAAATACATCCATCGTAGACCAGCCAGCAGAATAGTCAGCTTTGACATGGGCAATACTGGCGGTGATTTCGAGGTAGTGCTATCGCTCATCGGCCTAGAGAGATGTCAAATTCGACACCAAGCCCTTGAGGCGGCCAGAATCGCTTCGAACCGTTACATGACCAACATGACCGGCCGAAACAACTACCATCTTAGAATTCGTGTTAAGCCACATCATTATCTTCGAGAAAACAAGATGATTTCTGGTGCAGGAGCAGACCGTGTTCAAGACGGTATGCGAAAGGCTTGGGGTAAGGTGATAGGCAGCGCCGCAAGGGTCAAGCCCAACCAGCCACTCATTACCATCCGCACGAACAGGAATCACATCAAGAACGCGATGAAGGCGTTAAAGAAGGCAGCACCCAAGTTCCCAACTCCGTGCAAGATTCGTTTCGATGAGATTGACCCGGAGCTGAAGCGCAAGCTGGGTTATGGTGGGCAATAGGTACTGGCCCAACCCGATACGGTTTCTTGGAATTCCGGGTAACTGCTAGACACTCACACTTTTCTCCTTTTCAGTTAGTTCTCTTATCTTACGAATGGTCCCAGTGAGAGTTGCTATCTCACGTCCGGTCATGTAGGATCGCCCGAGCAGATTTCGAAACACCTGCTTAGCGATGGGTTTCCTGAAGTCCTTGATTCTTGTTTCATCGACAAGCTCGTCAAAGAAAATGCAGACTTGATCTCTCTCTTTCCACGTGGCTGCACGAGCGTCAGTTGGCAGTCGTGGTTCTTCAGGAGCGTATCTCACGAAGAGCGAGTAGAGTACAACTGCCACTGCGTGGCTCAGATTCAAGCTATTGTATGATTTGGATGCTGGAATCGTGAAGATAAGGTCGCACATGGAAGCTTCTTCGTTTTTCAGTCCGATGGACTCCCTGCCAAACACGAGGGCCACTTGCCCATCCCGAGATATGGGATCGGGGAGTTCAGGGAGAGGCACCGCCGCCCTGGTCACACTGTGATTGTGGCCTGTTCTTGCTGTTGCTGCCCAAGCTGCATCTATGTCACTCAATGCTGATTTAAGGTCTGGAAAGATTTCTGCGGCCTCAAGAATGTCTACAGCGTGAACCGAGAACATCTGTGCATACTGATCTTGTTTCGGGTCCATGCCGACTATTCTCAGGTTTGATACTCCGAAATTGGCCATGACTCTGGAAACAAAGCCTACGTTTCCAGGATTCTCTGGTTCAACAAGAACAATGTGAAGGTTTGGAAACTTGGTCAAAACAACGACTCCCTTCGGTTGCTCACCTATGCATCAGCTGAAGAACATCCCCGTCCTTCAACGGATAGTTAAGGCCCACCTGTCTTCGCTTAATTTTATCATTATCTCGGATTATAATAGCAGTACGAAATCGCTCCACGAAGAGTTCCTTGTGGACCTTCATCGCTGCATCCTCAACTACTGACCCCTCCGGAAGAACAATGGGCTTCATTTCACGTTTCTTGCCTGGTATCTTGGTATATACTCGCAGTATGTCTAGATGTTCATAGAGCGCCCAGCTCATTCCATCAAGGTTCTCTCCTTTCTCTGCAGAGATAGGGGCAATGTCAAATCTCTCACCATACTTGTCCTGCAGCTCTTCGAACCTTTCCTCAGACCCCGGAGTGTCTCCCTTTGTTGCAATCACAAGAGCGCGAACGTACGCGACGCTTGAGTCCATTGCATCCACGAACTGCTGGAATGTGGCCGGCTTCTGCAAACGCACGATGATGTTGGTCACTCTTCGTGCTTGGAGGTATTCATACAGTTCGTCTTTGTTGCCTTGGTAGTTCTGCACTCCATATATCATGAGCCCTCCTAATCCGACCCTCTCAACTCGTACAGCCGTCTTCTCTTTGTTAAGTCGTATTCTAGCACGGTTCAGCTCTTCAAGTAAAACCTTCATCTGGACATCTATGTCTCTCGAGAGGTCTATTACAAGAGCAATACAGTCGGTGTTTCTCGCCACGCCAAGAGCTTGTCTACCGATGCCTGCTTCATGGCTTCCTTCAAAAACGCCTGGTAGCTCAATTAGCTGGATGTTGATATCTTCAAGTGTGAGCATCGCAGGTGTTGGGATGGGCGTTGTGAAGGGATAATCCCCCACATCAAACTCAGCGTTCGTGACCGCGTTTATCAATGATGACTTTCCACAGTTTGTCACGCCGATTAGACAGACTTGACCTGCTCCCTCCTTTCTGATGACTCCCTCTTCTGCTCCTGCACCGCTTCGGCGGGTGCGTTCTTGATCCTTCCTCTTCTCGACCTCTGCTCTCAGTTTAGCAAGCTTCTTCCGATAGTCCCCTCTCATCCGCTCTGCGCCTTTGTGCCTAGGTGCAAGACTGATGAGCTTCTGAAGTTCTATTATCCTCTGTTCTAGACTCTCAGTGTCTTCATAGATCTGCCTCTGCTTATCGAATTCGGGAGTAACATTTGTCGGCAGCAGAATCACGCTCAGTTTGATGCTCACATATTAGTCGGATAGTCGTTTTATGAAGATTTCTTCAAGACCACCTTAAAGTTGGTCACAATACAGGTTGATATCCAAAATGAAGCGTTCGGGATGAGGAGGGCGGGGAAGCAAGACTCCCGGGATATCTCTGATCAAGTCTGTCAAAGCCGTACTAACGAGCTCATAGAGGAACAATCCTTGCGGGCGAACATCCACTTGTTTCGGTTGAATGCTTGGATTAAGAGATGACACATAGATTCGAGATGGTTCCCATCCCCGAAGCAGATCTGTGGCATTTGTTCTCTGAACCACCATGCCATTGTCCAACCTCTTCTTGCCAGCTAGCGGCAACTCTCGAAGCACATTCATGGCTTTCAGAAGGAAGAAGGAAATTGACCGTTCATCTGGTGAAACGCGCTTCAGGGCGGGACCGGGGTATGTCACAACTCCTAGATCTTCTGGCTGGCCAACTGCAAGACTGACCTCTACGTTCCTCCTCAGGTTGCCTGAAACAAAGAGTCCCACGTTGACACATCTGCATGCGGTTATGACCTCCGGGCTATTCTGACCGGATTTAACAGACACGATGTCTATGGGTAACCTTTCAAAGAGAATCAGAAAGCGGCGCATTGTTTCATCAGGATCCTATTATTCCGGGAGCTACTGCATCCCATCCAGTCCGGGTAGGCCAGGTATTCCGCCTCCTCTTCTTCCTCTACGCTGCTTTCCCATCGTTTTCATCATCTTCTTCATCTGATTGTACTGCTTCAACAGGTCTCTCACATCTCTGGTAGCTGTGCCAGATCCCATTGCGATGCGCTTGAGCCGTGAGGATTTGAGAAGTTTGGGATTGTCGAGTTCTTCCTTTGTCATGGAGCTCATTATGACTTCGAAGCGCTTCAAGTTCTCTTCCTGAATCTCAGCGACATTATCAGGCAGTTTGTACTGTAGACCCAGCATCTCCATGACTTTTCCAATTGGCCCCATCTTCTTCAATTGCTTGAGTTGGGCCATCATATCAGTCAAGGTGAACTGCCCCTTCATCAGGCGCATGGCGGCGTCTTCATCGACCTCAATCTGCGCTTCTTGCACTTTCTCAATAAGTCCCTTGATGTCAGACATACCCAGCAGTCTACCTGCAAACTTGGTCGGATTGAAGGGCTCTATGGCGTCCATCCCTTCACCTGTGCCGATGAACTTGATTGGCGCTTGTGTGGCCGCCGCTGCTGATAGCGCTCCACCACCTTTTGCACTGCCATCGAGCTTGGTTATTACAATTGAGCCAATATCGGTCGCTTTCTTGAACGCTGCAGCCTGTGAGCCTGCTTGTTGTCCAAGTGTTCCATCTATAACGAGGATTATCTCCTGAGGCTTTACAGCTTTGGAGATGCTCTTCATCTCTTTGATGAGACTAGTTTCCTCTCGATGCCGTCCTGAAGTGTCCAGAAGAATGAGTTCGATGCCTCGTTTCTTCATCTCGCTAAAGCCTTTCTTTGCGAGCTTGACGGCATCCTTTCTATTCTCATCGCCCCAGAATGGAATGTTGGACATCTCTGCCAGCTGCTTGAGCTGACTGTAGGCACCTGGACGGAAATTATCAGCACAGATGACTCCAGTCTTTATGCCCCTTTTCTGGTAGTATCGCGCAAGCTTGCCAATTGTCGTTGTCTTGCCAGAACCCTGAATTCCAACCAGCATTACCAAATTCGGCTTTCCTGGATTAATGGTCAGTGGTACTGCTTTCTCGCCAAGGAAGTAAGCAAGGGTATCCCATACGACCTTAACGATATGCTCACGACGGGACACACCTCTGGGAAGATTCTCGTCTAGTGCCTGCTTCTCCACCCTCTTTGTGATACCCATCACAAGATTCACATCTACATCTGCCACCAACAGCGCTCGTTGAATATCCTTCACAAGCTCCTTGACAAGAT
>DAOVDG010000160.1 GCA_030669595.1 Candidatus Thorarchaeota archaeon
TCCCTCGCGATAGTGGAGTTTGATGTTGAACTCAACCTACTATATGCGAATCCTGCTGCACGGAATCTTCTAGGCATGAAACAGTCGGACATTTGCACAGAATTGCACGTTGCTGACATAGTTGTTTCCGAACAGGTGAAGCTTGTTCAGGAGGCTTTCAAACGCCTTCGGAATGGCGCTGAACCTACTTCGCTCTCTCTAAGGGTAGTACGCAAAGATGGGGTCCAAGTTCCCATTGAAGTGTTCGCCGACATGATTCATCACCGCGGCAAGCTCAAGGGCTATGTTGTGTACGCAATCGAAACGACACGTCGCGCACAAATCGAGGACAAGCTCAGAGAGAAAAGCGCGTTCTTCAAGACCGCTGTTGAACACTCGCATATAGGCATATTCCAAATTGGACACGACTATAGATTCGAATACATGAATGACAAACTCTGCGATATGGTGGGCCGGACTCGAAGTGAGCTGCTAGGACACGATTTCCGCGAGTTTCTTGACACTGACAGCCTAGATCTTGTTGCAGACCGCTATGTGAAGCGACAACGTGGAGAAAAGGTACCACCGATATACCAGTTCAAAATTCTCCAGAAGGACGGCACGCCAAGGATTGTAAAGATATCAAGCACCACCATGATGGGTCGAGACGGTAAGATGAACACCATCGCCCAACTCTTGGACATCACAGAGGAATTAGAGCGCAAACAAGCCCTTGAGAAGAGCGAACGCAGATACCGTGATCTCGTGGAAACCATGGATGACGGGTTGGCCACAGATGACGAGAACGGAGTGATTACCTACGTCAATGACGCTCTCTGCAAGATGTTAGGTTACACTCATGATGAAATAATTGGCCTTTCAGGATACGATATTCTTTACAGTATCTCTAGGAACGGCTATGGTAACAAATCTGTCGCCCGTGCGGAGGGGGTTATCGAACACTATGAAACTAAACTACTCACCAAGAATGGTACAACAGTGCCAGTCATGGTTTCCGCCTGCCCCCTCCCAACAGAGAATGGAGATTACAAGGGAAGTTTCGCGTTATTCACTGACATTTCCGAACTCAAGAGTGTTGAGGCCGAAGCGCGTTTCCTGCTTGATTTGATTCTTCATGACATAGGCAACCAGTTGCAGTTGGTTCTTGCCGGTGCCGACCTTGCCAACAAGGAGTCGTCCCCCGAAGTCATTGAGACTGCCCAGCAGTACATCTTGGATGGTGCCCACCGGTGTATTGATCTGATTCACAAGGTGCGAAGTGCAGAGGAGTCAAAGGTTGAGCCTCTCAAGCCAGTGGACTTGGTCGAAGTACTGGTTGGCGAGGCGCATTTGCTTGCACGACAGCACGGCATTACTCCTGAGATCAAGAATCTGCCAGAAACATTGATGGTAAATGCAGATAGTGCCCTGAGTCAGCTTGTATGGAACATCATGGAGAATGCAGTAAAGCATAACAGGAATCCTAAGAAGAGAATATGGATTGACGGACGGAGATCGAGGGGGAATAAGTTCAAGCTTGCTATTGCTGACGACGGGCCAGGTCTGAGTGATGCGAAGAAAATTCAGATATTCAACCCAGAACGGAGATTCGGTGGGGTGGGTCTTCATCTTGTGCGACGTCTGGTCAAGAAGTATGGCGCCATTCTTGAAATCAAGAACCGTGTGCGGGGCAGGCCAGGCAAAGGTCTCAAGGTTATAATTACATTTGATATTCTCAAATAGGCTCGCAGTCTGAACGCTCTTCTAGCGCTCTTTGCACCGCAATCGTTATCTCTCACGCAGATGAGTTATCATGTTGCATCGGAGGCCATAGGATGAAGTCCGCCAAGTCACTCCTTATCAAGAACGGCTACATTCTCACGATGAATCCCCGCAGGGCGATAATCCGAGATGGGGCCGTGTACATCGAAGATCAGAAGATCATTGAAGTGGGTAAGAGTGAAGCACTGAAGCGGCGAAAGGCGGAGGTTGAGATAGACGCCCGGAATATGATCGTGATGCCCGGACTCATTGACACCCATGTTCATCTCGCACAAGCGTTGATTCGGGGGTGTGCCGATGATGTCGCACTGGTTGATTGGTTGAAGAATTACGTCTGGGTGTTGCAGGGAAATTTCACACATGACGATGGCAGGGTGTCAGCAGAGCTCTGTATGGCCGAGATGATAAAGACGGGTACTACCGCTTTCGTTGAGTGCATGATTCATACTCGGTACGGCTTCGATGGCATTGCGAAAGCGGTGGAGCAGTCGGGAATGAGGGGTGCGCTTTCAAAAATAATCATGGACTCCACTGGATATGCCGATAGCCCCGACATCATGTACCCCGGAATGGTCGAAGATGCTGATGCCTGCTTGAAGGAAACAGAAACTATGCTGGCGCGCTGGCATGGAAAAGCCGACGGACGGATTCAGGTGTGGTACGGACTACGCTCTCTTGGTGCTGTTAGCGAAGATCTGTTCAAGGATGTGGGAAAAAGAGTTAGGTCCCACAAGACGCGAATGACAATGCATCTGGGTGAGGTGCCCGACGATGCCAGATACGTCCGGCAGAACCACGATATGGGCCTCACAGAGTTTGCTGAAAAGCAGGGGCTTCTGGGACCAGAGATGATATTCGCTCACGGGATTCATTTCGAGGAATCCGATTTCAAGAGGCTAGCTGAGACACGCTCCAACGTGAGTCACTGTCCCGCAAGCAACACGAAGCTGGCATCAGGGTTTGCCAAGATTCCTCGCATGCTGGAACTTGGCGTACCTGTTTCACTAGGTTGTGATGGCGGACCAAGCAATAACACGTACGACATA
>DAOVDG010000023.1 GCA_030669595.1 Candidatus Thorarchaeota archaeon
CAAGAAGCCCATTAGCAACAGAAGTGGGAGCGCCATTACCACATATGTTGCCATTGAGCCATTTCTCATGTGCGAGTTTCCGCCTACCGTTCATTGTAAGTTGTACGAAGTTGGACACCGAAGTCTAGTACGTCCAGAAAATGGCACTGGACTACTCCGTGAGGAACCTTCACAGGTGTGTCATATTCCTCAGAGATTAATGTCGTATTGGTCTATATAAAACTCACAATCGAGTTGTCCAGATATGTCCAACTTTGCAGCAGCTGTTTGCAATCCTCTTATGATATTGTTCCATTCTGATTTCCAAGATGCAAGATTTTCCGCTATTTCAGTTTGGCCAAGCAATTCGTTTAGGAGGTTGACTTCGTCTGGTCTCAGAGCGTAATCAAACGCGGAATCCAGCTCGACGTTCATATTGGCTGGAAACATCCATTGGTTGAGAGCGACGTACTTTTGCACGGCTGGCGATAGGCAATATTCGATGAAAAGCTTCGCGAGTTCAGGGTCAGGTCCATTTTTTACAAGTCCCATGCCCTCAACCTGCATCCACGCGTAGTGCTCTCCGCCGTAGTAGATGGGCGCAGTGCCAACATCAGGCTCCGCTTGGGTGTAGTAGGCTGAATACGCAGGATCTGTTCCGTAGCTGACCATCATATGCTTCGTCGGATCATTATACCATTTTCCCCATGCCTCTGACCAGCCCGGTTGTATATCGATGTCATTCTTGACATCTGACCACCAATCTGTCCAATCGGTGCCAAGCAGCTTCTCATGAACGGCTATCTCTGTCAAGAGGAAGGCAAGTCCGGGGCTGCTCAGGTACGGATCTTCTGTAACTAATGCGCGTGCCATTGCAGGGTCGGCGAGATTCGCAAAGGTGAGATTCGCCAGTTCCGGATGCGATGTTGTATTCATATCAGACATGGAGTAGATGATTGTCACAAGACCGAAATCAAAAGGCACAACATAGTGCTCAGGATCAAGTGCTGAAATTATGGAGTTATCAATTAAGGATAAGTTGGTGGGCGTGTAAGGCTCCAAGACGTTCTTCGCTGCTTCTTCCAGAATCAGTATGTTGTCAATACCTATGACCACATCAGCGATTGGGTTCGCCGCCTCCGCCTCCAGAATGGCAACTAGTGTGTTGGCGTCATCAGCACGTCTATCTATAATAACATCAACGCCATGCTTTTCCTCGAACGGACCAAAGAAATCCGTGTCGTTATTGTCTCCCCAATCCATGAAACTCCCATAGGTGTAAACAGTTAGGGTCCTCTGTTGAAATGGATTGAACATGATTACGGCGGCGGCTGCTATGATGATGACCACAATGACCGCAGCGGCTGTAATTACTGCTTTCGGGTCGCGTCTGGAGGGATACTCGGTCATTTCCATTGCCTTTATATCGTTGTTATACAACTGCGTTATAGGACGCTACCCAGATAAATATCTTCCCTTGAGGTTGAAACCGTGAGACCCCCCTGTGAGCTGGTACAGAGAGAGTTCCTTCCGTCCGTGAGGGCACAGTTGGCAAGAGAGCTTAGCCAGACAGGTCTCTCTCAAAGTGAGATTGCACGGAGAATGAACATCACACAGGCAGCTGTGAGTAAATATCTGAGCCAACCTAAGGCGAAGAGTACACCCATTGATGAGGTTTCATCATTGGCTTGCAAGTTAGCTGAGATGGCACTGTCAGACGAATTCTCAGCTGCTGATAAGATTAAGGCGATTTGCTCCACTTGCATGTTGCTACGAATTGGGTCTCATATTTGTGAAAGTCACAAAGAGCGATTCAATGAGCTGAAAGAGATTGATTGTCAAATTTGTGCTGAACTGCTGGGAGGAACTGAACCTAGGTTCTCAGGACGAGCGCGTGTTATTGGCGATATGGCTGCTGCTGTTCGTGTGATAGAACAAGCATCTGGGTTTGATCGAATCATGCCTCAAGTGCGAGCGAACATAGTTGCGTGTGATGAAACCGCAAAATCGATTGATGATGTTGCAGGCGTGCCAGGACGGATAACGATGGTGGGAGGACGGGCGCGCGTTCTTTTTGGACCTCGGTTTGGGGCATCTGCTCACACCGCAGAGCTGCTTTTGTGGGCCAAGAGTTCTTGGCCAAGGGTGCGGGCTTGCCTGTGTGTGAGTGGAAATGAAAACGTAGTTCGAGCCGCCGAGTCTAATGGGTTCAAGGTTCTCAGACTCGAGAGTCCTGCAGTTGATCCAAAACGTATCTCAAGCGCAGCCACTCGTCTTATCAAGGCACAGAAGCGAGTTCCGCGATTGCCTGCGCTCCATGTTCCCGGCGGCATTGGTGTTGAGCCCATCCTCTATTTATTCGGAAAGGATGCTATTTCCCTCGCTAATCATTGCGTTGATCTTATTGAGGCTCTCTAGGATAGATTGGTGATTCACATTCAAACCTGTGTTACACAGCCTTATTTTGCGACCCCAGCACTGGAGCCTTGTACACTTCCAAGGGAGTTCAACAATGCTAACTATCCGACAGGGCGGCATGCGCGATTGCAAAGACCTCCTAGATGTGTACATGAGCACACATTGGACTGAGAAATACACCACTGTTGAGCAAGTGAAGGCAGCGCACCGAGGGATTGGCTTTCAAAAATGGGGCTGGCTAGTGGTTGAGGTGAAAGACCGCGTTGTTGGTGAGGTTCTATTCCGTGTTGAGAAGAATCCCGTAGCCGGAAGGATTGGCATCATAACTGACATCGGAGTCGATGTGCGGTATCAGAAGAAAGGGATAGGCACAAAGCTGGTGGCAGCTGCCGAGAGTGCACTCAAGGCCAAGAAGGTTGGTCGTTTGGTTGCCACTTCACCTCCTGATACTTACAACTTCTGGATGAAATTGAACTGGTTCGCAAGGGGCTCTTTAATGGATATTGACACTTCTCCGTCGAAGATACCTATCAAGAAGACAACCAAAATCAGCACAATGCGTCTTGAGGACGTCACAAAGCTCCCGAAGTCGATGCTGTTTTCCAATATCGCATATCCCGGTCTTCTTGCAGAAACCGCAAGCGCAGTCGTTGATGGTGGACGACGGGGTGAGCTTTTCGAGTTCTATTCTAAGGATGCTCTCGTCGGCGTGGGCGTCTGCGCAGACTATGGGAACAGGACAGCCATGTTTGTAGCAGACATTACTGTGAGTGGGGCGCCGTACTTCGATGTTGTCGTATCTCGAACTGCTAGAGTAGCCATTCAGTTGAAGGCACAAACTGTTACATCGAGGATCCCAAGCGACAAGGTTCAATCTTATGGGCGCCTCACCCGCTGGTCTTCTCAGCTTGTGAGGAGCATCCCTCTCACGAAGCTAGTCTGATTCGCCCATCACAAACGGAATTGTCCAGTTTGCAAAGACAAGCGCAATACCAATTGCCCAGATACTGCTCAGATTGAAATGCCATACCATCAACGGATATGTTGTCACACCAAGAGCGAGAAATACTACTGCAATCACGATAATGAAGATTAAGTCCACGATCAGGACTGGCTTGATTGGTTGACCATTCTTCTTTCGCCATAAGGGTATGAAAACAGCAATTCCAAGGAGAAGAAGCAAACTACCGATTTCCTCAATCCGGAATGAAGCAAAGCCGAACGTCTTCTCGACCTCCCCATTCTCTCCTTCGTCGGTGGTAATGACGACCTTAACGTCGTGCTCGAACTTCGTGTAATTGCCCACATCAATGAGGAACGTGTTCTCGCCGGCTGTTACTGTGACGTTCACGAGGCCAGCAACCTCATCTCCATCAACATAAACAGTCATGCTGGCTGTGTCCCATGTTGTGGTGATGTCCACCGTGAACTCAGCAAGGCCTACAACCATCTGCTCTGAGCCAATGAATTCCACAATAGGCGCACCGTGGTTGTCTACAACAAGAGTCAACATGGTCGCGTACATGTGCCCCAAGTGATCATAGGCCTTGAATGTGAAGTCATGCTCTCCCTCTGAGTAACCAGTTGCATTGAGGTTAAAGGTGGACCTTCCTGCGGGAATGGTGATATTCGCTACGTCAGAGGCTTGAATGCCATCAGCAAGTACTGATAGTGTTACATGCTCGAAGGGTGTTTTCACAACAATCTCAATCTCAGCATTTCCTGAAATCGCGTCATAGTGTGCAAGACCCCTCACAAAGAAGAATACATAGTCGAGGAAGTAATAGCTTCTTACTATCGAAACTTCAAGCCCTTCCTCGGTGTATACCGTAATCCCAACATCGAAGACGCCGTTTTCGTAGCGACTACAGTTGATGGTCAGGTTCGTTAATCCAACGGAAACCAGGGTCTGATTATACTCCTGTGTTATCTCGTCGTTGACAGTGACGTTAACATGAACTTGAGAGTAGTCTGACGAGATGTTGACTAACAGGTCTGAAAGGCCCGTAAGTGTAGAATCAGTTTCCGGTCCTATCAATTGCAGAATCGGTGGGCCATGGTTATCGACGGTGAACACCAATGTGTAGCTCTCTCTATCTGGTGGCGTAAAGGTTCCATTCTCAAACAGCATTGTGAAGTTTAGATTCCCCTCGGACAGAATTGTCGTGTTTACCGTGACGTTATGTGATCCGGCGCTTATGAGGGTCTGATTGTAGTCGGCATAGATCTCTCCCTCTATGAATAGGGTGAGATTCAATGGACCATTGACAGAGGTGACATTGACTGTCATATTGAACGTACCAGACACGGTGCTCTGGTTCGCTATTGTTGGCACGAGCGCAATGGAGATATTCTCTGAATCAAAGCCCGCTCTAATCATTGACCGTGATGAGAATCCAATTCCAGTTAGACCTTCAGCATCCGACTCGGCCAAAGGCTGCATTCGGATTGATCCAACCATCAATGCTGATATGATTATGAGCGCCATTAGTGTACTTGTCTTTCTCATCGTGGAGCCTTCCTGACAATTCGTGACCTGAGGTCGGGCCGTTGGGCCAGAATTCTGAGTCCGTTTTTAAAGCTAGCGCCAGTTTCATAGTTGTACAACTATATTGTTATAGGGCACCAGTCACGGAATTTATTGAGCTCTACTGTGGTGTAGCAGATGACTGTTGACAGCGATGAAGCAACTCCCATAGATGTGTGGTCGCATTCCGAGAATCTCTCTTCAAGAGTGAAGAAGCTGCGGGAACAATTCTACTCCTTTGATGAACGAACTGAAACGAACGAGCCTTACGCATTCTCAACAGGGGCTCCCTGGGACCAAGTGTACTCATTCCATGACTGGGCAAACGAGCCATCCCTCTACATGTTTCTGGCATCTGTTAGAGAATCCCTAAGCGCTATGGCAATTGACCTCGAACTTCCTGATGATTTCTGGGATCACACACTGCAAATGCGCAGGGCTATTGTGTTCCATGAAGCAATGACGCACTACATGCCCACGCTCATCCTCGATGGTGAGATGATAGTGGGCTTCAATTTCAACACAGCTCTCTCAAGGGCATTGAATAAGGGCGAGGCGAAAAAACGGAACAAGGAGATGAACAAGTGGTTCAAGGAGGCCAGCCGTCTCAACGAGTTCGGCGTAGGGACTGCATGTGCTGCTCCTGGACACATCATTCCCAACTACGCGAAGGTCCTTCGAGTGGGTTTCCGTGGCTTGGTGGAGGAGTATGAGAATATACTAAAACAGCCAATTTCAGCAGAACATAGGGAGTTCGTTGAGGCACTAATTCTAACATGCAAAACGGCACGTGCTGTCAACCAGAGATATGCCAAGGAATCTCAACAACTGGCTGAGGTCGAGTCCGATTCGCGGCGCAAGGAGGAGCTTGAGGAGATCGCACGCATCTGTAGCAAAGTACCCTGGGAGCCTGCGGAAACCTTCTGGGAAGCTTTGCAGTCGATATGGACAACCCACATGCTTGTCATGGCCGCGGAATCTTATCCAGGTGCAGGACTCTCACATGGCAGATGGGACCAGTACATGTATCCCTATTACCGTTCATCCATCGAATCCGGAGAGATGACTCGTGAAGAGGCCAAGGAGCTAATGGAGTGCTACTGGATAAAGCACAACTATGTGTATGACTTCCAAGGAAGCCTCGGAATTAACCAAGGAATCAACTCTAGTTTCGGACAGCTAATGACTCTGAGTGGTTGCGGACCGAATGGCGAAGATATGACAAATGACTTGACTTGGCTTGCTCTCGAGGTAATCGATGAGATGAACCTTCTCGAGCCCAAACCTAACATCCGCTTGCACAAGAATACTCCACAGGAGTTCCTTCTGCGCGTCGCCGAGATGATCGCAAAGGCTCAGGGTTCACCGTTTCTCATGAACTTCGACGAACACAGCATTGACGGAATGGTCTGGCAAGGGGTGCCACGAGAAGAGGCTTGGGATTACGGTATTGTTGGCTGTCTTGAGAACACAATGCAAGGGAACGATCGATCTGGAACTGTGGACGTGAACATCAACCTTGCCAAGGCTGTTGAGCTTGCGCTGAATAATGGCAAGGATGTTACTACGGGAAAGCAGGTGGGTCCCAAGACTGGTGATCCTTTGAAATTCACGACTTCTGAAGACTTCATGGCAGCAGTGAATAAACAACTGGCCCACACGGTCAAACTTCTGATTGACTGCGGCAACATGGCTGATACGCTTCGAGCTAAGTATCAACCAGTTCCATATTTGAGTGCTCTAATGGATGGTTGTGCCGCGCGTGGGAAAGATGTTAATCAAGGCGGAACCGACTGGAACTTCATAACACTGGAAGGAATGGGCATCGCCACTTTAGCAGACGCCGTCGCTGCAGTCAAGAAGCTGGTCTATGAAGATAAACGTCTGACAATGGAACATCTACTCAAGGCACTTGAAGCCAATTTTGAGGGCTTTGAAGAAACGCGGCAACTCCTGAGATCGAAAGCCCCCAAATTCGGCAACGATGATGATTACGCTGACTCGATTGCACGAGAGCTTACAGAGTTTTGGGCTGAAGAGGCCTTCAAACGCAGCAATCCATATACAGGTCGGAAATACCGTGCTGGCTATCTTAGCTGGAACTATTACATCCCTCTTGCTCCTTTGACTGCCGCTACTCCGGATGGGCGTCGTCGAGGCGAATTTCTCTCTGGTGGCGTTGGCGCAGTTCAGGGGATGGACGCAAGGGGTCCCACTGCATCAATACGATCTGTAGGCAAGCTGGGTCTCGAAGTGGTTCCAAATGGTGCATCTCATACAATTACAATCAGTCCCTCCATGGTCCGAACCCGCGAGCATATTGAGAAGCTCGCTGCGCTCCTAAGAGCGTACAACAAAGTAGGCGGCACCGCGGTGCAAATCAATGTTATTGATGCAGAAACTCTTAGGGATGCACAGAAGAATCCTGACCAGTATTCAAATCTGCTAATCCGCGTAACTGGATACAATGCTTTCTTCACTCAAATAGGACGAGAGCTTCAAGCGGAAATCATTGCAAGAACGGAGCATACTGTGTAATGACTGCAACAAGTGGTACCATTACCAACATCCAAAGATGCTCTACGGAGGACGGTCCAGGTATTAGGACAACTGTCTTCATGAAGGGCTGTCCCCTTCGCTGTAGCTGGTGTCACAACATCGAAACAATCAATGCGGAACCGCAGATTGTCTGGTATGCTTCGAAGTGCATCGGGGATGAAGCGTGTATCGAAGCTTGCTTGCAGGAGGTTCTACAGCTCACACCTGAAGGTATGCAGATTGACCGCGAGAACTGCATTGCGTGTGGAAGTTGCGTGAGTGCCTGCCCCACAGGCGCGATTAAATTGATGGGCGAAACTTGGGATGCCAATGCATTAGTTGAGGAGCTCATCCGTGACAAGACGTTCTTTGAAACCTCTGGTGGCGGTGTGACGATTTCCGGAGGGGAACCTACATTCCAAGCTGATTTCGTCACAGAAATTGCTTCAGGTCTAAGAGAGAAGGGCATCCATGTTGCCTTGGATACCTGCGGATACTGCAGCGAGAATGTGATGGAGAAACTGCTTGAAAATGTTGACATGGTGCTGTACGACTTGAAGCAAATGGATCCAGCGAAGCATGAGGAGTACACCGGTGTACCATTGGGAAGAATACTGCAAAACGCCCGCCAAGTAACATCAAGCGGAAAAACCATGTGGGTTCGAACCCCCGTCATTCCTGGTCACACTGACAGTGCAGATAACATCCATGCCATCGCAGATTTCATTGTCAAAGAGCTGCCTAATGCGGAACGATACGATCTTCTCGCGTTCAACAAGATGTGCCTGGACAAGTATGCACTGTTTGGCCTTGAGTACCCCTTGAAAGATTATGACCTAATGAGCGAGGGCGCAATGGACAAGCTCTGTTCAATCGCTACTGAGCGGGGTGTGTCGAACGTGCACTGGTCCGGAATGACCAATCATAAGTCTAACAAGAAATCAATGACTATTCCAAACAAGGAGGTCAATCGCTGTGGTTGAAATATTATCTGAAGAGCTAGTTGAAACAATGAAACCTCTTGAGAACCCCAAGTTTATGGCAACCAAAGATAACACTGGCGAGCCAAATATCGCCCTAGTCATGTCGTGGACTGTATACCCCGACGGTAGGAGGCTCGTTTATGGCGAGTTCATGAATAATAAGACTAGAAAGAATCTTGAGGCCGGTAACAACGAGCTTGGACTTCTAGTGATGACTACTGACCTTGATAATTGGATGATTCGGGCTGATTTTGAGTCGTATCACAGGAATGACGAAATCTACGAGTTCATCGCAATGACACCGCTCTTCCAATACAATCAGTATACAGGTGCACGTTCGGTTGGCGTGGCACACCCTCTATGGTCTAGTCCCAACTATAAAATCTCAAAGCTGTCGGTCTTGTCATCGTACGTCAAGGCGAAGCTAGCCGCTAGAAAGATTCCAACAGTTAAGACCGATGAAGGCAACATGCCTAGGAATATCCTGAAGCGTTTCGGCCTGATGGCAGCAGTAAAGGCGATTGCATTTGTGGAGGATGATGGCTATCCCTCGCTGTTCCCGTCATTTGGCATTGTCCCGGCATCTTCAAACCGACTTGTTGTGCATAGAAGCGAGGAAAAACGAAGGGGCCTTGAACTCAAGGATGGTCAACGAGTAGCGGTATCTCTCGTCACGCTTGAACCAGCCGCATTTCAAGTGAAGGGTACTTTTGGAGTGATTAGTGATAGCGTTGGCGTTATTGACCTGGACCGAGTTTATGCCTGTTCGCTTCCTCGACCGGGCGTGAGGGTAGATATTCCAATGCTAAAACGCGTCTAGCGACTTGACATGAGAGCTACGTCACACAACAATCCTTTTCTATCTGGCCAAATGGCACTTGAGCGGAGGTTCTCTCATGAATCCAACTCAGTTGGAGTCTAAGGATGGCAGAATAATAACCACACGCCATGCCAATCCAGAAGATGCAAGAGACCTTCATAGCGGCTTTCGGCAGGTAGTCGAGGAGGGATTGTGGTTACCTCCCCTTGCACCCAACGCATCTGTTGCTGATTGGGTGACTTGGATTCAGCGCACTTATCATTGCAGAGAGGTTCTGCTAGTTGCGCATGTGGATGGTTTGTATGCCGGGCACCTAACGCTTCAGCCAGAGGAGTGGACGGCGTCGCAGCATGTTGCCAAATTGGGAATTATAGTTCTCAGCGATTTTAGAAATATCGGTGTGGGTCGGGCGCTAATGCTCAAGGCAGAAACTGCCGCTGTTGAAAGGGAGTACGAGAAGATTGTTCTAAGCACCTTCGAGAGTAATTCGATGGCTTTGTCACTCTATGAGTCACTCAGTTATCGAATTGTGGGGCGAAGAGCGCGTCATTTCAGGATGCCGAAAGGCTTTATCGATGAAGTGCTTATGGAAAAGGCATTGAACGTTTAATTTGACGTTTTGAGGATGCCGTACCAATGTGGCAGCAGATTGTCGAGCGTTTCAGTGATATGCCTTTCAGGCTGAAAGTTGCGAGAGCGTTGATTTGTCACGGTTTCCACATCGAAGCCCCGGGAGTTATCAAATGCAGGGACGTGCGGATACCTCTCAAGGCGATAGGTGACGCGCTAGATGTAGATAGGCGAACCGTTCGCGCAACAACTGAGGATGTCTGCAATGACGAGGGCATCTTCAAGTTCTTCTCCCTAATTCGTCCAGCAGGAGCATCGCTTGAGAAGGTGGCGAAACTTCTGGGATATGGGGTTGTGACAATCTACGTAGAGAGTCCTGAGGATCCCGGTATTCTATCACAAGTCACCTCAACTATATCGGGTCATGGTGTTTCGATACGCCAAGTGCTGGCTGAGGATGCTGCTATTTGCGAAGAGGCCTGTTTGAAGGTTGTGACTGAAAAACCAATGAAAGGAGCCGCAATAGAGGCTCTGACTTCCATACCGGGCGTCAGTCGCGTGATTATCGAAGGGTAGCCAGTCACTCAACATTCGATTTGGGAAAGATGAAAAGGAGCAAGAAGCGTTCCACGGTGAGCGTCTAGTCCTGTGGACTCTGTTAGGTCTGAAGCCGATGCTCAGCAGAAAACATCGTTTTCCTCTGGCGGCATGAGGTAGGTCTTAGTGCTTGCATGAGTGCATATGGTGCGGTAAGCAACAGTGCCTATGTTGTTGACCCCTTGCTTGGAGGTTATCTTTGCGACCATCTAGGCACTTCAGTAGTGAGTCTAATTATTGACGCAGAGGCAGCGGCTGCCGCTGGTGTGGCTGCGTGGGTAGGGCTCCCCATGAGCACAAAGCCTGTTTGCTAGGTGGTTCAAACAGAATCCGCTACAGAGAATGGTTCACAGATTACTGACTGATGACGCCTACACAATCTCAGCGGCAACGTAGGCTACTACACTGCTCTTATCACCAGTGATGTCCCCCGAGTTCGTGTACTTGAGGAGTCTGAACGATGCTGCACCTCTCTCTTTTGCGAACACCATGGCGGCAGCCACTGGCCCAGCGCCACAAATGCTCAATCGGTGTTTCTTGACAAACCCGAGGAAGCCTTCGGGGTCCATGTACTCCAAGTATTCCATAGCTTGGTTGTCTTTCTTCTGCGCGCTGTCGGCCGACTCAAAGTGAGTGAAATCCGTGCTAGCAATCACAAGGATGTCCATCTCATCAGCAAGCTTTGCTATTGTCTTGCCAATGGACTCACAGGCTTGATACGACTGGTCGCTGATACATATCGGTACGAAGCTCAGTCCCTCCCCAAGCGTGTACTGAAGAAATGGTAGTTGAACCTCGATTGAATGTTCTCTGCTATGCGCGATGCAGTCCACTGTAGCGATGGGGTTCTCGTCTACAATCGCAGGGCCAAGTTCGGTATCATATCTGACTGCACCCAACGGCGTCTGCCAATCCTCTGCGCAAACTGCAAGCCTATGTCCAATGCCAGTATGGTTTGGACCGAGAATCACAATGTGCCCTGGTCTTCCATCTTCGAAGAGCCTAAGGTATGAATGAGCTGCAGCCATCCCGGAGTACATGTACCCCGCGTGCGGTGCAATCAGCGCCTTTATGCTCCTTGATGTGCCAAGCTCGCCCTCAGGTAATCTGCCCGGGCCAAGTTCTCCCAGAAAGCAGCTCTCGAGCCTCTGAACTAGAATGGCTTCATGTCCTTCATAGAATGATCCAGCAACAACCGGCAGTCGAACCATTAGCTATCCCATCAACTCCTTCTAGCTTGGCTTGAGAAAAGCTTTTGGTTCTCCTGCAAACTATGAAACACGCCTTCGCCTCAACGGGCATTCCCTTTTTCGCGGATGATGTTCACTAGATTGTCAGGATTCACTTGCTGGGTTTCCTTAGTACCCATGTTTCTCAAGCTTACCTCTCCTTTCTCTTGATCCCTAGCTCCGACAATCACAACGAAACGTGCATTCTTGGCGTCTGCTTGCTCCAGCAATTTCTTGAGAGGCCTTTCCATAAGATCTACCTCACACGATATTCCTGCCTTGACTAGTCCATTTCGGAGTTTCATTGCGTATTTGACCATTGGCTGCTTGATTGGAGCAATGAAGACATCAAGCTGAGATATGAGTTTCTCGCCCAATCCTCTGAACAGTAGTATATCCACTATCCTGTCGATGCCCAGAGAAATCCCAGTCGCAGCAGTGGATTGACCTCCGAATCGCTCGATGAGCGCGTCGTATCGACCGCCTCCTGCAATCGAGCCTATATTGGGTTTGCCAAGATACCTGGCTTCAAAGACTGCTCCGGTGTAGTAGTCAAGGCCTCTTGCTAGGGACATGTCGAATTCGGTGAGATCGCTAACGCCACTCTCCTCAAAGATTTCCGCCATTCGCACAAGCTCATCAACACCCTCGATTCCGATTTCAGAACCCTCTAGCAATCCTCGGAATTCATCAAGCGTGTTGAGTCCGGTGCCTTTGAGTTTGATTGCGTCCAACAGGAATTCGCTTTCTTCCTCGCCAATCCCTCTTGCCCTCAACTCATCGACCACGCCATCTCTTCCGATCTTATCGAGTTTGTCAATGGCTCGGAAGCATTCATGAGCCAGACTGTCTTTGACACCTGCTCTCTCTGTGAGTCCCTTGAGGACTTTCCTGTTGTTTATCTTCATCACATAGTTGTCCTCAATGGTTCGCCTCGCGAACTCAAGAGCAACAAGGACTACTTCCGCATCAGCAGCTGGACTAGCTGAGCCAATTACGTCCACATCAGCTTGCATGAACTCTCTGTATCGACTCGCTTGCGGTCTGTCATACCTCCAAGCCTTGCCCACAGCATATCGCTTGAATGGCTTGGGCAAATGGGGGTTTGACGCGACGATGCGCGCGAGAGGAACAGTGAGGTCAAATCTGAGACCTACCTCCCGCTCCCCCTTATCCAGAAACTTGAATGTTTCAGCCTCAATCTCTTCGCCTCCCTTGGCGGAAAGCGTTTCCCACAGCTCCATCACTGGAGAATCAAGGGGTTCGTAGCCGTACAGACGGAAGACCTCAACTGCTGTTTTGACAAGATAGTCTCGGACCCTTATGTTGGGACCCATGGCGTCTCGCATGCCTCTAACTGTTCTTAGGTCACTCACTCTGAAACCTCCCGGATATTCGAACGGCAACGTGACGCGATGGCCGGAAGGACTACGGCGTCCTTAAAGAAATAGATGAACTAAGCCACCAGCATTCATCGTTGTCACCAACACGGGCATTAAGTCAACGCGGTTTAAATCTTGCGCTAGGCAATAGAGATAATGCCTGACCACAACAGCAGCAAATACATGGAGGTGCAAAGAAAAAAGGATGGTTAAGGCAGGATTCAATCCAGCCTCGTGCTCTTCAACAGTGTTTGAAGTGGAATATCTGCATACTCCCCAGTCGGAAGGGATCTCCTGAGAGTGATCGGGAGAATTCCTGCTTTGAGCTCATGTTCGGCAAGAGCGAATAGGCCGCTTGGTGCAGTTTTTACGTTCACAAGAATTGGTGCACCCATTGAGATCTGCAAAGCACGTGCACCGATGATTCTAGCCCTCTCAAATCTCGTGAGCCACTTGGGTCCGAATGGAATTCCCATCTTCGTCCTCTCTCGGTCAAGCCCCGTTTCCAATGACTTTCTCTTTTCAGCACGGACGATTTGCTCAGCAGGCGGAAGTTCGTGTTTATCTGGATCTGGTTCCGCTGCCTTCTTTCTCTTGGCCTTTTTCGCCTTCCCTGTTATGTCTACGGCTCCTGAAGCGATGGCTTCCGCTAAGGCTTTTGACCCGGTTACATATGTTTCAGCTTTTTTAACACTGATGCCTGGTACAGCTAAGGCAAGATCTTCAGCCTTCGATTTGGATATCTTCTCCAATGAATCAAAGCCAGCCTCCACCATCTTTTCTGCAGTCTTGGGTCCTATTCCAGGTATATTGACGAAGATTACAGCCGGATTAATCGGCTCTTGTGTTTCTGTTTCATCTGTCTTTTCGGGTTCGGGGCCTTTTGACATATTCAACACCAGTTAGAGTATCTCGCTTAGCTGCTTCTATTCGTCGTCGAAGTCCTCGCCGCCAGGTCCTCCTGGACCGCCTGGGCCGCCCATGTCGCCCATTCCCTTGCTGGCTATGACATCATCAATCTTCAAAATCATCTGTGCCGCCTCGGAGGCTGACATGACGATTTGTTTACTGACGAGCGCTGGTTCAATAATGCGAGTTTGTTTCATATCCCGCACCTTGCCCTTGGTGATGTCTACACCATAGGTTGACTTGCCTTCGGTATGAGCAGACCTGAGGCTTACGAGAATGTCGATTGGATCAAGTCCTGCGTTCTCTGCAAGGGTAACTGGAATCACCTCGGCAGCATCAGCGAATGCGTTGACCGCGTACTGCTCTCGTCCTTCAAGTGACGATGCGTATTTGCGCAACCGCGTTGCTATTGCACTCGCGAGCGCACCACCACCATAAGTAATCTTGGGATGAATGACTATATCGCGCACGACGTACAAGGCGTCGTTCAGGGCACGATCAACTTCATCAACTATGTGACTGGTTCCTCCGCGCACCATCAGTGTAGCGACAGAGCTCTTGGGGGTTCCCTCAATAAAGAGCATCTTATCTTCGCCTACAAACCTCTGCTCCACAATCTTCGCTTTACCAAGATCGGCCTTTGTGAGGTTCTGGATCTTGGATACGATTACTGCCCCAGTAGCCTTGTGAATGCGTTCGACATCCGACTTCTTGATTCTGCGCACCGCAAGGATGCCATTCTTTGCAAGATAATGCTGTGCCACATCATCAATGCCCTTCTGGGCAATTACAACGTTCGCTCCTGATTCCACTATCTTATCGACCATGCTCTTGAGCATGCGCTCCTCTTCGTCGAGGAAGTTCTGCATCGCAGTGGGATCAGTTATCTGAATCTTTGCATCAAACTCTGTTTTGGTGACTTCGAGTGCTGATTCTATAAGCGCTATCTTGGCTTGCTCTATCTTCTTCGGCATACTTGGGTGAACTATCTCCTTATCTAAGACCAGACCCTTGACTAGTTCCGTTTCATCAACTGACATTCCCTGTTGCTTCTGACGGGGCAAGTCATTCAGGTCGACATCTTCACCCTCGGCTAGATCCTTGCTCAAAAGGAGGATGGCATCGACCACGACCTTGGAGAGCTGGTCACTCGATGCGGCTACAAACTTGCTTGACATGGCTACCTTCGCCGCATCAATGAGCAGTTTCTTGTAGCCTGAGCTGGACGGATCTACTGTTTCAGATTCTTCTTCAATGACATCGTATGCCATCTTAGCAGCTTTCCTGTAACCACTGATTATGGTTGTCGGATGGATTTTTTGGTCCAAGAGCCCTTCAGCTTTCTTGAGCAATTCACCAGTTAAAACAGCGGCTGTGGTTGTGCCGTCGCCAACCTCCTGGTCTACGGTCTTGCTGACTTCAATAACCATCTTGGCGGCCGGGTGTGCCACGTCCATCTCCTTCAGAATGGTTGCTCCGTCATTGGTTACGGTGATATCCCCAAAGGAATCAACTAGCATCTTATCCATGCCCTTAGGCCCTAGCGCTGACTTGACTGCCTCACCAATCACAATTGCAGCCATGATGTTGTTTCTCTGAGCATCACGCCCACGTGTTCTCTCAGTATCTTCTCTGAGGACAATTATCGGTTGCTGACTCATTATCTACATCCTCCACCTAGTCCGCATCCTAATTCGACTAGCCAGATAAAACTGTACATGCACTTCGTCTTCTGAATTGCATTTAAGCGTTGTCTTCCGTCCATCAGGCGATACACCATGCCGCAATTATGGAGGGATAAAAAGGTTGTCAGAAACGCAGGCTTAGGACATTCTTTCACTCATCAAGGATGGGTCTCCGAAGCACGATGTTATCTCCCTTCTTGGCTCCTATTGCTTGAGAAATATGCGGGCATTTGCCTTTGAGAATGTAGTAGGTTTCCACATTGGTTTCTCGCTGAATCTCCGGAAATGTTTCAATGTTGGCCTGTCCCTTGGAGAGTACCAAATCGCTTGAATCAACCTTCCTGAGAAACTCCTTACTGACCCACTGCCTTGGCACTCCGTGTGCCCATGCTCCAGTATTCGAAATGTCTGCCAGCTTCTCAGTTTCAGTTCCTCTGACATCCTCCTCTGTGGCGTCGTTGATCATCGGTCTGCCTTTAACCACATAGGTCACACTCCACCCGAGCTTCACAAGAAGATGCAGCAATGGAATGTCAAACAGGTTCTCACCAGCATTATCTGCAATAAAGAGAAGGTTTCCTTGTCTGGCGATAAGAGTCTGCCACAGATGACGAGAGTCATCCAACCCGAAACCGTCATCCATTACTTGAGTGAACGTTTCCTCCAACTCGGAGAGATTGGTTTCATGACCCGCAGTATTGAAGTCAATCACGTTTCCTGCGATGGATGCGGCAAGAGCCGCTCTCAGTCTTTCGTAGCCAGAGAATCCAAGCACAATTCTCTCTACTGCAGGTAGAGCCTCCTTGGCTGCTTCAATGCTCTGAGCTTTCAACTCGCGGTAAGGATCTTTCACACCACTGATTTCGTAGAGCTCTCGATAGAGCTCGATAGATAGAGGTGCAGGATCTGTCCTATTCTGGAAGCCAGCTGCCAACCGGGAATACGCCAATGCGAATAGCCTGAAACGCTCATCTTCATTCTCGGTCAGTAGCGGAATCAGGGTACCCAGGCTGTGTATTATGCATGCCGCACACTCTGGGACAAGCGGAACCTCAATTCTGTGTGTCATGAACCGCTACTTCCGGTGCATTACTGACATGCTTCTTAACCATGAGATAGGCATCTTCTCCATCTCTGTAGTATCCTTTCAAGACCCGCTTTATCTCATATCCAAGCTTCTCGTAGATTCCGGTGGCTGCCTCATTGGCCTTTCTAACTTCAAGGAAGAACTCGGCTGCACCATATAATGCCATGCCTTCCATCCCGGCCTTAATCAGCTTGGTTCCCACGCCGTGGTGTCTACATTCGTCTGCAACAGCTATTGAAACAATATGTCCTTTCTTGACTGGGAATCGTCCGAAGCTTGAGATGCCTCTCTCAATTCTGCACATGATGTATCCGACAATACGACCATCCTCGATGGCAACGAGGAATCCCTTTGGTGCGTGGTAATGAAGGCCTAAAAAGAATTGGTCCGGGTAATTCTCAGGAAGACTCGTGCGATTGATGACAATAACCGCCTCCATATCTGAGGGCTCAAACTCTCGAATGCACTGCGGTTGAAATCCTCCCTCGGTCATGATTACAATCACGTTTGCCAGTTATACTATTGGTCACAGACATTCAGTCTTCTTTTATCACTTATGCAGCAGACGATTCCTGACCCCAGATACAAATCCCTTATTTGGCATCTGCATACAATTTGATATCATGAGTGTCATTCTCATTGGAGGCTCGCCTGGTACAGGGAAGACAAAGGTTGCCTCCATTCTCGGAGCAAAGCTTAGCGTTGAGGTCATCTCACTGGCCACACTGGCAGACAAGGCAGGATGCGTGTCAATGAAAGATAAGGTCCGGGACACTGGCATCATTAACGAGGACTGCCTTGTTGATGCGATAATCAAGGAAGTGGAAGAGAAGCGAAAGAGGGTGATAGTCGAGGGCCACTATATTGATCTTGTTCCCGGCGGCTCCGTCGAGATTGTCTTCATCCTTCGAGTACACCCTGCTGTTCTTCGCGAACGTCTTGCAAAACGCGGATACACCGAATCAAAGGTCAATGAGAATGTCGAGGCCGAGGTAATTGGTGTTTGCCAACTGGATGCTCTAGATTCATTTGGTGAAGCAAAGGTCATCGAGATTGATACTAGTCATAAGCACCCCCCAGATTCCGTTGATACAATACTCGAACTGATGAAGAATCCTACTCAAGGGGACCGAATAGACTGGATGCAGCAGCTGGAGCAGGAAGGACGGCTAGAAGATTTCCTAATAGATTAGACGCCGTGAGTTACTCCTTCTCGCGCAGGGCAATGGAGAACAACGCAACAATGGCAATCATGAACATGGTGACAGGCACACCTGTCGCAAAAACTTGGCCCTCCAAATTCGGGTCAGCTGCTAGTGCGAAGCTCACCAAGAAGTATACCATTGCTCCAGCCATCACCATCATCATCGCCGGGATAATCGATATGTAGGGTGCCCGTGGGTAGTTGTAAGCTAGCACTCCTGATATGATAAGCAAGATGCCTGCTAGGACTGGGAACAGAAAGAATCCATTTCCTGTAAGCACAAGGGCTTCGAGGTAAGTGTCGAAGCCTAGTTCAGGAGGATGTACCATGACGGCCAAAAACTCAGTCCATATCGCAAGCAACCCCGAGAATACGAGGATTGCTGCTGGCCACCTATAGTGCAGCACACCAAGCTCCCTTTTCCGAAGCTGCTTCTTCAGCTTTCGAGCTTTCCTAGTTCTCTCGTCCTCTTTCTTCTTCTCAAGCTCTTTTTCTTTTCGGGTTAGTCCATCCCCCACATCCTCTCCCGACTCCTCGAAGACAGCATCTACAATCTCTTCAGCCATGTCTTCGGGGTCATTCGAATTTTGACCGGGATGTTTGCTTTCAGTCATCGCGCTTCTCGTCAACCTGTTTCTGAGTCTTATTTAAGCATCAGCATCTACGAACTCTCGCATTATCATCGCATTCGTGGAGAAGATTCAATACGTTTGACCAGATGGTCATTCATGATATCATCCACTTTCTCTTTCAGTTTCGAGCTTCCAAGGGCTTGACATAGATCCTCTGGTTCTGTACCAGTTTCGTACCCTTGTAGAACATCCTTGACTGCAAGAAACAAGCTCTTAGGTTTCCTAAGGTATAATTCATACACCAGCGCGTCGGCAATCGACTCCAAACAGGTCACACTACTCGCTTGATGGTCTGGTATCCTGCCAGTGTGTAGATCTTGAAGGGTGTCAAAGATTAAGGCATAAGGTCCTGGATCATCTGGGAACTTCATTGGCATGTCATCGATGATACCAGTATTGAGACATGTGGTGAGTTGGGAGTAATTTGTCAAGTAGCGTGTGCAGACATACCTAGCAAGTCTTGAATTTAGGATCATCCCGATGGCTCTGGCGTTAAGATCCCCTTCGACGTGTCCTATTCTTACTGCCCCTCCTCCGTGCAAGACCCCTTTCGGTTTCATGACACACCTTGGGTACGGATAGTTCTTGGTCGCAATTAGGAACTCGTTTTCGAAGGAGTCCCTGAATGCAGGGTTATCATCGAACCAATCATTCGCGTAGAGGATATGGTCGAAGTCCAGACGATAGCGTTTGACGCTCCGGCCCTTTGTTGCATACGGAACTGGGAAACTGTGACCCTTCTTTGTGTTCACGTGTTGTGACGGAATATCTCGCCCTCTTGATGCAGTCAAGATACTTCGTTTGGCACCGTCAAAGATTTTCTGGTAGATGTCATCGAAGTAGAGTGGAAAGATTCTGCAGGATGCTAGTATCTCCCAAGGCACATCGTATATTCCTTCCACTCCTTTCCTCCTAGATACAATTCTGACATCATGTTTGCCTTCATCTCGACCGACCTTGCAGAAGACGCTTACCATCTCCAACATAACGTCCGTGAATGGATTGCCCTCGTCGACAATCTCCCACAGCTGCATATCTTTCAGTATGAAGTCGCGGATCTTTGAGAACTGTCCTACTCTAAGGATGCTGTTCGGTAATAGAAACCCAAGCTGGCCCTCTTTTTTCATTAACATCCTTGATCTGGCTACGAAGAGGGCCGCAACATTCCAACTCCCAGACCGTCCCCCGCTCACATCTGTGTCGTAGCTTGATTGAATGATTCTCCTCTCCTCACCTGAGAGGATATTTCCGTAAGGCGGATTGCCAATTATTAAGTCGAATCCAGCATCTTTGTCTTGGAAGGTTGCGGGGAACTCCCTGTGCCAATGGAATGGTTGAATATGAGCAACTGGGTTGTAGTCTTGACGAGGTGAGGTTTCTCGAACACTTCCAACAAGACTGTTCCCTCTCTTGATCTGTCCAGTAAGATCGATTACTGAATGTTTTCGAGAGTCATCCTTGGTATCGTTGACCCATTTGGTCAGAGAGCGTTGGCAGTGTGTAACCGGGTCCTTGAGGACGTCGACGCCAAAAAGATTGTTCGTTACTATATCTTCACGGAGTTTGGCTGGCGAAGCATTGTCGCTCAGCATTTGTCGAGTGCTCTCCAACCAGTTTGCGGCTGCCAACAGGAACACTCCTTCGCCAACAGCTGGGTCTAATACCTGAATCTGGCTTAAGGCGCCAAGTATATGCTTCTTCTCTCTGTGGTTGAGTTCTACAGCATTGCTGGATCGGCTCGCGTTGAATCCTGTTCTCTCGCCGAGCCAGCGAGTCAATGAGTTACTCGCTATGTACTCTGCTACGCTGTACGGAGTATAGAAAGAACCAGTTCGCTTGTTCGATGCTCTCTGTTGTCCGGACTGCACTCTATCTGTCAGCTCCCGTCAAATGGAACTGCAAGTAAGGCATTTGAATCTATAGAAAAAAAGGAATCAGTAGGGGGACCCTGAGGTCCACCCTATCTTGATAGCTCTATCCAACCTTCTGACCGCAGTTGGGGCAGAACTTGGCGCCTTCCAACTTGGTCCCGCAGCCTGAGCAGAACTTAGCTCCTGCAGGTGTGGTTGCACCGCCACCGCCGCCCTGGCCGCCTTGAGCGCTTGTTGCTGCGCCCACTGCTCCCATGAAGCCTATACCTGCTCCAAATCCAGCACCAGGACTTTTTCCTAATGATTCGGCTGCACTTTTCATGGTTTCCGAGCCCATGACCTGCGCTCCGCCAACACCACCAGTCTTCAACCAGAAGAGTCTCTCGCGGTACTTCTCAGTTGTGTCAAGACCTTCAAACTTCAGGTCGACAAGCTCAAGGCCTAGCCTCTCGAAGGCCATCCTCACCTTTGTCTTGACCTTTAGCGAGGTTTCGTCAAGCTGTGTGAACACCGTCTGCAAATCGAAGTGTGCAAATTCATCAATGATTCTCTCGTTCATGAATGAGCGGAGATAGTCATTGATTTTCTTCGTGCTGTAAGCGTTCTGATTACCCACGACTTCGTTGGTGAAGATCTTGTGTTCCTTTACACGGAACCAAAAGTTCCCGTGGAACATAAGAGGTGCAAGGTCAGATGTCTGCCCTCTCCCTCCGTATTTTCCTTGGAACTGTGATCGTGAGATGAAGATGCAGGTTGCTTGAAAAACATCACCCTTTATCTTCTTCTGAAGCCATCCCACAAGACTTGGCATGCTACTTGTCGTAAGCTTGTGGCGGCCTGCAAGGAAAGTGTCTAACGCCTTTCCATCTCTATAGAAAATCGCGGCTTGGTTCTCCTGGACGATTAGCTGGGAGCCCCATCTTATTCTGTTGTCAGGATAACGCCAAACTAGTTGGTCCGGTCCAGCGTTAGTCCACTCTATCGCATCTGCCATGCTAAATACACCCGTAACTAAATCGAGTTCTAGCTGAATAGCGTTTCTAATATGTTTTAAACATTGACATGGTCTCCCTCGCGACTCATCTTGGAAGGGGTATCCTCAACCACCCTACATTTCTTTTGCCTAGTGAGCTTAGTTCTTAACAGTGCATGAATATCATTGCCACGTGAGTCAATGTTGTCTGATGCTGAGTTGACAAGTGATGAACTGGAATCAACTGAGGATTCTGAGAAGAGTCAGAAGCCCGTGAAAAGAGACTTCAATCCGATGCCATTTTACTTTAGGACTGCGATAATTATTCTCCTCAGCTATTTCGTGTTCTACGCTTTTGGATACCAATTGCTGATTATGTTCATGCTGCTCATAGAGGTCAATCTTCTGCGAAGCACCTGGGAGATTCTCTCGAGCTACAGCTATGGATTCGTAAGGAAAGCAGCATACTTCAATGCAGGTCAATCCTTAGTCTACCTCATTGTCTTGGCGATTAACGGCTTCACAATAACTCAAAGCGGTGTGCCTCTTATCTTGCCTGAAATAGAGGGACTGACACTCATTTGCCCCCTGTTGATTGTGGCAGCTCTATTTGGCACTACAAATATCCTACAAATGTATGTTCCTGACTTGAAACGAGTAACATCAGATATCTAGAATCATGAGATCCTCGCCGATAATTACTTCTGCGTTGGAGCGTCGACCAACAGTTGCCAACACGCTCTTTTTGTTCGCGATAACTTCCGGTGTGAGATGCGTGAGTACAATCTTGTGAGGATCAGCTTCCTCGACGATGGCCATCAATTCAGATGGACTTGTATGAACTCCCTCGGGATGTTTTCCATCCAACCAATTCAGTTCGTGAATGAGTAGATCTGCTCCCTTTGCCAACTCAATTATGTTTCTGCAAGGCCCTGTGTCACCCGTGTAAACCACAGACTTCCCTTCATATTCAATCTTGTATGCTCGGGTGTCCATTGTACCATGCGTTGTGATGCTCGTTGATATCGCGACAGGGCCGAGGTATACAGTTTCTCTCTCTTCCAGTTCTATCAATTCGATTCCTATCTTACCTCTGAGATAGGGAAACGCAACTTCGAGAATTCCGCGAGCCCACTCTCTCATTGCCGGCGGACCAAACAGCTTCAATGTTTTTTGATATCCAGACAACCATAGAGTCTGACAGAGGGGGATGAAGTCCGAGCAGTGATCAATGTGGAAGTGCGTGAAAAACACAGCATCGATGCTTGTGATATCAACCTGAGTCTGCGTCAATCGATGTAGCGTACCAGATCCAACATCGAAGAGAATCGTCTGATTCCCCACTTGCACAAGAATTCCTGATTGCACTCTGTCCGGGTCTGGAAATGAAGTACCCGATCCCAAAAGCGTGACTCTCATGCAAATCAGAATGGTCCATCTTGCATCAAGCCTATCAGTCTTCCCATTGGTTGTCCCTGTTTCGCATTCTACATTGCGCGCGGCTTGGACTCCTTAGGTTTCAATACAAACTGCATTGTGTTGATGAGAAGGTTCAGTTCTCGAGTTATTCTAACGCCGTCGAGCTGTTGTGTGCTCAGCTTGTTCTTCAGCTCACGGCATCCTATGTCCTTCATGAAACGAAGCATAGGAACGGAATCGACGTTCATGGATCCACTCTGTACTGCCTGCCAAAGCTTGTCTATCTCGTTACTAAGTTCAGCCTGATGCCTGAGCATTACAGGACGTGTTTCGTTCATTTTCACATCCTCGATTATTCTCGATGCCTTGCTTTTCAGAGAGTTTAATGCAGCTTTCTGATAGCTATCCTTAGTGTCGTCTATGCCTGGTCTTCGTAACACTCTGTTGCACCAACGAATCGCTTCTCAGAGAGCTATTTAACTCCCAACAATACGTTGAGAGATTGTCAATGGATTTGAACATAGTTTGGCAAACTACCCCTGTTCCAATGTATACGAAGGAGTTCCACCTGGGACAATCGATTGGGTTCTAGTGGGTAGCGACATCGGCGTTGTTGCTGTGGTCGTTGTTGGAGGTCTTTTGATCGCCAAGAAGAGGGGCATGTAGCAGCTGCAGAAAACCTGTACAAAGCTGAACATCTCTTAGATGAATAGCGAATCGAAGACCCTTTTTTGTGGGTGTTAATATACTCCAGAGAGGGACTTGTACATGTAGTGTCAGTCCAGGACGAGAACCAAGTCCAAGGATGACTCTACCGTCACCGTCAGTTGGCCGGGGACGTAAAATGCCCGTGGAGACGACGTAAGACTTTCAGTTAATTCTTCAGGATTAACAAAAAGCAACCTCGATGAAGCAGGAACCGAACATCAGTTCAGGACCTTGATGTCCAGGATTGTCTAGGTTTCGGGCAACGGTAGTGCCCTTTCTTGCAAACGGGACCTTCAGCGAGGCGCTAAAAGAGGACGATCCGTAGCGATCAAGGAGCTCACACTTCATGAAGTGCGCGAGGATGCAGTGCAGTTTGGACTAGCGACCGAATTGCACTATCAATTGAAAGCTGGAAAAGAAGCGTCGATATTCCTTGCATCCTGGAAAAGCCATCCAATCATCCTGAAGGCGTATCGCTTCTGGCACTCCACCCATACGAGCAAGAAGAAGGGATTCTTCGCTCCGGGTGCGATGGAAGCGCTAGCTGCCAAGGAGTATGATGTTCTACTTGCTTGCTTCAAAGCGGGCGTGCCTTGTCCCACACCGATAGGCAGGGTTGGTAACTATGTTACAATGCGATTCATTGGCGATGGGCACGAGGCCGCTCCCCAGCTGAGGGACGCAGAGCTTGAGAATCCGGAGGTCGTCTTGGATCAGATTCTTGACGACTACTTAGTCATGTATCGGGATGCGCA
>DAOVDG010000110.1 GCA_030669595.1 Candidatus Thorarchaeota archaeon
GTAAGGATATGCAAAGCCAGAGTGGGATACTTGGACCTGTATCGTGACTGTGTCCGGAAGACCTTCAACATAGGCCTTGCTTTCTGCTTCAAGAATAGTAAGCACCTCCTCTCTCTCACCAATCTCAACATTCATGCCAGCACGGATATTTGGAACAGTTTCAAGCTCGCTCGCGAACTCATACACATCCCCACTCAAGAGTGGCTTGAAGAACTCGCTCGCGTCAATGGAGGGAATCCGAAAACCGACAATGAAACTGCCAACAGATGCAATGGCATAGATAATCATGATCAGAAAGATTGAATCCCACAGTATGCCGAAGAGTGGAACCATTGAACCACGTATCAGCGCTAGGTCATAGATGTAGCCTGCAACTCCCAGAGTGCCGACTACAGGAAGCAGCAGGCAGCACCCACATGTATCTCCGGGATGGGAGAAGAGAACTCCGTACGCATCTTCGTAATCCTCAGTCATGTGCTCGTACTTGGAGAAGCTCATCCATTCCTTGCGCGAGTTCCATTTGCCGGCCTTGTAATCTATTGCCCTTTTTGACCCAGCACCAAAAAGACTCGACAGCAAGACGAGGCCCAAGGGTATTCCAATGAATAATGCAATAATCGTTGATTCATTTGCTGGTTCTGAAAATTTCAACCAGATTGCAACCACTGTTGCTACAACCACCAGCATTGCAAAGATCTTGTTGACTGTTTTTTGCCGACTGTAATCTATGATGTCACCCTGAGTCAATCAGAATCACCCGTTCCTGTGTAATCCGGTTAACCGTCTTCAGTCATAAGCTCATCGTTTCTGATGCGTTCCTTGTTATCTTCATCAGGAGGTGAGGTCACACTCACTCCAAGCTCTTCCAGTATCTCTTCGAGGATTGCATCGGCGCCCTTCGCAGCCACGTAAGCCTGTAGGGTTCGCTTCACGAGACCTCGCAGAGTTTCTGAAGTTACGCCGCCGGGGGCGTCGGTCTCCACGGTCCATCTACCTTCAGCTGGCTTGAAATTCATGACAGATATCGCCTTGATGAAACGGCCTAGTCTGTCGATTTCAGCCTCAATCCTAGCTGCGCTCTCAATACCATCGATGCGAGCAACTACTGTTGGGTCACGTATCGTATAGTACCCTTCTGCTTCACCAATGCTAATCCTTACGCCGACCCAAGAGATGCCGGGAGTATTCCAAAGAAGGCGGACTGCGTTTCTGAATTTCCTAGGGGTGGTGAAAGGAAACTGTTGGCTTGCGTCAGTTGGCACAGCTCTGTATGCTAAGACTGAGAATGTCACGCCGAAGAGAACCTGCAGGACACCAAAGACATGCGGGATGAAGAGTATTAGAGGGAAAGGCATGACCATCACGAGAGCTCCGGATGACACAGCAGCAACAAACCAAATAGCCGTAAGGAAAACCATTTTGTAATCTATGTGTGCAATGATATGCGAGTACTCTTTTGCGTACTCACGCATGACACTCTCAAACTCCCTGTAGTCAATCTCGCGGTTGCGGCGGACCCATTCAGGGTCAGTGAATGATACTTGGTGCTTCATGACCCAAGTGATGAACAGGATGGGAAACATCATGCTGACGAGTAGTCCCGTTGTAGTGATAATCCAATCCAGAGGACCAAAGTACAGTGTGAGGAGTACGTGTTGGGTCGATCCGATTGCAAAGACGACCCATAAGAAAATGACAACAACTAGTATGACGTAGAAGATTGTCAATGATTTGTATGTCAGCGGGGATTCTGACACGAACTAGGCTCCTCCTTGGGAAGGAGTTAGTTGCCAGATTTAAGCACTTGTGGATTATTCAATCGCTATTCCCAAACTGGACAGCGTTTCTCTGGCGGCTTCGCTGTCGCCTTTTATCCGAAGCGATTCCAAGAGGATTAATCCAACCGAGTTCTCAGTCACAAGCTCAACATCCTTCACACCCAGCTCCTTGATGCGAGAGGGAACCGGGTTGCGAACATAGTACCCTCCTTTATCGTTTCCAACATACTTCCTGAAATGGCGGTCTCCAGAAAACCACCACCATATCACTTGAGGAGAGGTGTCTGACGGATAAAGCCTGCAGAGCATCTTTGTGATTGCTCCCAAATCTTCAGACCACGATTCAACGTACGAGTCCTTTTCATGACCCCTGATTCGTGCTATGGCACGAGGGTTTCGATAGACATGTAATCCTGCGAATTCTGCAGCGTCCACTACCACACGGACGTGCGAGATGCCCGGAACCTTAGATTGTTTCCGAGCCAACCATGCTGCCTCCCTGACGAGTGGCATCGTGAAATCTTCAGATGCCGAGTTTGCTGAGCCGAGATACATTGCAGCGAATGAAGTATGGAGGATCAGTGTCAGCAAGGCAGCCTCAAGCAGTGCTGCGTATTGAGCTAGCCAAGGGGCTTCGTACTGCGTCCATAGGGGCAACCCAAACATGGCGAGTATGAAAAGTATTGGGATGAAGAAAAACCAGAAATTACCAGAGGCCGCTAGCCGAGTGTAAGCCCGATTGTGCTTCTGCGCAAAGGATTTGCATTCTTCAGGCTTGAGTTGAATTGGTTCGAACCTCCACTCAGGTCGATTGTATTCGACAGCCTGTTTTCCCTTCCAACCCACAAATGCACCCATCAGTGTGGCCAACACGGGTATGCCTAGGAACCACAACAGAATCGCCATGAAGTCCGTCGGCTCGCGTCCAACATATGTTGAACCAGCCCAGTATCCGCCGAACAGGCTAAGCGCAGTCCCAACAACTAGTACTCCCATGACCACGTTGAGTGAGCGGTAACGAACTGGTGATTCCGTCATAGCGAGGCAGCCCTCCTCTGATTCGCATCATGCTTGCTCTTTAAGCGTTGCTGCAGGAACATTGATGCAAAGATACTGCTTATGCAGCATACTTTTGCCTAGGGCACTATGCTTATCGTCGAGAGTGTGCCACGCAACTCATGTAGATAGCACGCTCTTCAACGCCATCTAGGTCAAGCAGGTTGTTAAGCTGCTTGACGTCCAGGATTGTATAAGTTTCGGGCAACGGTCATTCTATCACCACTTGGGCTGCTTGGGCACTCCCTATCAATAAAAAAAGCATTATCGAAACCAGACATTTCTTTGTCCGAAGGATAAAGCCTTATCTTGGAATTCATTACGACCGCCCCTGTCAGGCAGATAGATTCCACTGACACATCTGGAACAGAGTTCATGGAGCTCGATACGATGCCCGAAACCAATGATAAACACGAAGACGTTGAGAAGTCCACTGTTGAATATCTGAAGAGAAAAGCTGAGAAGCCAGGCAGAGATGCAATGATTCTGCATCCATTCTATCGGGGCAAGGTTGCCACAGCCTCGAAGGTCCCAGTGCGCACCTTTGACGACTTTGCGATTTGGTATACGCCGGGCGTAGCCAAGGCATGTTTGGCCATCAAGGAGAATCCTGAGCAAGCCTACAATATGACGAATAAGGGGAACATGGTTGCTGTTGTGTCTGACGGAACAAGAGTCCTTGGATTGGGTGACATAGGTCCCTTGGCAGCCGGTCCTGTGATGGAAGGGAAGGCAATTCTGTTCAAATACTTGGGCGGCGTTGATGCTTGGCCAATATGCCTTGACACAAAGGACCCCAAGAAAATCATCGAAGCAGTGAAGCTACTCCAGCCCTCCTTCGGCGGAATCAACTTGGAAGATATCTCCAAACCGAAGTGCTACGACGTCCTTGAAACCCTCAAAGAAGATCCCGATGTGAACATTCCAGTCTGGCACGACGATGCACAGGGCACTGGAACAGTCGTCCTTGCCGGTGTAATAGGAGGTCTTCGTGTTGTAAAGAAACACATAGAGAGCATTACAGTTGCCATGCTTGGTGTGGGTGCTGCTAATACGCGCACAGCCTACCTTCTTATTGCAGCAGGAGTTAACCCGAAGAACATCGTGATGGTAGACAGCAAGGGAGCAATCTACGCCGACCGTGACGATATCGTAGAGCAAAAGGACTATGACAGGTTCAAATACGACCTTGCACAGAAGACCAATCCGGAACGGAAGACTGGCAATCTTGGCGAGGTCATTGAGGGAATGGACGTTCTCATAGCTGCCGCGAAACCAGTGCCAGGTACAATAAAGAAGGAGTGGGTATCAAAGATGGCCACAGACTCCATCGTGTACGCCTGTGCAAATCCACTTCCTGAAATCTGGCCATGGGATGCAAAGGATGCTGGAGCACGGATTGTCGGTACTGGAAGATCAGACTTTGACAACCAGATTAACAACTCCCTTGGATTCCCAGCCATATTCCGTGGCACTCTTGATGTAAGAGCAACGACTATCACTGATGAGATGTGCATTGCAGCCGCTCAAGCACTTGCAGACGTCGGAGCAAAGGGAGCATCAGACAAGAAGGTCATCCCCACAATGGACCATTGGGATCTCTACCCGCTCGAAGCTACTGCAGTGGGCATGAAAGCCATAGAGCAGGGAATCGCTGGCAAGGAGTGGGAGGAAAAAGAGCTCTACAAGCATGCAGAACACATCATTAGGATCGCCCGTGCTTGCACAGATAACCTCTACGAGAAGGGATGTATTCCTAAGGCCCCACCAACGTAGATAGTCAAGGAACACATATGCGGCGGGCGCTCCCGCTGCGCATTCCTTATTTTGTTATGCCTGTTTCTGAAAGAATACGAGTGCTAGTGCAGTCTAACGAATCCTACGCCGGAAGTAGAACGACCCCAATAGAAATGGTATAGCGACTATGAGCACCATGATGATAATTGCGTTAATTCGGGGATTGTGATCAGGACCATCTGGATTGAGGTCTAAGTCATAGTCGGGAGTTAGGGGGTCCAGACCTTCAAAGAGCTCCAGTTGATCGCGAAGACCATCGCCATCAGAATCTTCATTCAAAGGATCCATTCCCAAGGCAATCTCTTCAACATCCAACACCCCGTCTGAGTCACCATCCCTAGACAATGGATCTGAGTTGTTCTGATACTCCTCTAGATTTGTGAGGGTGTCGTTGTCTGGATCCGACGAAGAATCATTTGTGCGAGGATCCGTTTTGAACTCAACTTCCCAGCCATCCGGAATTCCGTCCGAATCTGTGTCGTTATTCAGAGGGTGAGTGCCAAGCCCGATTTCTTCGAAATTGCTCAGACCATCCAAATCCGCGTCGTCCTCCCTATCATCACGCAGAGGGTCAAGACCGAATTGAACTTCGAGTCCATCCCGCATACCATCGTTGTCCGTGTCTGGCACAAAGATGTCTGTCCCGGCCTCTACCTCGTCCTCATCGCTGAGGCCATCTCTGTCCCAATCAAGAGGTGGAACAGGTTCTGGCCAAGAGTATTGCTCGAAATCGATAACACCATTGCCGTCACTATCGGACGAGTAGTCTACGTAGAGCTCCACATCTGCTGTTGTGTTTTCAAGATTGGCTACAATTACTTCAAGTGGGCCAATGGGAGCTGGTTCGTTACACTCAATCGTGAAGTTCTCTTCTGTGATGACGGTAGTCGGAAGCAAGTCCGTTGCGCCATGTCGCACTCTGACAGTGATGTTGCCGTGGTCAGGGGTTGTGCCATAGACTGTGAGAGTCTGAGGAATGGTCATCACCGCCCTGAGGGTCGCGGAATCGAAAGCTCCTAGCTTAGGCTGCAGCTTCTGCGTTGTCTGTTGACCGTTACCCTTGCTCCCCAAGTACACAGCTACGGACGCCGCGGCTTGGGCAAGATACCTAGCTTGGGTCAAATTATAGGCAGAACTGGATGTCCTATCTGGAGGAGGAAAATCGGGATCTTGTTGGTGGCCACTCTTCACGTTTACAGCAGGGAATCCATGATACCAGAAAGCCCAGTGGTCAGTCTGAGTCAGCCACTCTTGCTTGATAGTAACGATGTCCAGGCCAGACCGTTTCATGAAGACATCCAATAATTCTGCGAGGTATTTTGTTTTGAAGTAGTTATTCGCCACGTCGTGTTCAATTGCGATTCTCTCCCCTTCTGGCTGAAGTGAATCACAGAAGAGAACTTCATCGAAGTTGTAGAACGCAATGACTTCAACCTGCTCGCTATCGAGTATTTCAGCCACTTCTTTGGAACCCCACATCGCACGGATCGTTCTCTCGGAATCCATGAACTCCATATTGCCTTGGAAGAAGCAGTAGTAAACATCAATCGGCAATCGGAACTGTGATAAAATAGAAGCGATTGCCACGACGACTGCACACCCGGCACCGTTCTGCTCAACACCTCTGGGGGAGGTTTCTGAGCTGTCAAGGTGTGCTCCGAAAACGATGGAACGATTATCAACGCCGTACCCGGGCTGAAAGCCTACGACTGAGTCATGTAGCCCCCAGTATTCTGCAGGGATTGACATCGACGCTAGCCGTTTGATGATACCGGCACCTGCAGCGTAATACCCCTCGGATGGCCCAAAACGGTTGCCAGTGCCAGTGATTTGGCCTAAGGGCGTAAGGAAGTGGGTTGTTTCACCCATGTCGAATGCAATGTCCCACCAGTTCAAGGCGTTGCATGGGTCAGGAATAATCTCGAAGGGCTGCTCAGGCTCCTCAGGCTTAACTGGGGGCGGAAGCGATTGCATGACAGCAACAGCTGCCATAGAGATGACTGCCAGAATCACGACAATGGCAGCCAGTTTGTGTCGTTCCATAAGCAATCGATTCCTGAATTGTCAATCTCGACTAGACAATTGCGCCCTAGCTTGCCATAAATATGCGTTGAAAGGAGCATTTCGGGTCGGGACCAATGCTGTTGGTTGTGT
>DAOVDG010000012.1 GCA_030669595.1 Candidatus Thorarchaeota archaeon
TAGTACGACTCGATAATCAGACCCGAGATTCGCTGAAAGTGCTTCGTGTTGCGTGTAAGTAGTCTGTGGATCCCATTTGCAAGAGTAGTTCCAGCAATCATAACGTCACGAGCTCCAACTGGTTCGCCTTTGTTCATCATATCTGCTAGAAGCCTTGCTGACTCTATTGCTGCTTCTCTCTCAAAGGGAAGGACTTCCATTCGTGTCAGAACCTGCTCAAGCTCTTCAGCTCGTTTCTTCATCTTCGATTTCGAGGTGTTCTTTGAAATCCGATACAACCCTGTGTATAGCTCGAAAACATTGACCTCTGATGTGTAAAGCGCCTGCTCCTCTGAGCTGGTCAGCCATGAAATCGCCGCGTCGTCCTTTCTGAGAAGGTCCACCAAGTATGTCGTGTCCAAGAGTATCAGCTGAGGTCAGCTCCTTCCGGACGAAGGGTTTCTCGTATCCCGTCAAATGTGTCCTCCAGCCGTGCAATCTCCTCACCGGTCAGGTCACTCCAACCTTCCGACGACTCAGCCCATAGACGTAGTGAGGCTGATGTCTTTGTTCTACAGAGTCGAGCGATGGCGCCCCCAAAGCTTTCTCCGGGAAGACGCATCTTCTTGAGAAGATTGTAGACTTCCTCTGTGATTGAGATTGTCTTCGAAGTCATTCTAGGTCACAATCTACATATACATATGTAGATATATAAAGATGTGCACGGAATCAAGAGCGAAAAGCCATCCTAATTCCAATGTGAGAGAACCAATTTCAGTGTAATGAAGGAACCTCAAGAACAGATACCTACAATCCCGATTGGTTAGGCATTCCAACCATAGGTAGGTGCAGATAAGCATCAGACTTCAATACTAACAGATATAGCTGTATGTGAAATTGAGTTGATGATGGATGACTCGACATTACGTGCTCTTCTTCGATGGAGCATGTGAACCCAGAAACCCCGGCGGTATCGCTTCATATGGTTTCCAACTCGCAGTCAACGGAAGAGAACTATTGAGTGACAAGGGAATAGTTGGGGAAGGACGTGGTATGACAAACAATGTTGCTGAGTATCATGCACTTATCCAAGGATTGAACTGTGTCAAACAGCGGGCTGAGAAAGGCGATACAGTTGCGGTCATTGGTGACAGCCAGCTGGTCATAAGACAGATGACAGGTGCTTACAAAGTCAGATCGCATAATATCGTTCCACTATTTGCTCGAGCCAAGAAACTGCGAAATCAGCTTCGTGGGAAAGGAGTTCGAGTGCGTTTCAAATGGGTGCCAAGAGATGAGAATGCTGTGGCTGATGCGCTCTCTCACGCAGCGTTTGAAGAGTACTGTAGAGAGAAGGGCTATCTGTTCCGCTCGTGTGAATGTGGTGGTACACTCGTCCCTCGAAAAAACACAAAGACCGGCCACAAGTTTTTCGGCTGTTCAAGATTTCCCAAGTGTAGGCGCACTGCACCTTTTCCTGATGAGTCCTGACAACCTGCAAAATGAAAGGGTGCTTAGCAGTGCGCATAAGGGTAAACTCCCGATGGCGTCGGGGCAACCTGAACAGTTGCACTGCTACCCCGTCTTAACCTGCACCTTACCCCGTCCGAGGACAGAGCAAGCTTTCTTCACAATCTGAAAATTCCTCCGGATGAAAGGCTACTATTCCTTAGAAGTGAGGCGGGTTTTAAGGAAGGCCACCCGACCGGCATAGTCCCTTATTACTTCATCTTTCCGAACAGTAAGATGACCGGAAACAGGCTTGACATGAAGCTCGAGAGAATGGTTGCGAGAATAGAGCCGGTTAGCGAACTCCAAAACTGGAGGAAGCGGTGTTCGACTATCATTTGCAGCTTGACTTATCCCTAGTGGAGCTCTTACATCATCAACATTGCTTATCGGTGACCGTTCCAGCATCAAAGGTCGATTCTTCTCAAGATCACCCCACATATACTCAGAGAATTCATTGAATAGAGCATCACCGTGGTCCGCCATATATGTCCAATCAGCAATGGGAGCTGAAGCGTATCCAGCAACCCATCTCTCTGGCTGGAATGCTAGTGCAGCTAAAGTCATGAAACCACCATAAGATGCACCAGTAATACCCACTCTCTTGGGGTTGATATCAAAATTCTCGACAACATAATCGACCCCAGAACTGACATCCTGAAGATCTGCTCGCCCAGCCTCTTGGAAAAGGGATTTCATGAATGCCGCTCCGTAACCTGTTGAGCCTCTAAAGTTTGGTGCGAATATCGTAAACCCTTCCTGCGTAAAAACTTGAAAAATCCCATTAAACTCATCTGAATAATGGTATACTGGACCCCCATGGATGTATGCTAAGCAAGGATAACCTCCTGGAGGTGGTGACTCGGAAGGAAGAAACAAGAATCCATGGATAGTAGTCCCATCAAACGAGGACTTGTAAGTGATTGATTTTGATTCAACCACAGGGAAATCTTCTGTGCCGATTGCCGCTGATTGCCATTGAGTTAATTTCTCATTTAGACCAGTTTCAAGATTATGAACCCAAAGCTCATTCGGCATTCCAGCATCGGTATGCGCAAAGAAAAGGGTTTGTTTGCCGTTCCACTCTCGTGTATAGTATGGAGTGTTAGTACCTACTGGTAAGTCGAGCATTCGTAATGAATTCTCATCGATATTAATTTCATGAACTACCGATCTGCCTTTTCTCATTGATCGTTGAAAGAGCTTTTCTCCGTCTGGGCTCCAAATGCATTGTGCAATCTCTCCATCAGGTTGTGGAATTTCTCTCCACTCTCAGCATTGTATAGTGATAGCTTTCCAAAATCCCCTGATGGTTGAAGCAAGGGGACAAGAGGTTTCGCTGGATTCCATTTTTGGAGAAACCAGAAAGATATCAGTGTGGATATCTCGGACAGAACTTCTGCACTTGTTGGATTGAATACGGTCAATAGTCCTTCCTGCATTCCACCCGGGGAAGCACCTTGAACAAAGGCAAAATTGGGATGACCCCACTCAGACCACAGCACACCATGAATATCGTCTAGAACTACTTCTGGTTTAGCCTTTACATCATTAGCTATCCTTGAAACATGGTAATTCTTCTCATGCGAACCTGTGTAGAGGATATTCTTTCCATCAGGTGACCAACTGAACCAGAGGATTCGATGCGGTTCAATTTCAGTGAACGTTCTTCTTTGCAGGTCCTCTGTTTCCTTGACCCTTGGTAAGGTGTCAAGTAGACACAAATGCAACATTTCAGAGCCGTTGGGATCTATTGCAGCCAAAATTCGCTTTTCATCAGGCGATAGAATAGCAAGTTGGCCGTAGAATTTAGAACTGCCAGGAAGCAGAATTTCTTGTTTCAATGGGTCAGTAAGAGAGCTCTTTAGCAGCGAATTGCCTTCAGTTTCATCGAGTGTTTGCAAGAGAAAAAAGTCATCTTTCTTTGAAAAATCCAATGGCATTGTAAAAAAAGCTGATGCTTCAAATGCAATCTTCAGACGTTCGTAAATAGATAGCAGAGTAATATTCCTCCATAACCCAGCGTAAATCTGTTTAGTAGTTCGCTTGATGAAAAATCTTGCTATCGAATGTGGTTTCTTTTTGAAAAAACGTTGCAAAAGGAAAAGGGTGCTCAGCAGATGGCAGATGGGTAAACTCCCGATGGCGTCGGGGCAACCTGACGATTGCACCGCTACCCCGTCTTAGCCTGCACCTTACCCTGTCCGAGGACAGAGCCAAGCGTCTCACCATCTATGATGGTGAAAACTTAGGAGGTGATCCATCCGCAGCTTCCGCTACGGATACCTTGTTTATCGGCCCGTTAGGAGATCTAACGACCTTACGACTTCTCCCTACTTGCGAACCCAAGATTCGTCATCGCCCAATGGACGACACCTCACCCCAGACCCGCTCGCATGGAGCGACGGGCGGTGTGTGCAAGAAGCAGGGACGTATTCTCCGCGCGATAGTGACACGCGGATACTAGGGATTCCAGGTTCACGCGGGTGAGTTCCAACCCGCGATTCCGACTACGACTGGGTTTCGCGATTGACTTCGCCTTTCGGCGTTGTAACGCATTGTCCCAGCCATTGTAGCACGCGTGTGGCCCCGCCCATATCGCGGCATACTGACCTACCGTGGCCCCCACCTTCCTCTAGCTTTTCGCTAGCGGTCCCCCTAGTGTGCCCCGTCAGGGCCGAAGCCCCCGGCTGGCAACTAGGTGGCAGGGATCTCATTCGTTGCAGCACTTAAGCTGATACCTCACGGCACGAATTTACGATGGCCATGCACCAGCTCTCAGCTCGTCGAGCAAGATCGTCAATCTGGCTCTCATTCGGCTGTCTGGGCGGGTAAGTTTTCCGGCGTTGAGTCCAATTAAACCGCAAGCTCCACCCCTTGTGGTGCTCCCCCGCCAATTCCTTTAAGTTTCAGTCTTGCGACCGTACTTCCCAAGCGGCCCGTTTATCGCTTTCGCTACAGCACCGCAGTGGCTCGTGGCCAATGCAACACTTAACGGGCATCGTTTACGCCCAGGACTACTCGGGTATCTAATCCGATTTGCTCCCCTGGGTTTCGTCCCTCACCGTCGGGCACGTTCTCGACAACCGCCTTCGCCACTGGTGGTCCTCCACAGATCATTAGATTTCACCCTTACCTGTGGAATACCGTTGCCGTCTCCCGTCCCCAAGTAAAGCGGTATCCCTACCAGGCCGACCGTTGGGCGGCCGGATTTAAGCAGGGACCTACTAAACCGGCTACGAACGCTTTAAGCTCAATAATCATGGACACCACTCGAAGAGCTGGTTTTACCGCGGCGGCTGGCACCAGCCTTGCCCTCTCCTTTCTAGCGGTCCATCATACGGATCCGCCACAGATGGAGTTATCCCCCATCACTCGGCTTGACCCACTCACGCTTTCGCGCATTGGTGAGGTTTCGTAACTGCTGCACCCCGTGGGGCTAGGGCCCTTGTCTCAGTGCCCTTCTCCGGGCCACGACTTACATCGCCCGTTCGGGTCACAACCTAAGTGGGCAATTACCCCACTTACAAGTATGATCCGGTGCCGCCCCGTCCTGTGGCGGAAAGTTCCACATACCTGGAACTCCCATTTTGGAGCAACATCATTTCCAGAACGATGCTCCTATGATGGATTACCGCCAGTTTCCCGGCGTTGTCCACCTCCACAGGGTAGGTTAGCGACACTACTGAGCCGTTTGCGACGGACTCGGATGCGAGCCCGTTCCACTTGCATGTCTTATCCTCAAGCCGATAGCAGTGTCCTCTAGCAGGATCAACTAGAGTTGGTCCTTAATAGCGCATGATAGCAAGGATGCGATTCATGCACAATTCTAACACACTTGAACTTTGCTTGTAAAAGTACAGGCATGACAGGGTCTGCTGGGTGGCTTACCCCTATACCTGCACATCTGCTGAGCATTTCTTAGACCTGAGGGGAATCTAGCACTTTTTGCGCTAGTCTATCTCACGTCCGCATTTTGTAGTCGCATCTGGAAATCACGGGCCATCATCGCTTGGCATTCGCCGACAGCATCAGGCCTGACACCGTATGACGCGAATCACTATGAATTCCCGGTAATTGTAATAAAAACCTTTCCAAGGGTCTCATTCGGAAGGCGTGTTTCGAGCCCATGTTGAGTCAGGCAGGTGTCTTTTTCACTCGAAATCACAATATCTTGTACAATTGTAAACCTTCATAACGCGTCGCTCGGCATTTCTGACATCCTACTGGCTTTGGTATCAGTTGTCGTACCAAAAGTGGAGATTGATTATGCATGACTGATTTTCATGATTATCTGGAAACTCTAATGCGAGGAGGCATTCACGAGGCAGAGCAGTTGCTGTCTGCGGACAGGGAGGACTTCACATTTCCAACCGCCCGACCTCAGTGGGCTCCGGCTCGACATTATGACATCGAGCATCTGACAATCGATTGGAAGATGGACCTCAAAGGGAAGCGAGTTGACGCAATATCCAAGCTAAAGATCAAGTCAATCGTACCCGAGCTGAGCAAGGTGCTTCTCCATGCTGCTGAGTTGAACATCACAGGCGTGAGGGACTCGAAGGGTAATGAGCTGGAGTACGAGTTCTTACCCGACGAGGAGGCCATGACCGTCTATCTCGGTAAGCCACTCAAGGAACGCAAGAGGGAGGAACTCACATTCATCTACACCATAGAGAACCCAAGAGCAGGTCTGTGGTTCACTGGCCCAAGTCCCGAGTTCCCAAACAAAGAAGTCAGCGCTTGGACGCAGTTGCAGGATGACTACGCGCGATACACAGTCCCCTGTTACGACAATCCAAGCCACAAACACTCGGTTGAGATTATTCTTACAGTCCCCAAGGGCTTCTACGCAATGAGCAATGGTGTCCTCAAGGAGCGCAAGGTGAGTGCAGACGGCATGGAAACATTCCACTGGTACAATGAGAAACCTATGCCTGCCTATCTCATGATGGTGTGGGTGAGCAATGCTGTGGAGTTCAAGGAAGACCTCGGTGGACTGGAAATTAGCTATTATGCGCATACAAAATGGGATAAGGATACGATCTATCGCTCATATGGCAAGACGCCTGAGATGATGAAGTTCTTTGTTGAGAAGCTTGGTGTGCCATTCCCATGGGATAAGTATGCACAGGTCACAGCCGCGAATTTCATTGCAGGCGGAATGGAGAACGTGAGCGCTACAATTCAGACCGATGCTACATTCCACGATGAAAAGGCCCACCTTGATTTCGACTCAGATGGACTGGTGTCCCACGAGCTGGCTCACTCTTGGGGAGGAGACAATGTCACTTGCAGAACATGGAGTCATGGTTGGCTAAACGAGGGCTGGGCAACTCAGATGCAGAACGAGTGGAAACGTCACGACAAGGGTGATGACGAGTATTTCTACGAACAATACGGCAAGCAAAAGGCGTACTTCACTGAGGACAAGCAGAACTACAGACGCCCAATCGTGCAGAATGAATGGGAGAGGGGGATGGATGTCTTCGACAGGCATCTGTATCCGGGTGGTGCTTGGAGATACTACATGTTGAAGCACCTTGTTGGCGAAGAACGATGGTGGAAGATACTTGGCGAGTGGCAGATGCGCTACGCCTACAAGTCCGTCTATACTCACGACCTCGAAAGTCTATTCACTGAGATGACTGGCGAGGACTTTGGATGGTTCTTTGAGCAGTGGCTGTACAAGGCCGGATATCCAGAGTGTAAGATCAAGTGCTCACACGATGAGAAGCTGGGTCATGCCCTAGTGAAGATTGAGCAGACCCAGAAATATGATGACGATATGACACCAGAAGTCTTCAGGTTCCCCCTGACAGTAGAATTCGTTGATGAAGATGATAATCGGATACGCTATATCATGGAAGTGACAGAGCGTGTGCACAGCTTCTACTATCCTGTTTCAAGAAAGCCCAAGCAGATAATCGTCGACCCGGATTATGCTACATTAATGGACTGGAAGATAGACAAGCCCGAGCCTATGTGGATAGAACAACTCAGCACTGGAACCAACATTGTTCAGAGAATTAAGGCTGCCCAAGCGCTTGGGAAGAAAGCAACACCCAAAGCATTGGAGGCCCTAGGAAAGGCGCTCATCGAAGACTCGTTCTGGGGCGTACAACTGGAAGTAGCCAAGGTGCTTGGTTCGGTGAAGAATGATTCATCTCTGGATCAGCTGCTCAAGGGTGGAAACTTGAAAAGCACTAGAGCTCGTACAGGTGTTGCTAGGGCCCTCGGCGAATTCTACAAGAATGATAAGTCTTTCAAAGCACTCAAGAAACTCATGAAGGACAAGGAGAGCTACTTCGTGGCTGCGGCAGCCGCAACGTCTGTTGGCAAATCAAAGCACGATGGCGCTTTCAAGACTCTCCGTGCAGGTCTCAAGATTGCGCCCTCTAGTTGGCACTACCTAGTGCAACAGGGTTACTTGGCAGGTATGGCTGCTACCGAGAAGGAAGAGGCCATTGCTGTGCTCAGAGAGTACATGGTCGTAGGGACCCCTGATGAGCTTAGACGGGTTGTTTCAGGGCATCTGGCAAAGCTTGGAAAGAGGTACAAGAAAAAGCACCCAGAAATTAGGTCAGACATCGAGAAGATGTTGAATGACAGATCTTTCCGCGTGCAGATCTATGCAATCATCGCCGCAAAAGAGCTTGAGGATGCTGCATTGATACCGGCGCTGCAGAAGCTGGCTGAGAGTGAGGTTGGCGGAGGCGTCATCCGTCGCGCACGTTTAGCTGTGAGAGCCCTGAACAAGAAAAGGGAGCCCAAAGAGATTGACTCACTTCGGAAGAACATCGAGGAACTTGAGAAAGAGAATAGAGACCTCAAGAATCGTCTTTCCAAAGTAGAAGCATTTGTCGAAGCTGAAAAGAAGTCGGATAATGAGTGAAAACACGAAGGGTGATGGAAGGGCGGGGAAGTCCCCGCCATTCAACGAGCAGAGGAGTTCAGATTTCTGCTCAGTACCTGCAGTTGTCGATCTCTTCCATCATGTTTCTATTCTGTGTATCCGTCCCCGCTGACCGAGGCCATAGGTAAGGTCGTCGACCAAGATTCGGCCCCTCATGAATAGAATGGGACCGCGTTCCTCTGTCCTGACAACCTTGCCCAGAAAACCGACTTGCGCGATTTCCTCGTCAGATTCTGTCATGTTGAAACGGAAACCAAAGATAATCGTTCCATTGAAACGGCCCTCTTTAGGGACCCCAGCAAATCCAACCCCTTCCGTAACCTCGTAGCGCGTCGAGTTGATTATGAAATAACCAGAGAGGATGTCGAACCTGACCCCGCGTCGTACCTTCTCAACAAGCTCAAACTCCAGATGCATTTCTGTGAGCGCTCGTGAGAAATCATCGTCGGTCTTAGCTGCGATTTCACCCCACGCATCAATGCTGAAGACATCACCAACGGAGGCTGCGGGCGCGTATGCGGTATCGAGGACCGATGCTGCATCCGTTGGCATCGCAAGTGATGAGATTACAATTATGACCAATACTGAGATGGCCGCTGCTACTGGTAGAATTTTCTTGGCGCGTTTCATGGCTTACACGATGTATTCCTACGAATATTGAATATAAAGCACCAATGAAGGAATCAGATAGATGAATCATATATAGCTAAATCATTCGCCCAAGAAAGCGAGAGTACATCGTAAATTGAACCAAAGGCGTGAATGATTCATCCATCGATAATATAGACCTGAAAAGTGAAGTCTAGGATAGGCGTAGAGCGATGCAGGAACACATAGCAACGTTGATCAGGTTGGATTTGCTCTTTGAGAGCATTGGTGGCATCATTGCTCTGATGGTGGCATACTATGCCACAAAGGCGTTCAACCTCACAGGCCAAAAGAGGCTGTCGGATCTATCAACAGGATTCCTCGTCCTTGCAGCAGCTTTGTTTAGCCACGTGGGTGGAACTTGGTACTTCTTCGTCCGTTTTGGGATTGAAGGAGAACTCAGCCCAGAGCTTATGCGTCTGATTGTAGTAGTCACCGCCGCATATCATTTCCTGAGAATAATGGCCTACATTCTCTTCGTGGTTTCCACTCGCCACAGTGTGCGAACCAAACAACCTGAGATGTTGATGCTGCTAGCTCTTCCAGTGCTGATCGATATCAATCTTGAAATCCTGACGATTATCATATTGCTTGTAGTTGTTCTGCAGGCATTCATGAACTATGCTGTCGTCAGGAGTCGTTACGCACTCTATGTCCTCACAGGATTCTCCATGTTTCTGTTGAGTCACGTGTTCCTGATACTGGCGGCTGACAATGTGGGGACTTATCTCCTCAGTCAAGCATTCCAGCTCCTAGGCTTCCTAGCTTTTTTGGTCATGTTATACAAGGCAGGCCGAGAGTAATGAAAGGAAAGCGGACGTACCGTTCAAAGATGCGCATCCTCGCAGATATGATGCGCGCCATCCAAGGGGAAGGTGAGAATGGTGCAGGTCCGACGAAAATCCTATACAGTGCGAACCTGTCTCACGATAGACTGACTCAATATCTGGATGAACTGGTGAAGAAAGAACTTATTATTCTAACCGACTCGGAATCTAATAGTCGCGTTTACGGCCTGACTGAAAAGGGACGATCGTTCTTGAAGGAGTTCGTTAGAGTCGAGAGAATCTCAGAAGCATTCGGAATCGAAGTCTAGCGTGTATCATCCCTCTTCCGCAAGGTTTTAAGAAGTCCAAGTTGGACAGTTATATTGTCATGGGCCGGTAGATCAGCCTGGTAGATCGTTCGGTTCGCAAGCCTGCTGGTTTGTCCAGCAGGTCGAATGTCCGGGAGGTCGCGAGTTCAAATCTCGCCCGGTCCACTTACTATTTTCTTTGAAATGGCCACTGCGTCAGTATGCAGGTTTCTTTAACAGTAGTTACTCATGGCGAAAGATTCAGTAAGCGCGCTTTACCACGTTGTGGCATGGACGAGCGGATAGCTGAACAGTGGGAAACAAACGCCGAGGTGTTTGCCAATCTCATAGATGGAACAGGGACACCGCATCATCGTGAGATTCTGAATCCGTGCATCGATCGCCTGCTTGGTGATGTCAATGGAAAAAAGCTGCTGGATGCAGGCTGTGGTGAGGGCTACCTCTCGCGATACTACGCACACAAGGGAGCAATTGTCACGGGCGTCGATACGTCGCGGAAACTAATCGATATTTGTAAGAAAATGGCTGCGAAAGAGGAAGTCAGTTACCGTGTAGGGAACATCTGCAATCTACATTTCATATCAGATTCTGAGTTTGACCTAGTACTATGCAACCTTGTTCTTCTCAATATCGCGTGCCTTCCGGAGTCGTTGAGTGAATTCAGCCGTGTGCTTCGTTCAGGAGGCATACTGGTGTTCTCATTGGTGCATCCGGCATTCAACGTCTATGGGCCGGGTTCATGGGAGATGGGAGAGAAAGACCCGAAGACACGGAGGAGAGCTGGACAATACTTCAAGGTTGACAGGTATTTCGATGAGAAGGAGTATTTGCGATATTGGAGGACGCGCAAGGGGGAGAAGTTCCCCAAGCGATTCAGTTTCTATCATAGGATGATCAGCACTTACGTTAATGCTCTTGTTTCCACAGGATTCTCACTCGTCAGTCTTAGAGAACCTAGACCTGTATCTGACAACGCATTCTTCGACCGAGAGAGAAGGATACCATTTTTCCTTGTATTCAAGGCAGAAAAATCTTAGATGCCGCGTCTACGCCCATACTGTTTTCGGTATGCATTCAAGCTAAGGACGTGGTGAATCTCTTGAGTGAAGACTCTCGAAACTTACGAGATAACACGAAGTACTGGTTTGTAGGCAACAGCATGAAATGTCCCATCACATACGAAATCGAGGTAGTCGTGGAGTGACTACGGCGCGAAGAGTCACAGCCACAACCAAAGCCTTTTCCTGAGAGCTTCCTCAGGAAATGTTCAGGTGTATACTATGACTGATGACTTTCATGAGTATCATGCAACAATCGACTGGACACATGACCGAGCCGGTGATTTGACTGTTGAGGGAAAACCAAAGGTGCAGGTGGCCTCACCTCCCGAGTTCGGAGGACCCGAAGGCATCATGTCACCCGAGGACCTGTTTGTTGCCGCCGCAGCATCGTGTCTAATGACTACATTCGTAACCTTCACTCACAAGATGCGGTTCGACTACCAGGCGTTCGCCTGTGAGGGCATAGGGACACTTGAAAGAGTAGAGAAAGGCTTCCAGTTCACAAAGATACTGCTCAAGGCCACTGTCACTGTTGAATCCGAGGATCTCAAGTCAAAGGCGGAGAGAGCTCTCGAATTGGCTGGTAAATACTGCCTAGTAGCAAACAGCATGAAATGTCCTACCGAGCACGAGAATCATGTAGTCGTGAGGTAAGCTGCACAGCACACTACTGAGGCTCCGTGCGGGGCGGTCTCACGAATATTACTTCGTCCATTTCTGGAAGTGATACGTCAACGAAGCCATCACCTAATGGTTTCCCAAAACCAATCGTTTCTATGCCATGCATTGCCTGCAAATCCCTAGCCCACTGCGTGAGCTTGCCTGACACATAGGCGTTAGGCACTCCTTGGCGGAGCGACAGCCCACTCTCACGTTTGAACTTCCAGAATGCTGCATTAGTCTGCATCAACAAGCCCGTGTGCTCAGTCATTTCTGAAACCCACTCCTGTGGGGAAGGGTATGCCTTTCGGTGTATACCCTTTGGATCGTAGAGCTCTCGATAAACCCGATCGGTGACGAATGGAATGATGGGCGCCAGAGTCTTCAGGATAATTTTCAATGTTTCATGCAGAGCGAACCATGCAGACTTTTGCTCCGTTTCAGTGAACATGCCTTCGCTATTGAAACACCGTCCCTTGAGCATTTCTAGGACATGGTCCGCAAAGAAATTCCAAGCAAACCGTCTGATTTCAACTGCGGGCTTATGGAAGTCCAGAAGGTCACAATCAGGCAGTATCCGCTCAACTGTCTGGTTAGCCTCCGCAAGAACCCACTGATCCACTGGAGTCAGGTCTGCAAATTCCATTTTCTCTGGTACCGGAAACATGGAAATGAAACGTGCGATATTCCAAAGCTTTGTCATGAACTTTGACACGCCAGCAAGTCGATCCTCTGAGAAACGTATGTCGCTGCCAAGTCCAGCCTCAAGCACTCCAAAGAACCGTATTGCATCGGCGCCGTACTTTTCCACAAACGGCATCGGTGGCGGCGAGTTGCCCCTTGACTTGCTCATTGCTTCGCCGTTCTCGTCAACCACAAATCCTGAAACCCAAATCTCCTTGAAAGCTGGTTTCCCTGTCAGCTGATAGATCCTCAGAAGAGAGTAGTAGAGCCAAGTCCGCACAATATCCTTGCCCTGCGGTCGCAGAACATTGCCAAATGCTTTCTTGAAGAGATTGTCGTCACGCAGATAGTGAATTGCTTGCAGGCCGCTTATTGAGGAGTCCATCCATGTGTCGAAAGTTCGTTCTTCTCCTCTGAATCCCTTTTCCGCACTGCACTTGGGACATTTCTTGAACGGCGGGTCCTCCTTCCACGGTTGATAGTACCTAATCTTGCCAGATTCGGGCAATACTGGCTCCCCGCATGCATTGCAGTACCAAATCGGTATCTCCGTGCCGTAGTATCTGCGTCTGCTCACTGGCCAGTCCACGGAAACCCTGTTCAACCAGTCAATGAGTATCTGCCTGTGAAAGTTAGGAAAGAACGGCGTTTCATTCGCAATCTTCATCAAATCATCAATGAACTCGACTTGCTTGACATAATACTCGTCCATTGCTATGAATTCGATGGGAGTCCTACTGCGCCAGCACAGGGGTACTCTCTGTACTGACTCCTCCTGCTTGAACAGGAATTTCCCCCTCACGAGAGACTCAATCACCCTCATCCGTGCCTCAGCAACTGTCAGACCTGCGTATTCTCCCGCGGCCTCAGTCATCGTGCCATCAGGGGAGATAGCCGCTATGGGCTTCAGCGCATAGTCACGAAACGCCATGACATCGGCTTGATCACCATAGCTGCACACCATCAAGGCACCAGTTCCAACATCCATTTGAGCTGTAGGACTCTCAATGATTTGCACCTCGTGACCAAAGACCGGCACCTTGGCTTTCTTGCCAACATAGCTACGATAGCGCTTATCTTCAGGATGAATGAATATGGCACCACACGCGCAGAGCAGCTCCGGTCTCGTCGTGGCTATTTCTATTGGGTCGAGTCCCTCCACCTGGAAGTAGAGGTAGTGCAGGGTTGTTGGACGCTCTGAGTACTCAACTTCTGCGTCAGCAATTGTTGTGCCGCATTCAAAGCACCAGTTGTTGGGTCGTATGCCACTGTACACTAGGCCCTTATTCCAAATATCGATGAATGTGGCTTGAGTTACCGCTCTGTATTCTGGACTATCTGTACGATAGCTGCCTTCGTCATCGTAAGTATTGAATCCAAGACCAAGCCTCTTGAAGCCTGCTAGAGCGATTTTCTCATCCTCATCTAACAGCTCTCTGCACTTCTGGATGAACATCTCCCGTGGAGTTGTATGCATATTCAACCCAAGATCTTTCTCAACTCTCACTTCGACTGGGAGACCGTTGCGGTCTATGCCTAGGGGGAAGTTAACCTCTAGTCCCTGCATCCGCCGATACCTGGCAATCTCATCTATCTGCGTGTAATGAATAACCTGCCCCACATGCATTGGACCTGAGAGATAAGGGGGCGGGGTGTCTATCGTGAAAATCTCCTTTCCCGAGTCAGGATCAAAGGCATAGAGATCTTCATCGAACCACGTCTTCAGTATTTCCTCCTCGGCCTCAGGTTTCCAGCGTTTCGACGATATCTTGGGTTTGAACTTCGTTGGCAAAACATCAGTCTCCTTGATGTCAGCAAGGGTCGGCTCGTACCGCTTCAGCCACGCACAAGTGATGTCTCCTAAAAGGGTTATGGACAAGATGATTTGGCCGAAGCTATCAATGTATGAAACCCAAGAGAAAAAGAAAGAAGAGAGGGGCTGGAGATGTACCGAACGCCCTCTCTTGCTTGCTTTCAGCCCCACATCTTCTTGCCAATGAGAAGACCGATGATGAGAATAACGGGCACTGAAGCAGCCACATAGATTAATGGAATTCCCATGAAGGGATCAATCACAGTTCCCGGACCAACACCAGAGGTACGGACAAATGATGTACCCACGGTGTAGCTTTGTGTGGAGTTTTCGTTAGACAGATTCATTGCCTGTGAGAACACCCAGTTCAGCGCTATGCCGTCCGAATCATATGAAGCTGCGAATGTGTATATGTATGTTCCATTGGCTTTCTGAAAGTCGCCTCCCACCTCAATCGTCCCGTTAACAGCGACAACAATCGTGAAGGAAAATACATCATTACTGTGCGAGTGGACGAATGAATTGACAGTCTCATCATTCTCGACCTCCTGGACTGCCGGGTTCCAGTCAGGATCATGCGTGTCCCACGCGGGATTCACAAACAGATACCTGCCCGGATTACCAGAGGACACTGAGGGATAGATATTGATGTATGTGGACTCAGCCAGACTATCATTATCCGGATTGGACGTATATAGGTCGAAGTACACCTTGTTGTCTTGGAACGGAGTTGTGTAGTTCTCATTTATCGGACTGGGTCCAAAGGCAAATCCTTGGTAGTTGTACTCTATCAAGTCCCCGGCTGTCACATTCAATATCTCTATCTTGAACTGTCCATTCGATGTGGATGTGAAGACTGGACTGTCATCTACCTGAAAATTCGACTCAGTCCATGTACCCGTAAAGTAGTATGTGTTGCCGATGATGGCAGCGTGCGTTACTCGTGGCGACATGGCCAGTAGGAGGATACCCATGGTCAACGCGAGTAATAACATCCTCTCTGAGTTCATATGGTTCACCATATTGCTTGATTTAATCCGCTATCGTCTTATCTGTATATGAACTGGTAGCGTGCAGTTGGGCGTTGTGCATACACGAGTACTCTCCAAGGCCCCAAAGTCAGCGACCTTGGAGTTGAAGCTGTCAGAAGATGCCATCAATCGGTTGAATGAATCATCCGACTGGACCGATGTTGACCAATTGGCGCGTTAGAGACCATGCGGTTTGTATTGCTGGCGGTCGAAATTTCGACGAACCTGTCAATTCTAGAGTTCAGAGTCTTATCGGATTCGGCCCTACATGTATTATAGGAGTTACTCCATGAAACGGAGATTTTTCTTCCGAGTTAGCTTGACCGATAGAACATGGATTCGACATAAAGAGTTTCATCTGGATAGGCCCGTTCCCAAGTGAATTGAATCAGTAGACTAACCGATTCTAGCTCGAAACCGTCCGTATGCGCAGGAAACTGGTATTCCGAACAAGATGGCGATTATGGCCAACACAAAGGCCATCGCCAAGATTGAACTCTGAATATCCACAATCTTTTACCGTTGAACCTTCCGAGAGAATACTAAAGAACTCAGCTATTGCGCAGCTAGTAGAATCAGAAGAAATGTGAAACTGACGTCTTGAGTGGAAATTTGCTACAATTCTATATTTCAGGTTCGCAAGTAATCATTGCGAGTCTGTTAGTGGGTCAGTCATAGCACGAGGCATCTTGCCAATAGCCACATAACATATATCCTGCAAAGGGCCAAGGGATTATGGGTTCTGCACGATAGCATGGAACGAAGTAGAGAATCCCAATGGCATCACAAGAGATGATTTTGAACGTGCACTCGATCTTGCTGACATGTGTACACCTGAGTGATTAGACAAAATTGCCCCAAAGGTGGGTGTTGTCGTAGTAAAGGATGGTGAAAGGGTCGTAGAAGCTCATAGAAACTGGATAAGCAGTGGAAACCATGCAGAGTTCATAGCCATAGAACAGAGAGCAGTTGACAAGGTCGAGTTCATAGATGCTGATTTAGTCATAACCTTGGAGCCATGTACCGAGAAGCAACATGGAAAGGAAAAGAAAGTGTGTGCTGAATGGATTAAGCTCAGAAGAATTAGGAAGGTATGGATAGGAACTTTGGACAGGAACCCAAGCATCAGCCCTAACGCTGCCGTTCAATCCCTCTATTCTCTAGATAATCTGCAATGCGATGAAATCCCCAGATATGCTCTGGAAACTCAACATTGCTAAATCCGTTCACCACCACCGTTGTCGGATGTCGTTTTCCTGTTTCAAGATCTACAATCTGGCGGCATTCAAACAACAGCGCAACATCAAAGATGGTAAGTAATTCACTCTCAATCAACTTCAGGCGTTCCCCAAGGCCAGCCTCCAGAAACCACACCCTCCAGCAGCGTTTTTGGCCCTTTGTGTATCTTTCCATTTCTGGAGATGCTACCATCAGGACCTCGCCGCCAATCTCTGTGTTGAGAACATCCTGAGCGGTTTTGGGGAGTCTGAGCTGCCCTCTCAGAAAGGACCTCCTGTGAACCAACGGCTTGAGAAAGCTCGTACTCAGGGGACCACGCTCTGTTTCCGTGTCGGTGTAGATGATGTCTGTTCTGGGGTCCCACGTGTACTTGGTTTCACCAACCAACCCCTCGTCCTCGCGTGAGAGAGCAGGTCCTCTCAAGAAATGCTTCAAATCCTCTGTGTTATCGATTTCAAGAGTTTCCAGAGATTCACCATTATAGCTGATGAGTCGGACCAGGTAGGTCGCTTTCTTCTCATCCACTGAAACCTCCACACTGACTGCTTCGGTTTTACCTCCGAGCTCTACAATCTCCTTGAGTGCACTGTCCACCCGTTTCTCAGGATCAACTGCTTCAGTCACTCCTTCTGGCATCGCAAGTCTTGCTATGACCTTGTACGGCACTCCGGATATTCTGAACCATCGTATTGGCCCAACCTGTCCCTTCTTGGGCGGCCCGTATCTCAGATTTCCAATTAGGTTCCATTCATCCTCTGCTTCTGGATCAAGAGATTTCGCCCATAGCAGGTTCATATCCTCCACTCTTGTGATGATGATAGGAGTCCGCATTTCCGCCCCCGATACAAGAATGCGTTCCGCTTCATCTGCGAGTCTTCGCAGATCAATGATGGTGTTGAAGAATCCCCTTAGATTAGCATCGACGCGGACATCTTCTATCATACCAGCAACCATTCTGCGGTCATGTGGATGCGGCTCGAATATCAGCCATAGGTTGTTCGGTTCGGTGTAAATCATCTGGCCTGTTTGCTCGCTCTCAAAGAGATGAGGATGCTCCGGACCAGATGAAAGCTGTGTCGCTCTCCAGAGCAGATTCGACCATAGGGCGCTCGTGTCGTATCTTGACTGGGCAATGGAATGGGATGAGCGGCTTGGTCTGAATCCCATATGCAGCAGTTGCCAATCAGCAACAGACTTCCAAAGTGTTCCAGAATAGGGTGTCCAGTCTGCTGGTTCGCCCTTCTTTACCACTCCAAGGACCAATAGGAATAGGGCATTCCCATAAAAGGTCATGACTTCATCATTCGCCCTCCTGAGGTTTTCCAATGCATCTGAGACTGCTGCCATTGCATCTTTTCCGGATTTGCTTCGTTCATAATAGAGCGCCTTCCACAAATCCTTGGATGCTTCGCGTGTTGATAGGATATCCCGTATCTCTGTGAGTACATCTGATGGTGATATTTCGTATTCCACATGTTTCTTGCAGGCTTTGATGACACTGTCCATAAGACCATGCCATACTTGGTCATATCCTTCAAACTGACGCTTGAGAAACTTCGCGGTTCTCAAGACTCTGGTGACTTCACGACTCCTCGTCGTTACGTTATCTAGATGCTCACCAGAGGTGTCTTCAAGTATTGGTGGTTTCCGACTCGTGCGCACGAAGTATTCAGTTTCAGGCGGGGTCCTTCTTATTCGACCTCTTGTCATCTTGTTGGGTGGAGAGTATGTGCCTTTACGCCCCCTTTTTGGCAACTCGTGGTCTGGCTCGAATGACACTCTTCCGAGTATCCCCTTTGATGCAACCACTTGACCCAGTTCTTCTGAGCTCAGCGCGATTTCCGAACTAGAACCTTCGCGTGCTGCAGAATTAGGAGCATCTTCCCTCTGTTTCCCCCGGGATCTACAGAGGCTTGGGACAAGGTCAAAGATGTCTGACTTCATCGTCTCTTCTGACTCACTCCCCACCTCTACAAAATCCAAGGAAGAACTCAGTAGCCGACCGTACATATCTCCCCCTGTGGCTTCAAGTACCTCTGTTTCGGATACAGTCCTATCCTCACTTGAGTCAGCCCTGAACCTGCGTGCCCATCCTTTCAGATGTGGAACGCCAAAGGGTGTCACATAAGGACTTGCAGTAGTGGGTGTGTCTTGCACAATGAGCCTGATATCCTCTCTTCGTGGTGTTCTCCAACCGAAATTCCGGGGTGAAGAGGGTAGGTTCCAAATTACCTCGTCAATAAGCACCTTTCTAGGTGAGTCATAAGGAAGGGGGGTTACTTTGAATCGCTGATAGATCGATGACATGACAGGCAATGGTACAGGTCTATCAAGCCAGACAATCTCCACCTTTTCATCAGGCAACCACCCGATAAGTTTCGTTTCAAGGGTTTTCACTAGTGAGTCCAAGTGCGGTGGTATAGTCTGCCTGAGTGTTGCCCATCCATCGACTACTACGATCCTTTGCTTCCCGGATGGTTTTCTGAATATCTTCTTGAAGCGAGAATCTAGCTTTCCTAGACCCGACACTGAGTCCTCGAAGAAGTACTCCTCCATCTCTCCACTGAGATCTTGAAAGTCTATCTCGTTAACGAGGGACTGCAAGCCATCAATCTGTCGTCTGGAGACTCGCCGGGGTCTCTGACAACCAAAGAGCCGTAGACGTTGGGTTCTCAGTTCAGGTTCAGCAAAGGCACCGATAAGGTCCAGCCAGACAAGCTCAGTTACTTCTTCATTGTCCCTAAGGTCACTCAGATGGTGTAGAAGGTGCCAGTTCCTCGCGATCCATGCAGCTGTTTCTCCTGACGACCCTACCGATGCAACTGAGAGGTATAGTGTGAAGTGTCTGTTGTCCCTTTCTCTCTCTTCGAATGGGTTCTCCTCTTCAAGTGAATCGACCGGAACTGTGCTCTGGAGAATACTATGAGGTCCTTCAGATGGAGCAAGTATGACTCCAAGTCTAGGCTGATTCTTCTTACTCTCTCCTTTGAGACTCGGGGTGTATAGAGTCCTTGCGGATGAGTTCGAGTCTTTTGTCTTCAGATCTGAAAGAACAGACCTAACAAGCCAAGGAAGAATCAGGAAGAGCATTTCTCTGTCTTGGTCTGTGTCAAGTACTACAATTCCTTTCCAGAGTTCATCGGGTGCTGAAGAGTCGTTTGTCACTAGTGTCTTATACGCAAGCACCAAGCCCTGTTCATAACTCATAAGCTGTTCAATATCTCTATTCGAGGGAGTACCCTCCATGATACCCTCCCATTCAGAGTCTGTCAGCCTGCGTTTCCTAATAGCGTGGTAGGGTACCCTTGTGTCTTCTCTCTTTGTGCGAGGCATTCTACCCAGCATTTTCCAACTGATACCTGCTTTTGTCTTGATGTCAAGGACCATCACTGGGGTCCACACTACGGCATCTGCGACTCTTCTCCGCACAAAGACCACAAGGTCTGCCTTTCCGCTTCCCTGAAACGACTTCACAGGGACCTCGGCAGCCACCAACACATCAGTTATCTCAGTGACAAACTTATCACCAGCAAATACAGCCTGCTTCAAGGAGGCTGGTTGATACATGCCGCTGAAGAGGATACGATGCCAGTCATTCCCCTCTCTCTGAGAAACCTCAAGTAGCGTGTTCAAGAACTCCTGTGCATCACCATCAGTCAGATACTTTCTCTTGATTAGTCGCCTGAGAGAACTGACGGCCCTTCTCATCTTCTTCGATGAGTCGCGTTTCAAAGCCTCCTGAGCCTGCTTCTCAAAAAGCTGCACGGTGGCCTCATCATGTGCTTCAAACTCAAGCTGGTGAGTCATTCTTGCTGTTCTGCCGACCCTTCTGCCATACATGGCTCTGATCTCAAGTACTGCCTCGCGAAGCACTTGATCCGCCTCTGGCCAGAAGTCTTTCCTTCCACAAGCACCTTGAGTATAGACCCATTCCAAATAGGGATGCAATCGGTGGATGAGCAGTCTGATGTAGCGTTGTGCCGCATGTCTGGGTACATTATGGATGAAACACTGGCGAACCAGCTCGACCAAGTGTGCACGTATCATGTCCACAAAGTCCAGCTCAGGAAGTGTTGAGTGGCGGACTCTTACAAGTGGATACCTTGAGTTGCTAGGATAGGCCGCAATCCAATAGGTCTTCACTGCATCTCTTGGAGGATGGCGCATAGCTGTTCTTCGATGTAGGACCTCCTTTGACCCACTCTCATACTCACGGACTTGGTAGAAGACTGGCTTTGGGATGATGAAATACCTAGATGCATGATTCCGAAGCTGTGCACCCGCGTAGTTCAGGAGCTCATTCAAAGGCCCAATAGTACCCTCGCGCCAACTGTAGACCCTCTTGAATTCCCTATTCCCATAGGGCTTGGTCGTCCACCAGAGCATTCCGAGGAAGCTTTTTCTCATGTTGTGCTCAGCAGCCAGAATGGGTGAGAAGTCATTCAAGCCAGCTTTCTTGAGCCGCCTGTAATCAGTTCGTGCCTCTCTCCACCTCTCCTCGATTCCAGCGCAGAGTTTCTGGACCTCCTCATGTCTATTCGCTCTCTTGGATGCCAACCTGACCAGAGCCGCGAGTCCTGCATAGATGGCGGCGTTCAGGACCTTAGCGGGATTGACAGGATATGCCTTCCTGCGTCGTCTCCTGTTATTCCTGGCCGTAGAGGATGGACTTGAGGGACTCTGGAGTTTGGCGATGTTCATGGGCTTCATTCCATATATCTTCTAGAATCGTCGGTTTGACTCCTCTTTTCAAGAGGGTCTGTATGCGTTTCATGGCACTAATTCCTGTGACCGTTTGAATCAACAGCTGGAGCATTTCAGATCGCATTGCAGCACTATTCTGTTGAGCTTCTCTGATAGTTGCCTTCTCTGCCGACTTGGGTAGTATCTCTATGTGAGCTTCGGATTTCCGAAGCTGTGAGAGCCACAACTTAGCATCACTGGCTCTTGCGAATGTCCTTCTCTCACCTTCCCTTTTGGCCAGATAGAGTGACATTGAGTCGGGTTTCTCAAAGAGTTGCAGATTGTCAAACCGTTTCACCTCAAAGATGGCCGCACCCACTTTTCTTGCAGCACGAAGGTGCCTGTCAGGCACATCAAACGGAGTGAGCGGGGTCTTGCCAAGTCGAGCCACTAGATTTGCACATACTAGATTGATGGATCTCTTTTCGTTGTCTACACTCCATCTTGATTCAATGATGATGCCTACCCTATTTCCACTACCCTTTGCGAGGACGCTCTCCACGTAAATCGTTTTCGGGAACGGGTCCGTGCCGGACTTGATGTCGTTAACCGTAGGGAATGTCTTAAGGCGACGTTGACTCATTCATCACAACCCCCCTATGTACACCCGTACACCACAGCTCTCTGTTCTGTACGCCCGTACATATGCGTTTGGGCACATTTCATGCATGCCTTCATTGGACAAGGTTAGTGTCGCTTCCCTCAAGATCTCAGGAATTAACTCATTCCAGAGGTGTCCTGAAATCGCTTCTGGATGTGTTTCTTGAGCACGCTGCAATGGATCGAAGAGGTCTTTGAAAACCAGCCAAATCCATGATTCCACGCCAAACCCCTTTAATTCTCTGCGTACATAACTATATAAATGAGTCTATCTTGAATGGAATTCCTAGGGGCCTTATACTATCTGTATATATAGAAATAAGGCCTGATACGGCCTTTTTCTGTTTTTGCTTAATAACTTTAAATACGAATCCACCATAAAAAAGTACGAGTTAAAAAGCTCTCTGAAGAACAAGAATGGGAGTGAACTCGACTGACTGAACAGGTCAGAACTTTAAATACGAAGGGCGAACACGATGGCTCGGTCCCAAGGTGTGATAATCGCGGTCAAGGTCCCAATCAAGTGGGAGTCCATGACTAAGAGAACTCAACAGAGGTTGAGACAGATTGTCGGTCGGGACACGAGGGTGATCCGTGCATTTCTTGGAGTGATACAACAACACGAAGAACAACTGCTTAGAGGGAAGAACAGGGACAGGATAGGCGATGGCGGTGTAGACCATCTAACGATGACTGCCTTGAAAGTTAGGAATGGACGCCAGCAGAGACCTAGCGTACCTCATGACTTCAAAGCCAAGTTTCCTCGGATGTCTCAGAACGAACTAATAGAGTGTCGACAGATTGCTGTCGCGATGTACGAGAGCTATCTCAAGCTCAGAAGGAAGAGATGGCGGAAGGCATCTCACCCCTGTGAGATCACATCCTCCAGAAAGATACCCAGATGGGTATTTTCACAGAGGTTCAGACTTATTGAGCATCCTACATCCATTGCTTGTTGGTGGTTAGACCTTCGGGACTCTCTGGACTCGGTCCCACAGGGTAGAATAAGACATGATAGACTCTTAATTCCCTTGAAAACATCACCCTTTCATCTGGCTCAGTTCCAGCGTGGAGCGGTGAAGGCACTGCAGATCTTCACTGACCGGATGAGGAAGTGGTGGGTCACGTTTGCAGTGCGTGTGGATGTGAACGAATCATCATCAACTGATCTTCCCCCTGCAGTGCTTGGGATTGACCTTGGGATAAAGAAGGCAGTCTGCTCTACTCTAGTCACTCCTGAGAAGGTCCGTGAAACCCTGTTCTTCGCACAGAAGGACAAGGTAGGACAGCTCAAGAGGTATGACGACCTTGTAGCCAAGCTTCAGAATGAGAAGGCCATAAGACAGAACAATGGAATGAGTCATGATATGTTGGCTGGTAGGTTGCGAGAACTCAGAACCAAGCGCGAGAACATTGCGCGCGAGTACGACCGTGTGCTTGTCCGACAGCTCCTTGACTACATAGTCCAACTCAGTGAGAAATATACCCTCTATGTCAGCATTGGTAGGTTGAAGAACATCAGGAACACAGCACGGAAAGGAAACTGGAAGGGTCGGAGGTTCCGACGTATGATTCATTCCTGGGCATTCTCAAGGATAACCGAGAGTCTGAAGCATAACTTGGCGCAAATCGGTTGGGTCGTGAAAGGGAAGAACGCGCGCTTCCGTGTAGTCCCTGAGAACTGGACTTCCATCATGTGCTGGAAGTGTGGGTCCAAGGGAACACGACCCAGACAGAACCTATTCGTGTGTCCGAGATGCGGACACAAGACCAATGCAGACAGGAACGGAGCCATCAACATCGCTGGACGCCTTATCATGCTCACGGAATCATTGCATGACGTGAGAGGACTAGGGAAGTGGGCCATCTCTGCTCAGGCAGGGAGAGACTCGCGACTGAAAGCCCGGAGGAAGAGAACCTCTTCCAAGGGGAAGTCCTCACTCTCCTCTAAAGGTCAAACATCAGGTCTTGGGGAGTCCGCGGCTGTTCACTGTGCTCAATCGAGCCTTCTCGACTTCGGTGACGATGTCGGGGAGAGTGATAAAGACCTCGCCGTGGTAAGAACTGTGGAAAAGTTCTCTGTCGCCGGGAGTGATGCACCGGTACTAAGACAGGAGAAGGAAGCCAGGACTGCAGGAGGGATCCCATCCCGATGAACGCAGACGAAGCCCCTGCTCACCTTCATAGTGATATAAAGGGCGGTGACGCTGAGCAGAGGAAGGGTGGAACACAGGAGTTTCGTACAGTCGATTCACTCAATTGTAAGAAACAGGTTCTCCAGAAAACTTCATTAGTCAGCCTCAGGATGACAATGCGAATTCACTATGCGGGCAGTTCTGAAGCTTGGAGGCTCACTCCTCTACGATGAAAACGGTCAGGTCATAATTGATAGGGTGAGAGAGTACGCAAAGGTAGTGAAAGCACTCCTTGGGAAGGGCCACGAGTTTGTCATTGTTGTTGGGGGAGGTAAGCCCGCGAGAGTATTCATTTCCGCAGCCCGGGAACTTGGGGCGAGCGAGGCTCAATGCGACTGGATTGGAATCAAGATGGCAAGGCACAACGCGGAGCTACTCTGTGCAGCCTTGGGCGGTGCAGCCTTTCCTAAGATAGTGGAAACGCTTGATGAACTAGAGGTGGCATTTCAGCACGGCAAGGTTGTCTTGATGGGCGGATTGACCCCAGGACAATCCACCAACGCTGTTGCAGCTCTCGCCGCTGAATCTGTTGGTGCAGATATATTGCTAAATGCTACAAACGTGGACGGCGTGTACGACCAGGACCCGAAAGAACCTGGAGCTAAGATGCTCAAGAGGGTGGATATCAAGGAACTCAGGTCGATCCTCTCGGGCAGCGGAACGCGAGCTGGAGAATACAAGCTGTTTGACCCTGTTGCCATCAAAGTGGTAGCGCGGTCCAAGATTAAGGCAGTAATCTTCAACGGCAAGGATCCGGAAAATCTCCATCGCCTCGTTGGTAAGGGTGAGGAAATTGGAAGCTTAGTGGTGCATGATTCTGATGAATGAAACTACTGGAGGGTCACAAGAAGTGCAGAAATTGCTTGAGAGGATTTTCTCGTCCCGAGCTCAGACAAGGGTAGTTCAGCATTTTCTGGACCGCCCAAAGGAGTTCTTTAACCTGAGTAGAATCGCCAAGGAAACAGGATTGGCTCACTCCACGATTCATCGAGTCATGCAGCCGCTCGTTGATCTGGGGCTTATCAAGGAGATTAAAGTGGGCCAACAGATACGTCTGTTTATCTTGGAAACTGAAAATCATAAGACCAAGATACTTGCGGATTTCTATAGTCAGATCAAGCCATTTCTTGAAATATAGTTAAGTTGCTTTGGTCACACAGACATCCCCTTATAAGGCGCCCCTTTATAAATTGTTAAAATTAAGTTCGTCATCCGCGAGCGAACCAAAGGAGCTATGACATTGACCAGACCAAAACCCACAACCCAGATTCAGAACGTTGTTGCCTCTGTGGTGACCAACAGTACTCTTGATTTGGATGAGATAGCGGCTACCATGCCAAACGTTGAGTTTGACCCAGAACAGTTTCCAGGGCTGGTCTACCGGCTCAAGAAGCCAAAGACTGCAACACTCATCTTCAATACAGGCAAGATGGTATGCACAGGAGCGAAGAGCGAAAAAGATGCAAAGAGGGCCGTGAACAAGATTGTGAAGACCCTCCGGGAGTCTGGAATCAAGATTCCTGGCAGACCCGCCATTACAGTACAAAACATCGTTGCCAGCGCCAGTCTGGGAGCAGAGCTAAATCTTGAACTCGCAGCCGTGACGCTTGAGAACAGTATGTACGAGCCGGAACAGTTCCCGGGTCTAATCTACAGAATGCGAGACCCCAAGGTAGTGATTCTTCTCTTTGGATCTGGCAAGATAGTTATTACCGGTGCGAAGTTCGAGCACCAAGTTCCTGAGGCAGCTGAGAAAGCCTTGAATCGCCTGTTGGAGCTTGATATCGTGCGAGTACCCGAAGGTGAAGATTGGTCAGAGGAAGAATAGCACCACCTTAAGCATTCGTGATTGACCCATAAGTTGTACTTCACTGTATGCGACAGTTGTAGGCATAGCCTGCAACTTGAACCCGAATCTGACAAAGAGTACGGAAATGGCTATATATGGACCTAGTCCTCGGTCTTGTGAAACGTGCCGAGGTAGCCAAGCCCGGCCAACGGCGGTGGGCTCAAGATCTTTCAAGCCTATGGCTTGTCTCCGAAGGGAAATCCACTCTCGTAGGAGTTCACGAGTTCAAATCTCGTCCTCGGCACCAATCACTCAGTCTTGTACCTAGAAGGAGTTGGTCTGCGTGAGTTTGGGAGCGAAGACGGAGCTTAAGGACACCAATCTGCATGATTGAAGAAAGAGAGAAAGCACTCACGCTGCTTCCAGCGCAAGTACTTCAGTAGCGGAGAGATGGTTGCCCCGGGTGGTGTCTGCGGAGCGTGAGTCAGGAGAACTAGAGTGGGTTCCAACGGTCTTGCCGTTGTTTCTCACCATGTAGATCTATCTCCTGAAGTAGGCAAGAGCGATTGCATTGGTCGACACCAGAGTCTTCTGGGTGTTCTTCTGTAGTGAGCGGTATTCCTTCGCAAGAGCCATGTCATTTTCACCTTGCAACGGTCATGTAAGCGAAGCCAAGAGCATCAGTTGACTGGGTCTTGACTATCTTCTTGTTCTTCAGCACAGACGAGTTCCGGTTGTTAGTTGCCAGAGCCATCATATTTCACAAGGAATGGCACTCAGAATCAGTATATAATGCGGAGCCACGTCTGAGGGTCACAGAATAGAGTTACATCTTGTGACTAGTGAACATGCAATTTGTGCTCTAGTTAATGCAGGATTTCTAGCCCAACCTCAGCATTTTTGATCAAGAATGTGCTTCCCATTCGTCAGAGAACGGATCGATTGATCGTACTGCATCAGCAATAGCCTGAATGTTTTCTCTTGGAGTATCAACAGTTATGACACACCCAGGGGCAATCATGAGTCTAACTAGGCCTGCCTCACGGGCAGCATCAAAGATCTGCTCCCTGACCTCGTCGGGTGTACCGGTCCGTAGCGTGCCCATCTGGTCTATACCTCCGAGAACTGCTTTCCGAGAGATTGTCTTGCCTTCTCTCAGCGAGAGAGCAGCCATTTGATCTCCCCAATTGATTGCATCCACCCCGGGCGTATTCGCAATCTTCTCGAAGCGAATCTCTTCGTTCTTCTCCCTGGAGTGGAGGTGCAACGCAATGAAATCGGCCTTTCCACGGAGATTCGATATTATTTTCAGGTCGCAGGGGAACACGAACTCCAGATACTGCCGCTCTGATATGGCTGAGTGAGTAGAATGCTGTGATGCAATGAAGATGCCATCAGAACCTGCATCAAGAACGGCCCGACCAAAGTCAATCATGACATCGGTGATCATGTCGAGAGTGCTTCGCATAATCTCAGGAGCTTCAACTATGTAGTCAGTAAACTTGCCCATGCATAGCTTATCTGCCACTAGGGTTGTATCAAACACCGTGGCCATAGTTGGGACTAGACCTTCAGTGTACTTGCTTATCAGTTCTACAGCCCGAACTTGATTGCCAAGTTCTCCCGCATTGACATCCAAGGGTTCCAGGGTTTCCCAATCGCTTGTCCGCTCGACAACACAGCTTGCACACGTGGTGGAACCAGAGATGGCACCATCATACACTGCAAGACATCCCCAATCGACCACTGCATAGCGGCCGTGGAAGCTTATCTTGAGTAGGTCATGATTGAATTCGCGATGGAACGCGATCTCTTCTTCCGCAAGTCCCTCTGGAGTACGGTCTTTCTCTGGATGATGTTTCCATACGGAGAAAGGTATCTGCGCTCCCAGATTCCCCAATAACGTCTGTTTGAGCAGCTCAAACTTCGACATGACAAGATTACGGTAGCACTGCGGAATAATGAGGTTTTCGCACAGGCTTCAATGGAATTCGAAATCGCTAAAACCGCAAATTGAGGCGTGTTTTTCGCGTTCTCAACCAGATTCATCATGGATGTTCGGGATAGGTCGTTGGGAGAGCCATATCAGTTCTAAGCGTAGGGCTTTATAGTGACATGGAAGCATCAAGAACGCGCGTTCAGCAAGTCAGGAAGCTGTACGGAGGAAATGAATTGTTGGAAAAGACGGCCCTCTATGGACCGAGAGAACTGTTGGCAATGGACGGTCTCGATGAGCTAGACAGAATGAAGACAGAGCCCAATCCATTTTGGAATCGTACTAGACTTGATATCACCTGGAGTCTGCCCGTCATGTCCGAACTCACCAAGTCTGACAAAATTTCTCTGCAGCCGATGCGGCAGGCGACACGGGAGGAACTCTCTCTGTTCCATGATCCATCGTACATTGAAACCCTTGAGCTGTTTGGAAATACGGGCTCAGCGTTCTCTTCACGATTTGGACTCGACACGGATGAGTGTCCAGTATTTCAAAATGTCGATAAGTATGCTAGCCTCCCTGTTGGAGCAGCTATAGATGCAGTGATGGGAGTGGCCGAGGGCCAATTTCGAAACGCCATGTCATTCGTGGGTGGCTTTCATCATGCGATGGAGAGTAAGGCTGCAGGATTCTGCTATCTCAATGATTGCGTGATTGCTATTAAGAAATACAAGGAGAATTATCCCGACAAGAAGGTCCTGTACCTCGATACAGATGTCCATCACGGCGATGGTACACAGCAAGCATTCTACGATGACCCTAACGTCTTAACAATTTCAATGCACGAACTCAGCATGGGCTTTTTTCCTATGACCGGAAGACCTGAAGAAGTGGGAGTTGGTGCGGGCAAGGGCTATTCCGTGAATATACCGTTGCCACCACTCACAGATGATGTTGAGTTCTGGAAGGCATTCGAGAACGTTGTCGTACCTATATGGCTGGCTTACAAGCCGGATTTCGTGTTCTGGGACGTTGGCGGAGATGCTCACATGGGGGACCCACTTGCCGACTTGATGCTGACTTATGATACATATCATCGTCTCTCATCGACTGTACAGCAGCTGGTGCATCTGGGCAACAAGAAGCTTGTAGTAGTAGGAGGTGGGGGCTATAATCCCGTGGCTACAGCCAAGATATGGACCATTGTACTCGCAAGCTTGGCCGGAATCGCTCTGCCGCCAGTCATCCCAGCTGAATGGATAGAGCTGTGCCAGAGCCATGGATTCGAGGTGAAGCGTGGCGGATGGACTGATAGACCAAGGCGAATGAATGATGAACATTATCCTAAGGTCAAGAGAGAGTTAAATGAAACCATTGAAAAGATTAAGAAACTCATATTCCCCACCTTTGGACTAGAGTAGTCAGATTCCACGCATTTGTGATAGCGTGCAGTTTTACTTCTTCACTCCCAAGAAACATCTGTGGTCTGTATCGTCTATATACAGTTCTAGAAGAGCGAAAGCGCTGAACACCCTTGTCAGCTCTGCGGGTGTGAAGTAGTGATGAGGAATCCCACTCTCAGGGCCGTTATGCGGCATGTATGTGCCTGCCTCCACCTCCCGGCAATCCCAATCATATTCCTTCTCCACAGGTCCCATATGCATTACAGGAACTGAGATAAACAAAATGCCGCTCGGCCTTATCACTCTCTCAACCTCTCTTACCGTGGTCAATATATCTGCCATAAGGTTGTGGTGCAGCACTTGGATGGAGATCACTGCATCGAAAAGACCGCCCCCATACGGAAACGGTTCTTCCATTCGATGTGTCCGAATGTCTGCTGTCAGCCCTTCCTCATCCAACCACTGTCGAGCAAGTGACAAAGCTCTGGGTGAGGCGTCCAATCCATACATCTCGAAACCCATTCTTGAAAGAAAGACAAGATGACGACCAGTGCCACATCCCAAGTCAAGTATCCTGGTCACATCACGGTTTCGGAAAAGCTCAACCAGTCGCGTCATATCCCGATGTGGCTCTTCGAAGACGCGGCCTTGTTCTGTGAATATTTCGTCCCAATCAGGCATTAGTATGAGAGAGCAGGAGCATTGTAAAATATTAGTTTCGTTTCATGAGTCGGAAATGTCAGAGAGATGCGCAAATGCAGCTCGTTGATGTTTGTCATTCCTGCATTTTGGTGTCGGTTCCAAGGCGCCTTTCTCTCGGACCTTAAATTCCCCGGGTCTGCAACAACGCCAGTAGAGGCCTCAAGGTGGAATCAGGAAGATGATGCAAGTAACGTTAGACACAACGATTACGCTAAGTATAGTCGCTGCAATAGTATCCATCGTGCTCTCGATGTATCTTTACTTCCTGTGGCATAGACAAGAGAACCGCCTTTACAGCGACCTCCCGTTGGCGTTCAGTATCGTGTTTACAACGCACGCTTTGAACCAGATGCTCCTGTCGCTCACCATGCTTGGATTTATTCCAACAAGTTTGGAGTTCTTCCGCGTACGTGCCCTTGTCGTTGGAGGCATTGCTCTACCGATGATGGTTGTTCTTCTGAATATTTGGCTACACAGGTTTCAGAATCACCATCGTCGAGTTATGGGATTGATGACTGCATACTGGGTTGCAATTGCTCTGTTTGGACCCACTCAGGATATCATTGTGATGCTGCATCTGCCATTGATCATCACGTTCATAGGCGGGATGGTGTTGACATTCATCATTACTTGGAAAACGGGTCGATTGAAGGAAGTAAGAAGCGACCTCATGGTCGTTTCAACACTTCTCTCGCTGGTTGGTCAAGTTTCACTTATACCCCTGTCCACAGCGGGGCTAGGCTTCGTATCAGGGGCTGTCACCGTAGCGGCAACCCTTCTGGCAACTGTTGCACTGTCAAACCCATGGTATCGAAGAGAACAGGCTGCTATTCCAAAGGCGAGTGTAGCTGCCGAATACCATCTCTAGTGTTGCAGGAAAAAAAAGCTGAAGGAGCCGCCACTTGATTGGCTCCCTCAAGTACGAAACCTTCACGTTTCGTTAATATTGTCGGATTCTTTGTGACCATCACTGTAAGGGGGCCCATCATCAGAGTGCGCTTGGCTTTCGCCCGATTCGCGACGACGGAATGGGAAAGGATGACGTCCTGGTCCCCAGCGGCCATGCCACCAGAGTCCCTTATCCTCCTTGAGATACATCGCGACCTTCATTGACGAAACCAAGATGCTCCACATGTTAGTAACAACGACTATGAAGACACCGATTGCCCAGATCAGTGCCAAGACCTCAGCTCCGCCGAAAGGCCCTGGAATCTCAATAGGAAGATCCGTGAGTCGAACCAATGTCCATTCTGCCCCATCGAAATTATAGATCTGTTCAAGGGGCCATTGTATGTTGATTAGGAACATGCACAGGATCACCCAGACTCCTCCCAGAACCGCTTCAAAGAGTAGATTCATGTTGTTCTCCCCAGCGATGAAGAAGAGAAGGCCCTTCAGTGCATCTGCGAGAAGCAAGATTGCCATCACATTCATGAATAGCAGGAAATCTTCTCTGAAGAGAATCCGTATAGGTGACAGGAGAAGGACCATTGCGAAGACCACACCAAGAATAACTTCGGCTGCGGCATCCCAACGACCTTTGGGTTTAAACACATCACTGCCAAGACCAAGGAAGCTCTCAAGCACAGTCTTCTCGCTGGGAGGCGCATCTCTTTTTTCAATAGCTGACAGACCGGCGATGATGATGGCTGCATAGAGCAGTGATAGCGCTACTTGCAGCGCTATCATTA
>DAOVDG010000027.1 GCA_030669595.1 Candidatus Thorarchaeota archaeon
TGAAGTGAGTGAAATGGAAAACGTCCAGATGATTTGGACCCTCATTGAGGGAACTAATGACTTGGTGCACAGCGTAAGACGCGATGGCCATTTTGATTTCGTCAATCGGGCTTGGTTGAAAACCTTGGAATACACAGATGAGGACGCCTTGGATCTCACAATTGAGAATGTCATATTCCCGGGCTCTCTCAAAGAGTATCAGGCCAGCGCTTCTCGAGTATTCGCTGGTGAGCGTTTGGCCAATGTTGAAACAACTTTCGTTTCTAAGAGCGGAACCCTAATCCTAGCAGAAGGAAATCTTTTCCCGCGGCACGAGGAGGGCAAAGTAATCGCGTTGCAGGGGTTCTACCGTAATGTCACTGATCGCAAGAAATCGGAGGAAGAGCTGCGCGAGCAACGCGCTCGCACCGAGTTCTTTGTTGACCTTATGACTCATGACCTCACAAACATCAACCAAGAAGTGCTATCCACGTTTGAGATACTGCTCCATGACTCATCGCTTCCGGCTCCCATGACCGCACTGCTCAAAGAAGGTCTTAGGGAAGTGGAACGTAGTTCAAATCTAATCGCCAACGTGAAGAAGATCTCTCAACTGTACGCTGATATACCTGCAGCGAAGAAGATGGACCCGACAGAGGCTCTCTTCTCAGCGGCAACGGCTGTGGACTCCAGCTTCCCTGAAAAGACACTCAAACTGAACACGAACTTTCGTGCTGGACAGTACCTCGTGTTGGCGGACGACTACCTTAAGGATGTCTTCCAAAGCCTGCTTCACAATGCAATGAAGTTTGATGAGAAGCGAGAAGTCGAGGTTGAGGTGGCCGCCGATATCATCCAACACACACCGTTCCTGAGGATTCAAATTAAAGACCACGGGCGCGGCATTCCAGACGAGGAGAAAGAGGAGATTTTTGCCCGCATTGCTCATAGAAGAGGGGGAATCCTGGGTCTTGGTCTGGGTCTGACTCTAGTCAAGCAGATACTCGAGAACTACGGCGGTCAGATCCTAGTGAAAGATAGGGTTGAGGGTGATTACAGGAAAGGTGCAAACTTCATTGTTCTGCTTCGTCATGAACAACCTAGTAAAGCGGGCAACGGTACTGATGACAGGGGGAACTAACAATGGCAAGCGTTCTAATAGTTGACGACGACAATTTTCTTCACAAAGTTCTAGAGCGTATCTTGACAATTGGTGGGCATCAGGTGATCGGTCACGCAGACGACGGTGCTGAGGCAATAGAAGTATACGTTCAGCTGAATCCTAAGCCGGATATCATCCTAATGGACCATCGGATGCCAATCATGAATGGCACTACAGCTACAAGGGAGCTGTTGCACATGGACCCCTCCGCAAGAATTCTGTTCATCAGCGCAGATGAAACAGTGAAGTCGGAGGCCATGGATGCAGGTGCCTTAGACTTTCTCACTAAACCCATTCGAAGCAAAGACCTGTTCTATGCAATTGAAGCACACGTACCCTCCTAGACTTCCAAAGGCAGCACTATCCTGAAAGCGCCTCCATCCACCGATTTCGAATCTACAAGGCCTATTGTACCGCGCAATGCATTGATGACGTGCCTAGAGAGCTAGCATCATGAGGCTGAAGTATCTTGCTTCGGTAGCCAGAGCTGGAACTTGGCGCCTTGGCTTGAGTCATTTGCAACTCTGTCATCGACGTTGATGTGTCCATCGTATTTCTGTGCGATGCGCAAAGCCTGATGAATCCCGACTCCGCCGAAACGCCTCTCCGGGTCAAACAAATTCTCCTTCTTTTCATCCGAGATTCCAGGTCCGTTGTCTGCAATCGAGATTTCAAAGCCCCCTTTGGCTTCTCTCAGTGTAACCCAAACTCTCCTCGGGCGTTTGTTGTTGTGAATGACTGCATTTTCAAGTAGGTTCACCAATAGGTTCACAAGATACTGGTCCGCATTAATTATCGCGCGGCGAATTTCATAATCCACTTCAATCTCAAGGTCTTCATAGGTTTCCTTCAAGACTTCCAGGGAATTCTTGAGGGCACCTTTCAATGATCTCTTTGAGAGAGCGGCTGAGAGCAACCCCTGTGTTTCTTGCACCTTATGAATCAGGTCCCGCGATCTCTCCACCGACTCAGTGATTAAATTAATCACAAAAGATTGGTCGACGTCAAGGCCCGTACTTGTCAGAATCTCTGTACCCATAACGATTGCTTGTAGGTGATTTCTGATATCATGGCCCATTAAGTCTAAGTACAAAGAGGCAGCCTCTGCTGTAGTTTTTATTTCTTTCTCCGCTCTCTTGCGGTCGGTAATATCGCGTACTATGGCTTGAATGACCAAATCATCCCCCAGCTGGACTGCATTCAGACCCACTTCCGCATCGAAGAAAGCACCGTCACATCGAGTGTGTTTCCACTCAAAGAATTGTGGTTCTCCCGCGAGAGCAGCACGGATCCTCTTTAGAGCACTCTTCTTTGAAGGACCGCCATCGGGCTGAAGCTTTGGAGAGAATTCATCTGGCGAATGAAATAGAATCTCTTCCCTGTTGCATCCGAACATTTCCAGCGCTATATCGTTGCACTCGAGGAAGAGAGTATCCTTCATAATGAGTATCGCATCGTTGGCGGACTCAAAGAGAGCTCGATACATCTGTTCACTCTGTCGCAGCGCGTCTTCTGCTATTCTTTGCTCTGTGACATCAAGGATTACGCCATCTAAATGGAGAACGCTCCCATCTTGGTCAAAAATCGCCTGTCCATTCTCGTGAACCCACCTCACTTCTCCATTGGCATGCAGAATCCGGTATTCAAGTGTAAACGGTTTCTTCTGCTTCACACTCCTATTGACTCCATCGCGGACCGATTCCCGATCATCCGGATGAATAATGCTCTCATATGATCTAGTTTGATTCGCGATGATATCTGCGGAGGGATATCCCGTGATGTCTTGGAATCTATCGCTAAGGAAGAGCATTGTCCAATCATCATCAAGCTCGCATCGATACACAGCACCTGGGATGTTTGATACAAGGGTGCGGTGTTGCCTTTCGCTCTGTTTCAGTGCCTCCTCGGCTCTGTGCCGCTCCGTGATGTCCCGAACATACTCGATCACTCCTATGAGTTTATGTTCTGAGTCATAGAGCGGGAAGCTGTAGAGGTCCAGCCAACCGACAATGCTTCCTCCCGGTCCCCTCTTTGGCACGACCTCAAGGGCTGTTTCACCACTTTCAAGCGTTTGCTGCGTGGGGCAAACTTCACAGGCCCTTTCTCGTTCGTGGTACGCCTTATAGCATTTCTTTCCAACAAGCGGCATAGTGTGTTCATACCACTCCTCCATCTTCCGATTGACTTGGATTATTCTCAAGTCCTTGTCGAGAATGCTGATACCGTCTTGGATACTTGCGAAGATGTTGGCGAGAAAGCTCTCCCTCTCCTTGAGTGCGTTCTCAGCCATCTTGCGATCTGTGATATCCCGTACAACCGCGACTACGCTCTTGCCATCTTCATGTCGACTTAGGATGGTGGAGAACCACCGGGTTTCATCTCCGATTTCCAGCCAGTAATCGGTTGTATCTGCATTGCCTGTTGCTCTAACTTTCTTGACCTTCTCTACGTAATTTTTGCTGACACGCTTCGGAAGTACATCAACAATGCGTTTTGTTACGAACTCTTCTGGAGACACGTAGAGCATGTCCTCCGAGCCTGCATAGACCTGTGCGTTGCGATCATCTTCGTCATAAACAAGCACAAGGTCTTGCATGGAGTTGACGAGTGTTCGATGCTTCTCTTCACTCTCGCGAAGTTCATCCTCGGCTCTCTTTCTGTCGGTGATATCTCTCGTAGTTGCGATTACATAAGCCGGTTTTCCATTCTCGTCTCGCACCAACCAAGTTCGAACCGTCGCGGGAATGATAGCTCCATCCTTGCGCACGTATTCCTTTTCGTATTCATCCGAATATCCGCGCTGCATTACCCGGGTCTTATGAATATCCTGCTCTCGCTCCCGCCACCTGTCTGGTGTGATCTGGGTGTAGTCCATCGAGAGTAGCTCTTCCTGACTGTAACCAATCATATCCGAAAAGGCGTCGTTCACCTCAAGAAACGCCCCGTCCATGTTAGTGAAAGCAATCCCATCCCTACTCGTGTTGAATAACATATGGTACTTATACTCGGACTCTCTCAGCTCCTCTTCCGTTTGCTTCTTCTCAGTAATATCAAGCACAACGGCTTGGACCGTAGCTTCGCCATCGAAGTCTGTGGTGATGGCGTATCCCTCAACCAATCTGACACCGCCGTCCTTTCGAAACAACCTGAATTCCGCACGGGGTGGCATCTTCTGGCCGCTGAACATGTCTGCGAATCCCTGAATCAAGAGACATCGATCATCAGGATGTATCATTTCCCAAATATCTTCCATATTCATGTCGAGAGCTTCTTCAATCGAAATCCCAGCGATGTCAGCAAAGGCTTGGTTGACAAACACAATTCCTGCTTCTCGAATCAAGACAATACCCTGGAACGACTGCTCTGACAGCTGCCGGTACTTCAGCTCAGAATTCCTCAAAGCTTCTTCGGAACGCTTTCTATTGGATATGTCGCGAACGGTAGCCCAGTAACCGACAGGCTTGTTATCTTCGTCTCTCTCAAGGTATGCCCTGAGTTCAATGGGAACCAAAGTGTCATCCTTCCTTCTAGATTCCTTTTCATAGAGCTCAGAATAGCCGTTCGCGAGAGTCTGTTTCTTCATGATCTCGGCTTCCATCGAGCGCCACTTATCGGGAGTCAAATCCATGTACGTCATGCTGAGTAGCTCTTCTTCAGAGTACCCATGAATCTTCAGATATGCTGCGTTGAACTCCTGAATCTTGCCGTCCAGGTCGGTTCTGACATAGCCATCCTGCATTCCCTCAAACAGTCTGCGATACTTTGCTTCAGACGCATTGGTCATGATTACAGTCCCCTACAACGAGTGTTTGCCCTGAACCTTCTCAGGGCGCATTCTACGACGCAATATCGATACCGATTCCTTAGGCTCGGAGTGAAGCACATCATTGAGATTTCAACTCGCGTTTCGTTCCGTATTCACTCTGATGGACACAAGGGGTGTCGAGTCGGGGCAATGCTCAAACATTGTCCTTCTTGTCTGGACCATGGGTCCCAACATGGCTTCAGGCGGCATTCAAAGCACAGCCCTCATGTTACAATTCCCAATAATTGATTTTAATCTTTGTGCGCGGTTGCTTTTTTTGCTATTCGGGTCCAAAAAGCATGTATGTTAACATAAATGCAGCGCCAACTGGCGATGGCGGATAAGGACTTTCCTGCAAATGGGGAATCCAAAACCTGGGGTGGGCGCGATGTTTCGAATGTTGCCGCCATTGTTCGTTTAATGCTCGGGTTTAGGAGTTTCTCTTGCCAAGCAGTGAAACTTGATATGTACCTTTCACATGTATCAGGAAGGGGTCATATCAAGACAAGCATTGCTGTGCAAAAGCGAAATCAATTAAGCAATCCTGTCATCCTGACCTCTGATAGGGGAATTGACCGTGACTGAAGGCTCAGAACAACCCACTGCCTTATCGCGTCCGCAAGTAGGCGACGCAGTTGAGCCAACAACGTCTGATTACTCAGAGATATCTAACGAGAAGGTACTCTTCATCCTTAACAAGTTCACAGGACTTGCTCCCTATTCGCATGAGTTTGTTTCGGGGGAACAGGACCCCCAAATTCTTGCAGGATTCATTTCTGCTATGACGAGTTTCATGGGCGAGCTTACGGGTTCAGAAGGAGCCCGATGGAAGACAGAATTTGGGTCTGGTTCCACGCTATTAGTAGAGGTTGGGGAATGGACAACAGGGGTTCTTGCAGTTTCGAGAGAAACAAATGAAGGGCGGAGCAAGCTCAGACGTGTCGTGATGGAATTTGAGGACAGCTTCAAGTATCTGAAACATGATGATGCAATCGAAAGCCGTCTGTTCAAGGACTTTGACCAATTCGTGAGGAGAACATTCCTGGGCGGTAGACTGACAGAACGCTCGATCATTCTAAAGAATTCGAACAGATACGACGCCTCTGGACAATACGAGTCGCCCAGTATAGCTTTCAAGATAGCAAAGCTCCTGCACCTAACAACGAGCGGCCAATCATTGTCAGAGATATCTGAAGCGCAAGGTCTTGCAATGCGAGAGGTGGAGGGTCTAGTGTCTAGGGCTATTTGGAAAAATGCCATTTATCTGAGCTATGTGCCATCAGATGATGATATCCTTTTGACTTCAGAGAAGTCGTCAGGCATCCTGCTAAGTCGGGAGAACCCCCTGCGAATCTCTCTGCAGACCTTGAGAATAGTAACCGCCCTTGATGGCCGCACTCCACTGATATCCATTATCGAGAAACAGAATCTTTGGACGACAAGTTTTGTGCTCTATGAACTTGGCAATCTGGTTAACAAAGGCTACCTACAAAGAGCATCAATTGAGAGTCGACTACTTCTTGTCAACGAATGCATCCTTTCTGCACTTGTTCGAGCATGTGTTAAGGTGAGAGGGTCCTCGGATGCTACGAACTACTTCTTCACAGCTCAAGACAGAGGGATTGAGATGCATCCATGGGTAGGAAGGATTAAGCTCCAAGACAACATGGCTGTTAGATGTCAACTCGATGAAACCATGACGCCAGAAGATTTGGATGACATGTACGAAGCAGTAGAGTTCATGATTCCCGAGGTGGCAGGTCAGCTATCAAACGATGTCGGGCCGCTCAGCGCCAAGTACCTGTTGGCAGGCATAAGGAAACGCTGTCGCGCAATCTGGAGCTCGTACTTAATGGACATAGTAGTCTAGATTGAACCAACGCAATCCGGCTTGCCTTCAATGCTTTACATTCTATAATCCTTGGTGTACCGCGGGTAGCCGCGCAAACCACACTTTTGCAACAGAATTGAGCCACAGATCGCTTCAAATCCAGCGCATGAGACAAAAGAACCAGTTTCAAGCCCTAGCTAAGATTCGACAACTGTACACCATAGGGGTGTGACTATGTACACGCTGCACATCAATTGAAGATTCTATTTTTAGCTGGTTTGTACACGCAGCACTATTTCGCGCCATTTCATAGCTAATTAGCTAATGGAAGAGAATAATCGCCTTAGGAAAGCGCGGGAAAGCGCGGGAAACTGCAAATACGCAGGAAAGCGCACTTCAAAATCGCTGTATTTGTAGATTGAGCTTCCAGTTTGGTGTGGCGCGTTTACCCATTAAAACCGAATGGGTTTATATTGGGGATAGCGTTTACTCCCTTCTTGTCAACCGCCGGGAGGGCCAAGACATAATGATGATGTTCACAAGAATGCTCAGGAGACAAGGCTTCTACAGGGTTAAAAACCAAGACGAGCCAGTTTACATGAAACACAATGTCGGTTTGGGCGGCGTTTACGTCCGAATCGAGAAGAAGAAGGCGTTGCTCACCGTTCGAGATCTAGGCATTGAGCAAGAGTTCACCAGAGTCAAACGACTGGAGAATTACATCACTGATCTTGACGAACAGGCTTATCGTCAGAAATGCTTCATTGTTCACAAGATGCGGGGAACTGCAGGATCCTAAAACTTGTAGAACTGCCCGCTCTCTATCTCAGCGTCCACTCTCTAAGCCGGCTCGTCAACGAAAATTATCAGGTTGGCGGGTCTGCTTTCTTTCCTGTTTTGGAGTTTCTAACTAGTCCCAAAGAATATGCTCGAAATTTCTTCTCAATCCATTCATCCTTGAACAAGATAGAATGTGCAGACACATCACTGTAGTGTAGCGCAAATGCCATTACTTGTGCTCTAGTGCAGCAGTTTCTTCACCATATATGTGGGGGCTGCTGCAAGAAGAGTAGCCCTTACCGACCGGGCACCAACAAGCATCTCGGCGATGAGCTTGCGGCTCTTATCGGAGCCCAATAAACTTGCCCCAAATCCACCAAAACCGGACCCTATCATCCTTTGCTGTAACCAAAGTCCCCATTTGAGGTTCGAGCCAATCGCTTTGATCCAGTCTTTTTCGTACTTGGACAGGACCCCGACTGAGTAGTTCCGTTTTTTTACCGCTTTTGCAGCTGTCTGTGCCGCTTTCTTTCCCGCTATCATCGAGTAGTGAATTCCCTCTCCTGTTATGGGGCAACAGTGCCCCGCTGCATCACCAGCAAGCATAAGCCGGTCCGTGAATGAGGGTTGCACAACGCCTGCAAGGGGAACCAATGCTGACTCCCTCTTGACGACCTCTGCGTTCTCAAGGGTCACTTTGGCAGAATCATCATGAGAAACAAGGTGATCAAGGTAGTCGAACATGGGCTTCTTCTTATCCTTGAAGGACCTTAGCAGTCCCCCTGTGCCCACTGCAATATCATGCCCGCGGGGGAACACCCAGGCGTATCCGCTAGCTGAAAAGTCGCTGCCATAGTAAAAATCATTCATTCCCTTAAGAGAACCCATTGATGAAGGCCTTCGCATTTGATACTGAGCTGTATAGCCCATAAGATGATCAGGAAGCCGCTCTCGCAATCGTACCGTCTTGAGTGATACGGGGTTTACGCCGCTAGCATCAATCACAATCTCTGACGTCAAATTCTCGGATTGTCCTTGTTTATGGAGTGTCATCTCACATCCGGATTGCTTGACAGATACACGCCCTACCTCAGTCTGGAGACGTATCTCTCCACTACCTGCGGCAACAAGCTTCAGCATCGTCATACCAAGGTCTGCGCGACTGACGTTTACGCCAATCTTTGCTTCGAATTCCACTGTCTTCATATCTTGCCTTGGAAACTTCATGCGCACTGTTGTTACTGGATGTGCTCCAGGAAAACTGCCTATGTCAAAATCGCGAAGAGCATCGGACGGTACGAAGCCCGCACACGCCTTGTTTTCTCCTGGCACCTTCTCTCTGCTCAGTAGCATGTATTCAATGTCCAGTTCAGTTAGCACTCTGGCGGCAGTTAGACCTGCTGGCCCTGCACCAATGATCACAACAGGGGTATCGACGTTGGACATAGTTTCCCGTCGCGATCAATGAAATCCAACATAAAACATTAATCCCGTTGAATCTGGACTCCCTGCAACCGAAGAATGCAAGTACACGTTATGTAGTGGGCTCATGAGGAAGCAGATAGTAACGTGTACTGAGGAATACATCCCCGTCTTGCTCAAGGGGTTGAACAACACCTAGGAAAATCGCGCCGTTCTGCTATTACTCTAGTACACGTATGTATGTTCTGTTACCAGTAGTACACGTTGGTTAGAATTAGTACATCCGGCACCCATTCTGGTAGAAGGTCGTTCTCGACTTGAAGTAGGAGGAAACTTGGAACCCAACTTGATTGCGAGTGCGCTTCGCCAACAAGTATCGTTTACTTCTGCTTATACAGTGGCTGCCCAGCATATTGGGCCTTGTAATACACAGTGATACTCCTTGACGGGTAAGACGATGCAATGACACCGCGAATTCCTGTGGCTCTATCGTTTACTCCAAGAAGTGCATAGAACATCAAGGTTTGCTGCTGAAAACAGGATTGCCTGCAGTTGTTCCAGAACCTCTTAACTGTCTAGTAATCTTAGGAAATCCTTGAAGTGTTTGCAGAGACCCCCCATCCAAAACAGGTTGCCAAAACACTCTTTCTTAAGAGAATTGCGTTCGACGCGACACTGGAAATTCATTTCCCCATCATAGAAGACGCAGAGCTCGCTCTCGACGGAAGGATCCTCCACCACAATCTGGTACAAATCTCGCATCATGGAAGCATCCTTTTTCTCCAGCCACTTCGATGTTGGTCCTACAATGGATTTCACTGACTCAAGCAGCTCTGCGCGTGGCTTTTCCTCGCGAGCCCAAGTAGTCATCAACTCGCTTACATCTGCGATGAATGAATGTACGGAGTGTCCTGTTTCAGTTGAGAATTTCTTTGCTTTTCGATATAGTTCGAGTGCGCTATCGAACTCTCTTTTCAAGAAGTGCGCATCCCCCGCCAAGAATAGGACGAAACACAGGAGCTCTTTCATTCCCGAGCTTTCAGCCAAGGAGATTGTTTCTTCGTAAAGCTCAATCGCTTTGTCCATGCCGCCGCGTCTTAGTGCAACATCACCAAGGTTGACCTTGGAAATCGCGATTCCTCTCATGTACTCTGCCTCTTGGCTTATTTCCAACGCCTTGAGGTTGTATGTTTCCATCTGGTCGAATTGTTCCAAAACCCGGTCAATTTCTCCAACATTGATGAAGGAGTTGGCCACCCCGATTTGGTTGTTTAGCTGCTGCTGAATCCCTAGTACTTCTTCAAACTGGTCTCTGGCATCTTGCACCTCGCCACGGTCCAAAAAGATCACTCCTCTGATATTTCGTGCATTGGCTACACCCTGTAGGTACCCCATTCGCTCGTACTTGCGAAGAGCAGAGATAGCTAGATCCATTGCCTTTTCGTACTCGTGGACGTCTTCCATGACCCGGGCTCTTTGATAGCTGATGTCTGTGAGCGCTAGTTGATGGTCAAGGTGTTTCGCAGCCTCTTCCGCCGCATCTAATCGAATCAAGACTTCCTCCCTAGGTTCAGATTCTCGTGATATCGACGCAAGCATAATCCTTGGTCTAAGTAGTGCTGCTTGGACCCTATTGCGTATCTCTGCGTTCTTGCTCGTTGTCATTGTTACTTTTTCAATGCTCTCAAAAGCTACTGTTTTGGCACGGTCAGCATAGCCAAGATCCATGAGTATTGACGCGAGCAGACCCGAAAGCTCTGCGAATACAATGTGGTCTCGAGCTTGCCACGCCTGATTCACGTAATTTCGTAGATTGTTCATCCATCGCGGATCTAGGCTCTGTCTGCAGTAAGCAGCTGCGGCATATCCTTTGCACGCTATGTTCGACGCTCCCTTAGCCAAGATGTGATTGTAGCTGTACATCCCTCGAAGAAAGGATGCCTTTGCGCACATAGTCACGAAGCTGGGACTCTTGTCTTTCCATTCACTCTTCTTAACATACTCAGCCAAAATATCTGTAAATGCCATGAATCGGTCCTTGCCTGTCCTTATGGCCGTGGCTAAGCTTCTTTCAAGTTCCTCGATCTCGGAGGAATCTAGCCCATACTCATGCATAGCAAACTCGGGTATTAGCTCAAGCACCAATTCAAGCACCAATTATTTATCGGTTGGGACCTTCCAAAAACCCTCAAACACTCAATTTAAGGTTCTAGTGGGTTTATCCGCATGCGGTTAGGACCAGAAGGCACTACCAATACATCGCTAATCATGCGATGAAACTTCTCTCATTTGAATCATATTCCGCTGTACCAAGGTCTAGCATTAGCTTCGAAAAACAGGCGCAACCTTCTTGACAATGTCAATTAGATCATACATGCTGAAAGGCTTCCTAAGGAATGCCCTCGCACCTGCGGCGAAAACCATCTCGCCCAGATCGTCTTCAGAATTAGAAACGGTTACAATCGCAAGGGTTGAGTGAAGGTCAAGGAGGCTTTCTATGAGTTTAATGCTCTCCACTTCAGGGAGTTCCAAGTCGAGAATGACAATATCAGGTACATGCTGACTCACTGCTACAAGCAGTTCAGTGTTCTGGGAAACCTCTCTAACAACCTCAAACCCTGCATCCTCAATCGACAGTCGCAATAATGCTCCGAGTAACGGCACATCACATGCTATTATTACTTCCATCTCAGACTTGTCCGATAAACTAATCATGCCTCCGAGATGATGTTCAAGAACACTTGAATGACCCATCTGAGCACTACTATTCCTCTACTGCACTCTCAACTAGATCAAGCATGTGTCTGATGGTCACCGGCTTTAGGCCGAAACTCGAGGCTCCATTAGTCATTGCAGATTCTCTCACATTGGCATCTGCGCTAATGAACACGATGCGGGCCTTTGGATCTACCGCCAGAATGTCTGACATTGCTTCAAGTCCGTCTTTGTTGGGCATTCGATGATCTAAGATGATGACATCGGGCTTCGGGTCCATCTGCTTGAACTTGTCGACGGCCTCAGTACCATCGTATGCGTCAGCAATCACTTGATGTCCCTTGATTGCGAAAACGTCCTTGTATAGTCGGTGCAGGATAGCTTCGTCATCGATGATGAATACTGTGACCATAGTCTCTTGCCTACCTGTACGCTCGTAGACTGTGTCTAGGTTGTCGCTCGCTGAAGATAATCCATGTAGTCCCCGCAGTCATTGCGCGCTGATTGGTTATCTCCTGCTTCACGATATAAACTATTTTGGGTTAAGTATTCCGTGGTAAAGCTCCTCGCTTTGTCATCTAATCTTCGATTCACATTTTCATCACTCACTTTTATCACTCAGACCCTGTCGATTTTTCGAATGGTTTTGCTCGTATGCAATCACCACTTCCGTACCTTTTCTTATTCCTCCATTGCCTTCAAAAAAGGAATTTTGGAGGCAGTCATAGCCGCATCTTTATAACGACCATATACATTTCTCAATCCTGGCATTATCATATGGTTGAAGCTTGTAATGGTGCACTCACGATCATAGCATTTGTCATAATGAAAGGTCTATTACGCTATATCCATTTGGCGAATACGGGTAGTTCATCTTGACTACGCTATCACCTGCAGCTATACTCAGTTACCGTGTACTGGTAGCTTCCACCGAGGATAACCCGGCCTATTTGGATGCTTTCAATTGCCATAGACTGTATCACCTAGTTTCTGGGTATGGGGGCTGCAATGAGGAAATCCACTTAGCAGATGAAGGTGTTGCTAATCGGTCACGAATTACGTTTACTGTAGAGAATGCTATAACAATTGGAATAGTGAAATAACAAATAATGGTTATGGATATGCACCCCTATATGGTACAAATTGGACCGTATAAAGGCGATATGAAATAGTAAAATGCGACGTGAAATTATTAGGTGTTTGATTGATACAACATCGCTTAGTAAAAAAAACCTATAATGACTGTTTGAATGAATGCGGCATTTGGAGATTCAGGTAGGAAGTGAGTTGTAAGGATGAAGAATGTATTTGGGCATGGAAACTGAGCGTTAGGAAGTGTGGAGTTCATGCTGTTTACCTTGGGCAAGCGGCATGGGTGTGACACCATACTGAATGTGGAAACAATCATATCTGCCAAATAGTACAATTGCGTTAAGTGAAACCCATGTTTGAAGGCAACCTAGTACGGCTTGTTGTACTTGAAGAGAAACACCTAGATCGCATAATGGAGAACTGGAATAATCCTGAAATGAGGCGATTCCTAGGAGGTGCAATCCCGCACAGCAGGCAATCTGAGGTAGACTGGCTTCAGTCCGTGCAAGATGACATGAAACATCAGAAGCTATTCGCATTTGCGATTGAACGTCTATCTGATGATGCATTCCTGGGTACATTGGCGGTTCATGACATCGATTGGATTGCAGGAAATGGGCGATTAGGGATAGTTGTCCATAAGCCTGAGAACTGGGGTAAGGGATATGGAACAGAAGCGATGGAGCTGCTTATCGACTTCTGCTGGAAGCACATCAATCTCAGAAGACTGGAGCTAGGCGTTCATTCCTTCAATAAGCGCGCAAAGAAGGTATATCTTAACCTGGGTTTCGTTGAGTACGGAACTGCACATCAACAGTTCTACATTAATGGAGAATACGTGGACAGCGTAATGATGGAGATATTCCGATCTGATACTCAGGATTGATAAGGAGGTTGGAACCGACAGAAATATCCTCGGACTACGCACCCAAATTGGTATATAGATGATGAAGAGAAACCTGAACTAAAGCGAATTGTGTGGTGGTGTTAGGGAATGACGAATAAGAAAAAAATCCTCGTAGTCGATGACGAGCGCATCACAACAGAGCTTGTTCAGGTATTCCTGGAAAGCTACGACTTTGAGGTGGTCTGTGCCTATGATGGAGAAGAGGGTCTCAAGGTTGCACGGGCTGAGAAACCTGACCTGATCTTGCTAGATATCGTGCTTCCTAAGAAGGATGGTTTTGATGTGTGTGAGGAGCTAAGGAATGACCCTGACTTCAAAGATGTTCGTATCCTCATGTTCACTGCTAAGGGTCTTAGTGAAGACATTGAAAGAGGTCGTGAAGTTGGAGCCGACGAATACATAATCAAACCATTCTCAGGGAAGAACCTTCTGGTTGTCATAAGGAAGCAGCTTGGGTTATGAACTGAGCTGCGTGTGAACAAGAAGAGTCATTAGAATGCCGGACAGCATGAATCCGAACATAATCAATAGTCTTCTCACAAGACCACAGAACGGCTATGTCTTTCTGGTCGTTCACTCGAACTCTATTGGTACATCCTTCTCGGTCAGGTCAATCTTCTTCTCTGGATCCCTCGGTTTTCTTGGCAGACTAAACATCTTCTCAAACAGGTTTAGCGCTTCACGAATCGACTCTGACCACGGATCCCTTTCTGTCGTCGTTTCAATAGGAATCCCCATGCGAACTGGGTCAATGAGCGCCCTCACACGTTGACAACTCTTTCGATCCCACTTGCACTCGTTCATGATACCTTCAATGCGTCGAATTATCTCTGCACGAATAGATGCGAGGCGCATTCTCTCCTCGTCAATAACGCTCAGTTGCTTGTGCGTCTTGTCTAACTCCCCAAGGAGTCTGCGTACAACCTTCACATCAGGATTTGTGTCGCGTATGACAAAGCTTGAATGCGAAGCAAGTGCGCCAAGATGCTGCCTTTGGGTGAATCGCATCAAGAATGCGTTTGGCGATATTGTAGTTGACAGACCGAAACTTGCTTTCAGGCGGTAGTATATCCTGTCCGGACCTAGATCACTGTCACCCGCTTCGCGTTCTACAAGAGCTGCATCCTGCAGTGCGTCCAAGTGCTTCAGCACCACTCGTCTGTTTAGCTCCAGAAGCTTGCTTAGCTCGTATGGGTATCTTGGGCTTTGTGCCAAAAGCCGCAATATGCGTCTTCTAGTAATGTGGCCAAGTGCCTTGAACACCTTGTCAAGGTCTTCTGGATCTGTTCTTGTCAACGATGACAGTCCTCCAAGTACACCTAGAAGAGAGGAGTATTCCACATGCCAGTTAGGATAGTAAACCACTCTATCATCAGCTTGCTTGGTGTCCAGCTCACATTAGAGATAGTCATCCACTCGGATGGTCTGATATCATCCTGTCTTGCTTCTACATTCGCCTCTACATCTACGTCTGCAATCAAGTTTAAATCACGTCAAAGTACTAGACTAGAGTAATAGTCGGTCCCTAGTACTCTCCGTTGATTAACTAATAAGACTTGTGAACTAGTCGGTCCCTAGTTTGCATGAGCACTATCGCGCTTCGAAGACCATCTCTGCCATTTTACTGAAGCTGTCGTTTACGTTCTCGTTTAGCTTCACCGAGGATTCGAGATAGATTCCGCCGAAGCGTTTTGCAATCTTCTTACCTTCTGCTTTTGACACAACTCGCTCATCCTTGAGATCTGTCTTGTTGGCCACGATAAGACATTCGTATCCTTTGAGGTGTGAGTCAACTTCCTTTTTCCATTTGGTCAATTCTTCAAAGGTCTCTCGGGAAGTCACATCATACATAAAGAGCACGCCTTTTGACCCCGGATAGAATCCTGCTCGAACGTTTCCTAGGAACTCTTGGGACCCCATATCCCAAATCTGAAGCTTAACCCTGTTGCCATCGAGCTTCACGCTCTTAATGGCGAAATCTGCTCCCAGTGTAGGGGAATAGTATTCGCGAAACTTCCCCGTTGTATAACGCAGAATAATCGAGGTCTTTCCCACGGCCGCTCCGCCTACTGTAACGATTTTGAACAAGTATGATGGACTCATGGCGAATACCGAGCCCTGCTAGCGTCTTATACCTAGTTCAATGTTACGGAAAACTCACTTGGCCATGAAGTCTGAGAGCAGGCTTACAAGGTCAACTAAGCTCTTCTTCTTGCGAGTAAGCTCCTTGGGCAAAGTGGCCTCGTATTGCTTTGAGAGAATCAATAGCGTCAATCTGGCCGCTGGACCGAGCTTTGAGTATTCCACTAGGAAGCGTTCCAAGGATTCCTGACTATTCTCATTATGTCGCTCGTCATCAGGATCGTCAACGAGTATGACACCCGCTTTGGTACAGGTTTCCACAATGTTTTGTCTGCCGTAGATAGTTTGCCCTCGTCTACCAAGTATGCTGACCATCTCCTGAAGACCGGTTTTATCTTGATTCATTTGTTGATCAGCTCCAGCCAGAATGAGAACTCCTCAAACCCTCTGAGGTCTTGAGCGGTATAACGGTTCAGAAGGTACGCTTCATAAGCTTGAGTCAAGGTTTCCACGAATTTCTTTGACTTCTTTTTTCCAAGGGCGACTGAGAATTGAGCAAGCAGCTTCATCCAATCCGCGTACAGGTCCATCAATCGTCTGGGGTCGAGGCCTTCAAGCAGTCTGGAATCGTATTCAACAGACCATGTGTTGTCTGCCAATCTAATTTCCCCCACAACTTCTGGCGCAGAGCCCATGGCTAGTGAAGACTGCAGCGCGCTGGCCATTTCCTTGGAAGAATATACCCGTTCTGCAACTCTAATAGCTATGTCCATTGCTTCCTTTGCAAGTAGAATGCGTCTTCTCTCAGGCGATAGCGGCTCTATTGCTTGCATGTCAAGAAGAGTTTCTATGGCATCAACCAAAGCTTCCCTTTCGAGTTGACCTTCAAGCGCGTTCAGAATTTCCTCCACAGTTCTCCTTCCGTCAAACATACCAGATAGCCGAGGTAACAGCAATGCGATATCCTGATGATTTCGTTTCAGCTCTTCTCTTTCCGCAGATGAGGACTGCAGCAATGGATCAAGTCTGGAAGTTGAAGCTATTATGTCTCTTGTGTCCAAGATTCTGCGAAACGCAACCGCGCCTATCACCCAAAGGCGGGAAATCTCCTCTATAACCTCTTCTCTTGGAAATCCGCTCTGCTCCTGAATGAGTTCCAAAGTGCGAACTCCGTCGATATGGGACAGGATAGGGCTTGCAGGTTCGGATGACTGTTCATCATCAGAGCTGACTAGGAATGGAATCCATGAGATGGATATCCGTCCAGAAGTTAGTCGGTGAATGATACTCTCACGGAACTTGCGAAAACAGGTGTGAATGTCCATGGCATCTATCTTCTCAGTGGTCACGCCCTTGAGCCATTTGCTCTCGAACTCCTTGAGCATGGACGTCATGATTGGTCCGAATCGCTCCTGCAGTTTTCCAAGACTGATGACTAGGAGGTCTGCTTTCTTCCCGGAAGTGATAGTGAATAGTCGTGCGCCATAGTCAACTTGGAACTGTGACGCACCTTTCTCGATTACCTCTTTGGAAAAACTCTGAATCGCTGTGAAGAACCCTGACACGAGCATTGGATCAATATCAAGGACTTTCGGATCAAGCTTCATGAAGAAGAGCGGGATGCCGCCCTTATCCATTGCCATTATAGCTTGGATGTTATGGTCTGCCAACGCTAGAGCTCCCTTCAACGTATCGCGTAGTCCATTCAACCTATGAATTTATGCCTTCTGTGATGGCGTGCTGCTCTTGGATCTATACCGACTTAGCAGACTTCCGGTCTTGTCATAGATTGGACCTTGCCCTGTCAGGTAACCGGATACGCCTTCTTTCCCAGAAATCACAGGTCGAGATGCGTACATCATTAGATGTCTCAGAAACTCGAGGTCAGTGGCTTTCCTGCCCTGTTTTCTCTGGTATCGCATCTTCTCCTCTTCCCACGTCAGAATATCATGCGGTGTTAGGCCTTTGAAGAGCTTGTTCTTCAGTTCTGCTTTTTTCGACACGGAATAAGTCTCCAGCTAGGAATAGTTAGAAGGTTAACCCTTCTTGCTATATTGGCTTGTAATACACAAAACCCCGTAGTGGCACATTTAGTCATTCTTGAACATTGCAGGAATCTGAAGAAACACTCAAAACATGGGTGAGTTCTGGAAACACTATGACTCCCAACACTAGGTTTGAAGACTATCTTTCTGTAGAAACTGCGGGCGGAGCAACATGGCATCCTGATGGAAAACGTCTCGCATTCACATCGAATGCCACTGGTTTGTTCCAAGTCTATACCTGCGAGATTGAGAAAGGTAGGACACTCTCACGTACTAAACTTACAGATGAAGAAGATAGATGTACAGACCCTCGGTATCTTTCCGATGGAACTCTCATTTTCACACGCGATCGTGGTGGAGATGAGAACTTCCAGATTGGTCTCATTGAGAACGATGGTAGTCTATACTGGTTGACTTCAAATTTGGGGACAAAACACCGAATCTCTCGAGCCTCCGATTCATTTCTCTACTTCTGCGCTAACCTTACCGATAAAGCTCGGCTTGATGTTTATAGATGGAAGATTCCACTTCGAGATAACAAACCCGAGTTGATTCACGAACCTGAGCAAGGAATCATCTTGGTTGCTGGTGTTTCATCTGACGAAAACAAGGTGCTCATGATACGATATCTTGGAAATATGGACCAACACCTGCTACTACTTGACATTGTTAGCGGCAACGTGTTGGATCTAACAGCGGCAATCAGCGGCACGCAACAAGTGAGGTGGGAATTCGTTCGATGGCTTGATCCAGACAGTATTCTGGTCAACACTGATTATAAGGCAGACTTCAAACGACTAGCTGTTATCTCAACATCCGGCAGTTTTACTCCACTTGATGATCTATCAAAAAATGTTCGATTCGAGATAGAGATGTACACATACACAAAGGATTCGATTTGGACTTACTTTGTGGAAAACCAGGAGGGGTACAGCACAATTCATCGTGCGAAGTTCTCTAAGGATGGTGCCACTGATTTTGAAACCTTACAGTTTCCTCCGAGGGGAGTTATCCCTGCTGGAGATGCACGCTCTTGGAATGAAGGGCTAAGTCTGTCAAGTGATGAACGCATGTTGACTGTGACGGTCAGTTCAGGAGTTCAGCCAACAAATGTCTGGATTGTGAATATCAAGGATATGTCGAATTGGAGAGCCACCGAAGTAAGTACTTCTGGCTTGAACCTGTCATCTTTTGTGAAGTCCACACTTCATCGGTTTGATAGCTTTGATGGGCTGAGCGTTCCGTATTTCAAATACATTCCTCAGGGTGAGAAGCCACCTGATGGCTGGCCTGCGCTCTTAATGATTCATGGTGGACCAGAGGCTCAGATTCGTCCTGATTTCAATCCTGTAATCCAGTTCTATCTATCATCTGGATTTGCGATTATCACTCCCAACATCAGAGGGAGTGCGGGTTATGGACGAACCTACCTTGACCTCGACAATGTTGAAAAACGACTGGACTCCATCATGGACATTAAGCATCTAGCTCTTCACCTCAAATCGGAAGACGACGAGATCGATGGGAGTCGACTTGTTGTTTACGGAGGTAGCTATGGAGGGTTTGCTGTTCTCTCAGCCATGACTGAGCATCCTGAGCTTTGGAAGGCTGGTGTAGATATTGTAGGGATCTCAAACTTTGTCACCTTCCTCAAGAACACTGCAGCTTGGAGAAGGTCTCTTCGAGAGGCTGAGTATGGTAGCCTTGAACATGATTTGGACACATTAGAAAAAGTTAGTCCGATTTACAAGATCGACAAGATGTCAGCGCCACTATTCATCATTCAGGGCGATAATGACGAGCGTGTTCCTTTGTCTGAATCAATTCAGATGTATGAGAAGTTGAAGGAGAAAGGCTTGCCTGTCAAAATGCTACGGTTTGCAGACGAGGGCCATGGTCTAGCAAAACTTGAGAATCGAATCAAGGCTTACTCTGAAGTTGTGGCATGGCTGAATGACATCGTTTGAGAAGAATCTGGAATATCTCGCGTATTCACATGTCTAGGATTCTAGCCTTTTGGTTCTGCAGGCTCTTGATTCGCAACGTTCGCAGTTTCTTTGCTATCTTCTTTTTCAGAAGGCGCAAGGGTAAAGGTTGCAGCTTTGACTTCAGGTTTGCTCGCAGGCTCTATGGGAGCTGTATGATAGAGACTTGCTGAACGTGTCTGCTTGAACTCCATGACCCCCGTCCAGGTCGCTGACTTGTTTGCTATGGGTGTCAGTTTTTTAATCTTAAAGGTGATTATCGCAGATGCGTCAATCAAGATGATGTTCATGAATAGAAGTGCTAGGGAACCAATCCCAATCGACATAGCGACTGGGGCTCCGTATGCGATGCCAAGTATAATCATCATTCCCACATTGACAGCCGGCGGCATCAGTGCCGCTGAGATAGCAACACCAACTAAACTTGACATATCGCCTCTGGTTACGGATATTGCCACTGCAGCACCCGAGAAGATTGCGATTCCGATGTCAAGCCCGGAGAACCAATTCCTTCGAGTGATTTCCGTAAGTACAGTAGAATTCGAGGCGAACTCCCCAGTCCCTGCCACAACACGGGCAAGCAGGCCAGGATCCAAAATAGGCATCAGGAGAGCCATCACTGCCCCCACTGCAAATGAAAAAGATAGTGCAATCAGTTCGTTCTTCGTGCCCTTGATGAAGAGCGAATTGTCACCAACCACGTGTCCAAGCGCCACTCCTAGCATCGGGCCCATGAGTGGAGACAGGAGCATTGAGGCAACAATAATGACCATGTTGTTCTGCATCAGGCCGAACCCGGCCATGACCGCCGCAACGACCACAAATGCGATGAAGTCAAAGCTCAGTGATGCTTGCTTCTTGACATTCTCGTAAATCTCCTCAACCGCCAGACTGGCCTCTCTATGCATCATCTTATCACTGGCTTCTTCAATCTCCCTTGGAAGTGAGGCAGTCAGGTCCAGGATGTCCACATAGCCGTATTCTACTCCAATGCCACGGCTCTTTAGCTTCTCCACGGTTTCCAAGACAGCCCCGTCCGGAATCCGGAATTGCAGGACATGGGCATTGTCTGCATTGAATTTCATGACGTTCTTGACATCAGCAACATCAAGAAGGAAATTGAGTACGGACTCGGTCTTTTCGAAAGGAACAACGATTTGAACCTGCTTCATGAAATTCCGCTCCGATTGGAGTTGATTCGGCTCAGAGTTCCTTTAAGACTTTCTCGGCATGTGATAAGTGAATGACATGTAATAGTGGTAATACCACGGTATGCGAGTTATGCATACATTCGAACCTTTTTCAAGGGGGGTGGCGCATGAAGAGTGGAGACCAGTGCTTTGGCTATTGTAGAGATTCTTGTTGGATGGTTTATCCTATCACTGACAGGAGCTTTAGCCCCAGGTCCACTCTCCGCAGCAGTTGTCATGCAGACAAACAAGAGAGGTAAGCTGTACGGAATACTGCCCATGGTCGGGCATGCCATTGTTGAGATTGGCATTATTGCGGTGATAATCCTGAGCGTTCAGCTGGTCATCGAAAACCAGCTAATCATCGACATCATGAAGGGAGGCGGGGGTTTCGTGATCATCCTCTTTGGTTTTGTGGCTTTCAGAGAATATCGATACAATGACAATTTGCAGGACACAGAATCCGAAGAGACAATAAGTGCCGCAACTGCTGCCGAAGCGACGATTCAAGGTGCTCTAGTAAGCATTCTCTCACCATATTTCCTCCTATGGTGGATTGCAGCGGGGTTCACGGCCGTATCAAGCCTCATGGAGAGTCTTGAGGTGGGGACAGTCTTCCTTGCTGGAGTTCTCGTGTACCTCGTGCACATCTCAACAGACCTCCTCTTCGGCGTGGTTCTTGCCGTAGGAACTGATAAGGCTAGTAAAAAGGCCAAGGTCGGAGGAATCAACTGGATTAGTGTCGTGATAGGACTCTTCCAGATTGCCATCGGTGGGCTATTCCTTGGAGAGGTTATTATCCGTAATCTCTGGTTGCCCATATAATGAACCATGATTACAACACTATGAAGCGAGGTGGAAGGATGCCAAAACTGCTTGCTACAGGATTCGAGCCCTTTGATGGATACAGCATCAATCCTTCAGATGAACTAGTGAAGGCAATCAATGGACGAAATATCGCAGGATATGACATCGTAGGGGCTACCCTTCCGCTC
>DAOVDG010000144.1 GCA_030669595.1 Candidatus Thorarchaeota archaeon
GGCGGTACAACGGCGTAGACACACGCCGCATGTCCTCCAAGGACCGATGGAATGTCCCGCCCGTCATTGTAGGCTGCACCCAACAGAAGCCGGAGCAACTGCGCTGAGTTGCAGTAGATGACAACTACATCTGGCTCGAATTCAGCAGATGTAAGCGGGGCTGACACTATGCCAATGTAGTCCCCGATTTTGAATCGCGGAAACTCTCTTGCCCAATTCGCTCCCGCCTCTAGGGACACGACTCCCTCTGGATAGCGATTATTGCCATCAAGGAAGTACTGAGGAGGTTCTGCCAATCCAAATCCTATCACGGGTTCGGGACACCACATGTCCTCAAACAGCTGTACAATGGTCATTCCAGACTTCCTTGACAGAGAGAAACATTGACACGTGGACATGCATACCTTGAAGTCCCTTTTAGGATGTCTTGCATCAGTAGGTATATCTTCCTCTGTCTTGATCATCTTGATGGCCAGGGGATGGCTCATTGGGCGTATTTGTCGGACAATCCTTTCACCATACTCATTGAACCGATTCAACGGATGACACCGAATGAAAGACGTTACGCCGGCTATAAAACTCTGAGCGTGAATGGTTCAACAGTGGAGGAGAGAAAAAAGCTTCTACGTTTATGGTTGCCGTCAGGTCCAATAACGACCAGAATAATCTAATGAAATACACTCCGGGCATCCCCTTAGTGAAAATATCATTCTACTCTGCCACTGCCATAGCTTGTCGCTTCCTCATTAAGCGTATCAACAATGCGCAGGAGCTGGTTTCTCAAGAAGTCCGATGTCGATCTAGAAAACGATCTGGATTCGATTAATAGCGAATAGAGGATGCCTTCTCCACTGATGAATGAATTCTCCGAAGTCGGCACTGTGAAGTGTCCTTCTCGTCGCGAAACTTTCAGACTGTCAATGGGAAATGTGTATTCCCCAGGCAAGATAATTGGTGGTATCTTGATCTTCGGGGCAAGAGCTGGTTCAGTGTGCAAGAACGCGATGAACGTGAGGATATTTGAACCCCATTTCGCCAAGACATAAGCAGATCCTCTTCTGACAACTCCATATCTGCTAGTCACCGTCATCTCGTCAGGGGCAATCATCCTGATTAGGTCTAGACTATGGAAGAAGAGGATATGGGCCGATCCGTAGTACTCGCTGACAATGAATCCGACTACCGTTATCGCTATGAATGCTACAAGCAGCACGAGCTCGATCACCTCTGGAACCAAACCGTAAATCAGGTAGAGAGGAACGAGCAGCGCGCATCCGGAGATAATCAAGATAAGGCCCAAGCGACGCCTTGATTGTATTCCATTTCGAACCTCTTGCTCCTTGGGGGAGAATGAAGAATCGGAAAGATTGCGCATAGCTGTTCCCTTTCTTAATCCATCTACGCAATGAATACAAAAGCGTATCTGGATGTGGTCGATATGGATGAGGTCACAAGGCCCTCCTAGAAGAGGGCTGCCTTCCTGATTCCAGCGATGTTTCTCGAGTTACAACCAAGGAAGTACCTCAGAACTCCCGTTCCCCACTGCGGGCTGCAGATGTCTTCGCGGAGCTATATGATGATTCACGGTACTTCAGCGAATTTCATTTGAGAATCAACCCAAGGGGATCCACATCAGCCCTGAGAACATCCAGCTCGTCAGGGGTTGGACTTGGCTCTTGCTTGGCCCTTGTTACATCCAGCTTGAATCCCGTGTTCTTCGCAATCTCTTCGGGAAACACATTCTCATAGTACGTCGAGAGATACATTCACTTTATCGTTCCACCGAATTCTACGACACCAAGTGTAGTGACCATGGCTACAAGACCGCCTCAGATGAAACAAACCGCAAGCATTCAGTCGATTCAGGCGTACGAGGATGAATGGTCCATCTCCTCGCGGTCCAATCGAACTCGTTGAATTCAGCAAATCATCCTAGCCTGAAACCTGCTGAGAAACATATTCCGCGACGGCGAGAAGCTGTCCCCTTGAGAAGTCAGGAACATGCAGCATGTACGCCGCACCCAAGAATGGACTAGCGTAGAGTATCCCTTCACCAGAGATGTACTGCCTTTCAAGGGTAGGAATTGAGAAAAGGCCTTCTCTCTTGTGGAGTTTCAGACCAGAAACATTCATGGTTGGATTCCACTTCCAGAATGTTTTGGGTACGTCAATCACCCTTGATGGAGATGTTTCAGTCTGTGAGAATGAAACGAAGTACAGGAGAGATGCGCTCCGGAGAATGAACAGAAAGGTGGCGCCCCGCTTTGTCGCGGCATACTGCTCTGTGATTACCGGTTCTGGAAAACCCACACGTCGTAGAATCCGGATACCGTAAAGGAAACTCCCCAAAATTGAGCTCTTCATTAGTCGATGGATACCCACCAAGGAAATCAAGCAAGTGATAACCATCGTGCTAATGAATGTAATATCACTTGCTACAGACGGGACCAGAAACGGCGTGAAAGGTATCAGCATGGGAGCGAAAACCAAAGGTATGCTGCGGTTCCGCATTCTTTCCATTTGATTCCTGAGCTCGTCTTCTGTTACGATGTCATCCTGCAGTTCGTCCTCGGGAATGACATTCAATCCGAAGTCATCAGCCATGCTGTCAGTCTTGGGTTGTGTACGTAAAAATTATTCGTGATGTTTCGCTTGAGAGAAGCCGCTTCAATCCGTGCCTGCGCCGTTACCAAACGATGCATTCCTGTCGCAGTCCCCGACACGGATTGCTCCCTGTGGGCAAGCGGTCACGTGGGTTCGATATCTGATGCATAGATGAGCGTTGACGCGAGGGGTTGGGTCGATAGGACGGATATCTCCAACCAGATACATGTGTTCGTACATTCCACAGTCCTCACAGGCTGCACTTGTATCTGTCCAGTGATCCCCTGTCAGATTACAAGGCTTGCAGGGCCATTAATTGAGAATCAGTCCAAGGGGGTCCACCTCGGTCCTGAGAACATCGAGCTCTTCGGGGGTGGGACTTGACTCTTGTTTGGCTCTCGATACATCCAGCTTGAATCCCGTGTTCCTTGCAATCTCTTCAACAGACATGTTGTCATAGTGCGTCGAGAGATACATTCGCTTTGTGCTCCCATCGAATTCCATGACGCCGAGTGTGGTGACTACAGCCACAGGACCTCCGCGGATGAGACTTGCTTCTTGACGTGATGTGCCGCCCTGCAACCAGCCTGGGCTCGTCAAGTAGTCAAGGTGTTCGACAAATCGCCTTCGCTCATGTTTCATGAAGACCATTGTGCGGCCCACAAGACTGGCAACATCGCAAGCACCGCCGCTTCCGGGCAAGCGAGTTGTAGGCTTGCTGGAGTCACCAATAGCCGTGCTGTTCAGGTTGCCATACATGTCGATTTGTGCCCCCGAAAGCAACCCTAAGACCTTGGGACCTGAGAATCGATTCTGCATGAAAGCAAACGCATCAGCGAGACCCCCGTCATGTGATGCTCCGTGCATAACTCTGGAATCAGCCACCGACAGTGGAATCTCAAACAGTGCAGGATCTAAGGCACCGGTCTCGAAGAACACGACACAGTTGGGTGCGTGAGTCTTCTTCGCAGTCATAGCCCCCAGAAGAGGAAGGCCAGTTCCACAGAACACGATATCGTCGTCCTGGATTCTGCGCGAGCAGGCAATGGCCATCATCTCAAGCGGGGAGTATTCTATCTTCAAAGGTTGCTATCCCTCCTTGCATAGCCCAGTTCTGGAGAAGCCTTAATGCTCTTCAGCTGCTTGGTCCCTATCAGTTTTAGATAGTCATCATGGCAGTCGATGTCGAGCACGAACTCCTTCAGATAGGTCTCGAACTGGTCATCATCATCTGCAAGTTCCTTGTATTTGAGGAGGTGCGCCATGTCGTAGTCATAATGCAGGTAGCATGCAGTGGGATGTGCCCCAAGGGGTTGATGCACGACGGCATCGATTAGAACGTGCGGGATGCTGTTATTCCACGACTCCTTTCGGAGCTCAGCAGGAGATACCAGTTCCTCACATGATACTATCACGTGCTTCGACGCCCGCGCCTGCTCAATGTCTGCAAAGGTCAACCCCTCCAGGCGGACCGTGCCGTCCTCAGCTGCCTTCTGTGCATGGATGAGAGCGACATCAGGGTTCACCGCTGGCACAAGGACAACTTGACTGGCTTTATCGCTGAATGGATCTTCAGTAACGGCGAGCTTCTTCCCTGGCAGCTGAGGGTTAGACGACCTCATGTCGGGACTGAATCCCCATCGTTCTATGATGTCCGTGCCAAGGGAGGAATAGGTTGGAAGGAAGGGAACACCCATGGCTCCAGCCATGAACCTGAGAGTCAGCTGGTAGTTGGTGTAGTCCTCGACCTTCAGAGTCCCTTGCTCTATGGCTTTCCTGAATCTGATACAAGTGGATGCCAACCGCCCATTTGCCCCATATGCAATCTCTAGTAGACTGACTCGACCTGCGCCTATGAGCAGATCCAGTGCCTGACTACCGGAGTGCATCACAACGTGGAGGTCCTTGACCTGCTGTCTGAGTATCTCATAGATCAAAGCCATTGGGTTTCGGTTTATTGTGAAGCCTCCAATGGATAGACAGTCGCCACTATTGACGAAACGCTTCACGGCTTCGGATGCCAGCATCAACTTACTACTAGACAACACAGGTCCCTCGTTCTGACTTGCCGCTCAAAGAGAGCGCCGCAACTTCGATACTGTCCGATAGTCAAGAAGGTTTCTCATAGGCATCTAGCAGCAGCAAGGTGTAGTCAGGGATATCGTCAAGCTGATGAATTTGTACAGCCTAGAAGCGGTTAAAAGGCAATTTGCGTAGTGCGCCATTCGGCGTTGTGCCTCCTCGGGAAAATCGTAGCCACGCGAATCATTCGAAGCACAGGCGATACAAATGACTGAGAAATCTAATGGCGGAATCGTTCTTGGAATCATCCTGGTAGTGTTGCCGATAATGGCATTGCTATTTGGCAGCAACGAACCAGCCATGCAGACTGATCAGGCCACTCTAGTCATGACCGCAATGATAGTGATTGGAATCATCACGATTGTCAACAG
>DAOVDG010000070.1 GCA_030669595.1 Candidatus Thorarchaeota archaeon
TCCCCCAAGGATGATTACTGCATCGTATCGCTTCTGTTGAAGCAATCGTTCTAATCTACCTTGCATGAGCTGAGCTAGCTCCCCAGGAACGCCTTGATTCACAAATGAAACGTGATGGTGTCCTTCGCTCTTGCTTGATTCCAACAGCCAAAACCCGTATTGAGACCTCTCATCTCCCCCGAAATCAGGATTGTAGCCCGGGGTACCAGCAGTCAGACTGTCGCCAAAGCCGAGTATCGTAATGGCTAATCCTTCATCAGGATTCAAGAGCTTTAATCTCCCTATCGATTTTCGCTTTCTTACGATGCAGCTCGTGTCCTTCATTCACAAGACTGGTCAGTTGTTTCTTGTATTCCTTCTCGCCGATGAATCCGCGCTCATACTTCTTCTCAAGTCTATTGCGCTTATTCCTAACGTTCTTCCACATCGATTCGAAGGATTTGGCTCTAATCCGGAGTCTAACTAGTCCCTTCGGGTCTTTTGATTTGTCACGCCGCCTTGGCAAGGGTCTCTTAGTCTTGCCGATGATAGTTCTAGCCTCTCTAAGTTCTAGCTTGGAGGGACTAATCAATTGTCGTGGCGGTCCGGGTGCGACTATTGCTTTTTTGGGCTTTGCGGATTTCGCTGGTGTCGGTACAGTTTTCTTCGCCTTTTCCGTTCTTGTTTCTTCTGAAATAATGCTGTTCTCTTCTTCAGCCAGCTTGGCTAGCTCCTTCTTATACTTCTCAAGGCGCTCTTGGGGGGTTGACTCCTTATTCAATTGGACACCACTCATTGATTCAACTCAGTCCCGACGCCAGAGTTCATGTGTTTCGTATTAAACATTCTTCGAATGAAGGAGTGCTGTTTAGAAGAATGATGGCTCTGTTTCGAATGCGCCTTTTGGAGCCTTCATCTTCATTGTCTTCTTAGCAGATAGTAGCTCTACCAGCTTGTATTCTTTCGATCCCATACCAAGCTTCTCCGCATAATCGAGGACTAGATATGGATTCTTCATAGGACCGAAAAGACGTGTAAATGGATGAAGGTCAGCCGTTGGGTCAAGATTAGGCTTGATGAACGGAGGTATCATACTCTCTATGAGACCCTCTTTGGCCACAAGATCAAGGCTTGCCGCCTCGATTGCCACGATATCTCTACTACCCAGTACTCCTATGTCGTTTATTACATGTGGCTGAGCAATACCCCAACAGTCGCATAGGGCAGTGATGTCTATGAGGAAATTGATAAAGAATACCTTGTTCTCATCGAATGTGTCCAGAACCGCCTTTGCACCAATCGCCATGAGTTCCTGAAACGCGGAGAAATACTCCGGTCGAATCTTCATGCACCTTACGTCCTTGTCTACTTCGAGACATTCCATACACTGATTGCACATGTCAAAAGCGAACGTGAGTTTGTGTTTCTCCTCATCATATTTGAGGCACTTCTTGGGACAGGACTTGACCAGTTTCTTAGCGTGTTCTGGTGTGCACTTCTCAGCGTCCCAATACTTGAACGACTCATGAATGGCGTGGAACTTATACCATCTTGAGGGGCCGTGAAAGCCGCCCAGAGCGATATTTTTAATGGCACCCCCGTAGCCACAACTGTTGTGGCCCTTTACGTGTGATAGGTCAATTAGCGCATCTGCATCGTGGAGGCTACCCACAAGCTCAAGGCTATCCACGTTCTTGTATTTTATTTTCGTCTTGTATGTGTAACCGTCTTTCACGCCCGCTGTGGGAAGGATCGGACATCCACAAGTCTCAGAAGTATAACCACGGTTTACTGCATTGTAGACGGCAGTGGGGTTATCAGTCACATATGGATACCCTCCAGCATCTTTGACAGCCTTCACGATTCGACGCACGAAGAAAACCGGGATAGTTTGGTATCCATCATTGAATCCGAGGTGCATCTTCACTGCAACCTTGTCTTTCTTTTCGATTGTGGAGAAATCGAGTTTCTTCACGACCTCATCGACTTTCTGTGAGAATGAAGCGAATCTACCGGGGTTTCCGTGCTGAATCGACCCGTAATAGACTACAGATGGTTTGGAACTCATAGCATTGCGGTACGATACCTTTACTAAAAATGGTTTCGTGTGAGGCAAACACGCTCCGAATGAGATATGAGTGGCTCAGCATTCTGAATAGAGAACCATTTCTGGAAGTTCCGTTAAATTGCCCAGTGAAATCAAGACTAACACTGAAGAATCTGGTGAGAGTACTTCCACGCTAGTCTTCGGGGCCGCGTCATTTCTCAATGATATTGGATCAGACCTGATTGCACCCATTTGGCCTACATACTTGAGAAATCATCTTTTTCTCAATTTCTTTCAGCTGGGACTAATCGATGGCTTGGCGATAACCATTACAGCGCTATCTAAGATTGGAGCTGGATATGTCTCAGATAAGACTGGAAGAAGAAAGCCATTCATTACGCTTGGTTATTTCATGTCAATGGTTGGGCGCCTTGGATTCATCATTGCAGTTGGCTTCTATCATATTCTCTTCTGGAAGTCAATGGATCGCCTTGGCAAGATGCGCAGTGCGCCGCGTGACGCGATTGTTGCCGCAGTGACAACCGAGGAGAAAAGAGGGAGGGCGTTTGGCTTGCTCCGGGCATTGGACTCCGCAGGAGCTGTTGTTGGCGCAGTTATCTCCTATTTGCTATTCACATCCATGGGTTACGTCGGCATATTCCTGCTGGCGGCTATTCCCGGTGCAGGATCGGTCATCATTATCGCAGCTCTTGTAAAAGAGAAGAAAGGCAAAGATGTATTCAAGGGTGTCAATTTTAGAGGGCTGGATAGAAATCTCAAGCTCTTTTTCTTATCTTCTGCATTGTTCGCGTTAGCCACATTCAGCTACTCATTTCTCATGTTGTTTTCAGGTGGGTTTGGCTATGCCGATGAGCAGTTGCCTTTGCTCTACATTCTATTTACGGTTGTATATGCTGTGGCCGCATACCCTTTTGGACGAGCTTCTGATCGAATAGGAAGAAAACCGATTCTCATTGTGGCTTTTACTCTACTGATACTCACTGCCGCGTGGGCGTATCTGGTCTATGATTGGGTTACTGTGCTTCCTCTATTCATTCTATTCGGGCTCTCAACTGCTGCACTCGATCCAGTGCAAACTACATTGGTGGCTGACTTAGTAGAAGAAGAAAATAGAGCAAGCATTCTCGGAGCTTTTCAGATGGTGATTGGCTTGTGTGCTCTGCCAGCTGGAATGATTATGGGTTATCTCTGGGAAACGATTGGAGCACTTGTGGTCTTTCAATACTCAATGGCTCTCGCTGGCGCAGCGACTATTATTCTTCTGATGATACGTGTGAAGGACTTTGATGTGGCTGGTTGAATTTAGTACGTCCCAACTCCAATGAATCTCCGCAACATCATGCCAAGACTCATGCTCGTTAGCATGTACCACCAAATGAAGTAAAGGCCGAAGCCACCTTGAACATTCGTTCCCATTAGGCCTTCAAGAAACGTGACGTGGAATGGGAGTATAGCGACTGGTGTAGCTCCAAAGAGAGTACTGAGAATACCAAAGACCGCCAATATTGGAATCCAAGTTATGCACATCGGCTTCATTTTAGAACTCAGCATGTTTCCTTGAAGCTTCATGATCCGCCCTTGGTCTGCCATGACTTCCTCAAGAAGTTCTTGATTCATTGTCTTTCTTGCTTCGTTGAATTTCGTTTGCCAACCTTTTATCTCTTCCATGTCTGCGTTTGCTTGCTCTACGTCAGTGAACTTCTTGGTGGCCCAAGTGGTGAACAGTGCCACTAGTACACTGACAATAGCAACAAACGGTGTTGACAGCGGCATTGATTCCACAGGCACGAGCAGTGCCGCAATTGACTGAACGAAATTGGCCCAGATATCTTGCATTTCTTCACTTCCAAGAATACGCACTTCGTGCGTGGTTGCATTTTAAGGATTATCCTCTGTGAACCGGTTGATACGGTCACATCCCGTTAAGAGTTGAAATGCATCCGAACGCCTGTGCTAGCCTCTAATTCGAGGTTTGCAGGTCAATACGCCTTATGCATTGTTTCTGGAAACCAACTCATCTAAGCGAATATGGATATCATCCAGCACTTGGCAGGAACCCGTGTCTAAGATTTCCTCCACAGAAGTCAGCAGTTGAGAGTCGATCATCAGTCGCTCAGCCAGATCCCCTTCTTCTCTCATCTTGTTGAGATCGTCGATTCCCTTCTCGATTCTAAGAGCTAATTCACGAAACGGTGTTGACTTGTTCCAACTCATGCCAAGGAGATACGTTTGACGAAAGACGATATCAAGCAGGGCCCCAAGGACTTGATTGTTCGCCTCAGGTTCATTCGGCAGCCTGTGTCGAATTGTCCTGTCACTGATCCCTACATCCTTGCAAATCTCATAACCCCTGAGCATAATGTTGACCGGGAGCTTGTTGTAATCAGGATGGCCATAGGGGTGATTCTTTCTGTATATTCCTTCCAGCAATTCCAGCTTCTCGGGAAATCTCTTTCTGACCACATTCAGAAAATGCATTTTCTGACAACCGGATTTGAGGGTCATACCACCCCAAAGAATGAACTGAGCACCAGCACGTTTAGCCTCTTTTGCGAGACCGCTCATGTTCTCATAGGTGTCACCTAGGCCAGGAATGATTGGGGTTGCCATGACTCCACCGAAGAGATCCTCTTTTCTGACCTTCTTCAGTGCCTTATATCTCTCTGACGTTGTGGAGGCTCTTGGTTCGAAGATCTTCTGAACCTTGTCATCCACGAGTGTAATTGTGAATAGTACATTGGCAAAGGCGACTTCGTGAATCTTCTTGAGCAAGTCAATGTCTCTAAGAACTAGGTCTGACTTCGTCAACACGAAGACGGGCATCTCAAAGTCAAGCAAGGTCTCAAGAACTTGCCGAGTTATTTCATGCTCTTTCTCCGCTGGTTGATACCCGTCAGAAACTCCACCACAGACTCCTATTACCTGCTTTCGCGGGGACTTCATGGCCAGTCTCTTTGTATCCTCTTCATCCAAAAAGGACCAGAGGGTTTCCGTTTCAAGTTCTCTCCTGGAAGTGAATCCAGCTTTCTTGAGTTCTCGTCTAAGGACTTCAGCAGCGTTCTCCTTGATTCTTATGTGTGTAAGAAAATCATCAACATGATAGCTCTCTGACATGCCATCGCAGTACACGCATCCATGCTCGCACCCGCGATATGCATTCATGGACCGATTGATATGAAACCAACCGTCAGCCGCAATGGGTTTTGAGAGGAGGGACTTGGCTTTGATTCGCTCATATCTCATCGAGACAACGCTCGTTGATTATGTATTCTATGGGACAGATTGAGCCGCCAGCCATATGATTCTGTTGGAACAAATCCTCTTCAGGAAGTTGTGACTATTTGTCGGGCCAATTCCCAGGTGGTTCAATGTGTACCAATTGGCGGCAACTATACATCACGCAGCATCATTATGAAAATAGGTCCAAGACAATCCTTGCCGCTGTGGCCACGAACTCGGAACACTGGTTATTGAACACTCCTCTCTCACGTGCCGCTTTCTTGGCTTCTGGATCTTTCATATCAACACCAATGAGTTCGTAGCATTGGGTTGTTTCGAATTTCTCCTTAAGCCGTTCAATGAGTATGCTGGAGATCTTGTACGTGCGTTCCTTGCTCTGTACGACATCTTTGCTCTGCAATCCATTCAAGACTCCGATTGCCATGATTGCGCCGGAAATAGCACCGCAGGTCCTCCCTTCCCCCGCTATTCCGCCTCCAAATCCGGAGCTCAATGACATTGCTTGGTCGAAGAAGATGCCTTTCTCTTCAAGAACGGCTTTTAAGACAGATTGTGCACAGTTATACCCTGAAGCGAGATAGTCGCGGGCGTTTATTCCTACATCAGTCATTCTGAGAACCTCTTGGAACGTAGTTGATTATGAGAGTGCTTGACCTACAGAGTAAATAAATTATGGAATAACTCCTTCAGTGAATTTTCCTTGAGTTTCCGTCATCGACATCATCTTAAGACTGACACGCTCGTAGCGAGGCACTGGAGATTCAGTCAATGCCAGATGGTCGCAAGGCAGAGTCATTAGGTGATAGTCAGGTCCAAAAGCCCGCTTCATCCAGCTTTATGGGACTCAGTCGCAATCTATGGAAGCTCGCAGCGGTCATGGGCGTGGTTCAATTCTCAGTTTCTCTCTGGAAGTGGGAGTTCAGTATCTTCCTCAGGACAATGGTCGATCCATGGCAGATGGGTTTAATCTTCTCTTTTGGCACACTTGCCAGCCTTGTGGCAGCCTTTGTGTCAGGAACGGTCGCTGACCTCATTGGCAGAAAACGGTCCATGGCATTTGGCCTGATTCCGGTCGCTGTTGGGCTAATGGCTATGTCATACCTCTCCTTCTGGCCATTCATCATCTTGCAGTTCGGTCTTGTCTGGTACGGCTTGAGCACCATCAGGGTTATCTCTCAAGCTATGCCGGCAGACGAGATTGCTAAGGATAAGGGAAGAAATCCCGCACGGAAATTCATGATGGTTCTGATGCCGTTGTGGTTTGTGGACGGGTTGGGTCCTCTAGTAGGAGCGCTTCTCCTCAGTTCGGGATTCACTTCCTCAGATCTTCATCGCTTCGCAGCTGTCGGAGCTATTGTTGCCTTTTTCGTTGTGCTCCTTGCTGTAGAGGAATCACTGGACGCGGATATCATGGAGAAGGCGAGAGATGGAGCGATAGTTTCATTTCGACAGCTTGGAGGAGACTTTTGGAAGCTTGTTGTGGGGATGGTCGGCTTCTCCTTCTTCTTCACCTCTGCAATCTCATATTTGGGGAATCTTTGTGTTGAAGAATGGGGAGTTAGCACAGTGACATACGGCTACACATGGAGCGCGTTTTCATTCACTAGTTTCGTGCTCATATATGTAGTCAGCGGTCTTGCGGACAGAAATCTGAAGGCAGCTCTCCTATTTTCAATGGTAGGAAATGCCTTGGTCTACATAGCGTTTGGTTTTGGGAGCGGAGCCCTAGGGTTGTATGTACTGAATATCATCTGGGCCGTACCCTTCATTGTTTGGATTGGAGCTGAAAAGAGCTTGATTACAGCAAACGTTCCAGAAGAGTCTAAGGGACGAGCATTAGGTACATACCAATTCCTGATGGGCTCAACGGCAATGATCTCCGCTCTTTTTGGAGCATTGATCTGGGAAATTACAGGCAGTCTAAGAATGGTGTGGACAATCGCAGGCGTTGGGATGCTCTGCACAGTTTTAGTGCTGATTCCTATTCTTCGCTCTGTTGAATCTGGAAATCGCTAGGACTGATTAGGTCTGCAGTTTGTATTTTGGAACCATGCTGCAAACTTGCACTCCTTATATCCAGATATGCATGATTTTGGAAATTGAACTTGGACTTATTTCTCACGCAAGGTCATTCACTGATTTTAGTACTAATGTTCATCGAAAGCTTTAATAAAAAGCGTTGCGAACGATTCGGTGTGGGTTCACTCGTGAGTCGAAAGAATTCAAGGAAAACGAAAGATGTTCTGGCTTCATCAGGCGCAGGCATAGCAGAAGTTCTTGGCGGCTTTGCCAATGAAAGGCGTTTGCAACTGCTTGCGATGATGATGGAGGGTCCAATGGAATTCGACGAGCTTCAGAATGCGTCAGGTCTGAGCAAGACTGCAGTAGCCAATCATCTGAAACGTCTGCTAAGGACTGGTGTTGTTCGAAGGCTCGAACGAGGCACATACGTTCTCTCTGAAGATGGCTTGAATATCTTGAGTGCAATAGGGTCTGCATATTCCGTGACTCAAAGAAGGCGTCAACATGAAGCGGCAAAGACTGCAAGACTATACTCGCGGGATCCCACCCCAAAGGAAGGAAGAGAAATGGACGAATTCGAAGTTAAGAACAAGGCCAAATGGGAACCCGCATACACGTCGTACGTGGGTACTGTAACTGGGATACTCAAGTCGCTCGGCATCAAGACTGAGATGCCAGATGTTGGAGGTTACACGGGCTACGCATTCTTGGTGAATGTGGCCAAGAGTGCGACATGCGCCTCGGCTCCAACTTGTCATACTGCATTCAAGCTGTTCGCAAAAGCTGTGGAAACGAGCTTTGGCTGGAAAATTGAATTCAATTGGGACAATGAAAGTGGAAGTTATCCTAGTGGTGATTCCCCCACGCCTGATGATCTGAAGCGTGCAAAGGCTTACTTCGAGTTGATGAAAAGCACACTAGCACGAACGAACAGACCAATCGGTCTTTGGGGTCTTGTTGTGCCAGAGTATTTCATCATGAATGGATACAAGGGAAACCACTATCTGGTCAGTACAATGAGAGAATGCCATAACAAGCCTGAGGAGCCTTTGAAGTATGATTCGTTGCAGGCTCCGGGAGGATTTTCTGAGATTATATTTGAGAAGGAAACCAAGCCCCTCAAGCTAGAGCGTCGGGACAAACAGGCGCTGCAACGCGCCGTGCGTGTGGCTGAAGGACGATACGCTATGGATGGCTACGTTCAAGGACCGAAAGCATTTGATACATGGGCACAGCAGCTCAAGGAAGGACAGGAGAATGTTCTATTGTATCATGGCAACTCGTATGTTGGTGCCTGTACGCACGAAGGATTGGAGTGGGCGGCCCAGTTTCTAAAAGGTTTGTCAAAGCGATACAATGAACAGAGTCAGGGAGATACTCTGCATAGTGCTAGTAAAGAATACAGCAAGGCGGCAGCATGCATGAAGGAGTTTGCAGAGCTGTTTCCATTCGCTTTTGAAGGGGACTTTCCAGAAGCGAAGCGGGAGAAAGGAGCCAAACTGTTGAAGAGCGCAAAGCCTCATGTGGAGTCTGCCTTGACCCACATGAAAGAGGCTCTCAAGACTTGGACTTAATCTGTAAGACTCGTGAGATGATTTGACATAGGAAAAACCAAAGCCGTCTGCCAAGAAATGAACATTATCGCTCCGTCTTTTCTTTCGAAAACACAGACTCAGCCGATGAAAACAGGACGGGAGGGGGGTTTCCCCCCTCACAATAATCTAGGCACCTGCTGCTAGATCATCTTCTATGAAGATCTGCGTTTCTCCCTTGACTGGCTGCTTAACACCCAACATGATCAGTGCTCCGACCACGAAGAAGCCTGCGATAGCTAACATGGCGTGAAGATGCTGGTCAACAGGGCCAAGGCCAGCGCCCGCGCCTAGCAATACGATAGTCGCGTAGACGAATGGGCCAAGAATTGCGGCGAATTTGCCAGTTAGAGCATAGAAGCCATACATCTCGCTCTTTTTCTCCTCAGGAATGAACTGACCGTACATGCTGCGTGCAGTGCTTTGGGAAGACCCCATTCCCACGCCAGCAATCATACCGACGACCCACCACACGACTTGCCCATATGGCACTCCAAAGAAAGCAATAAGGAGCGCGATAATCCAGATGAATAGACTGATTATCAATGTCTTCTTCGTGCCAATCTTGTCGCCAATCCATCCAAAGATGAAGGCTCCTGGTATCGCAGCCAGCTGGGTCGCTGCGAAGAAGATCAATATATCCGTGGTTGAGAATCCGTAGACAACCTGTCCGAAAATCGCTGCATAGTAGATGACAGTGGTGATTGCATCAGCGAAGAGGAAGTATGCAACCAAGAAGCGAGGCACTCCTTCGTAGGTTCGTATCTCCTTCAGAGTTCGCGAGACCCTTGAAAACCCGATATCAACGGAACTCTTGCCTTCTTCTCCCGGAAACTGCCTTGGTGGTCTATTTTTTAGACCCATGATCGCAGGAAAACCAAAAATAGCAAAGAATAGAGCTCCAAAGAGAAACGGCAGGGTCGGCAGGTCCGCAAGCATTACTGTACTGACGAGGGCGATGATGATAGTTAGTAATGCTCCTACATACCCCGCAGCCCAGCCATTGCCGCCAATCCTTCCGATGTTTTCTTCCGTACTTATCTCTGGAAGCCATGCGTTATAGAATGGAAGAGCTCCCTGAAACCCAATGTTGGCTATAACGAAAATAACCCAACCCCACAACCAGGCTGAAGGACCCAGAAATGCTATGGTCACGAAAAAGAGCAATGCATTGAAGATGACGCACAGGATTGTGTACGCGTACAGGAACTTCTTCTTGGACCCTGAATGGTCCGCAATTGCTCCAAGCACGGGTGATGATATGGCTATTATGAGCATCGTGACGCTTCCGGCGTATCCCCACCACGCTGTTCCCAGCGCTGTAGGTAAGCCAGCATCTTCAAAGAGGCTTATGAAATACAGCGGGAACAATGCAGTTACCATCAGCACAGAAAAGCTCGTGTTGGCGAAATCGTACATGTAAAAACCCCACCGTTCTCTTCTATCGCTCGGAACGGTCTGAGATTGTAGATCTTCCATTATTCTATCTCCAGAACTCTCCTTTTACTAGTCCTTGCGGAGCGCACACCCGTATATATCAGTGCGGAATTCGGGGCGGTCTTATCGAAGAAGCTGTTCCTAGGATGAAATAGTGAAACCCCCGTTTGTGCAGCAAGCTGGCACACAGAACCGAACTCTGCGTCCATATTAAATCCAACCCATAACAGTAGTATCACATATATGCTAAAATTCAGGTATGAACATCACATTTTGTCTCTCATACATATGAACATGACAAGAGAAACCGAAGTGATTGACTGCATGGTGCTGTCAGAAAGCTAACAGCAGCTATGTTGAGGGAGAAATATGAAGCACGCAAGACTCGTCATTGTAGGATTCCTATTCTTAGTAATCGCCCTGTCGCAGCCTGGATATACCAATACTCGAGACGTGGGGGAGCTCGACCTAGAAGGAATCGGAAAGGTAAACCGTGATGCACTGATCTCATACGATCCACACTCTGTCATCACGATTGCCAATGATACTGACTTCGCCATTGATAGCAACGGTGTTATCACAAACGTTGTTTCTCTCGCGGTAGATGTCTATAGCATACTAGTTTCGGTCAACGATACATGTGGGAACACTCTGACTGGTGAGTTTACATTGACAGTTGAAGACACGACGGTTCCAGTATGGGATCCAACACCCGTTGATCAGGCCATTGACCAAGGTGAGTCCTTTACATACGATCTCAATGCCACGGACCTGTCAAGCCTTGACCATTGGTGGTTGAACACGACAGTCTTCGCAATCGACAACAACGGGGTCATAACGAACATAGAAGAGCTAGCAGTTGGCGTCTATGGCATACGGGTCTACGTCAATGACACCCATGGAAACATACTGACAGGCACGTTCAGTGTCACCGTTGAGGAAGTGAGTGCCACTTCCACTACGTCGACAACTACAACTGATACAACTACAACTACCGAACCTGATGATATCGCTGGTCTGCTTCTGGCCGTTGGGGGCGGGGCCGGGGCTATTGTCTTGATTATCATCATAATTGCAGCCTCAAAGAAACGCGGCGGAGGTGCATAATCTCCTGAATGTTGAGATGGTGCTTCAGGGCCAAAGAAGGCATGCTAAGCGTTTCGACGCTAAACCAAGAGCCGTTTTTCACAACCTGACGGCAGAACCTGAGTTTGTGTTCCACAGTTGGGCGTAAGCAAGAATTAAGAACGACCGATACGATACCTTGTGTTGCCAATTCGTGGGGATTTGCGCTATGACAGTTGAGATTGTCTGGACTGACATTCATGGAGAACAGAAGAGCGCGAGTGTTCCTGAAGAAACAGGTACAATCGATCTATCCTCTAGAAGAATATCGCGCATCGACCTAATACCCATAGCCAAGCTGAAGAATCTAAAGACCCTCGTGATTAGGGCGAACCACTTGACTTCATTGGACCTATCACCTCTAGCCCGGTGCACTCAGCTACAGGC
>DAOVDG010000147.1 GCA_030669595.1 Candidatus Thorarchaeota archaeon
ACGAAGTGCATTCGTATGCGGCGTATGCCAACAGCTAATGAAGAAACCATACAATCTATTCCATTGAGCGACTGGTCTTCAAATCTCTTGATAGGTCAAAGCGTCAAACTTGCTTGCACATCATGTGTTCCTTGGAGGAGCTGAGATTCTCACACCGATGTCCCTATCGTTTGCAGGATGAGCCATTCCTGTTACCGGAGCGCTAGATAGAAAGATGGATTCAAGTTCATCACCAACAATAATCCCACAGGATTGATGATGCGGATGATTGTCTAATCATAGTCCTCTTCTGAAATCTAGTGAAGGTCTCTTGTCTGCGTCGCCTTAGCGGCCATTCAAGTGAAACGTATTTTTGCTACTCAATTGCTAAGAAAATCCTGCGGCCCTGACTTCATGTTGATGCCCCGATAATTCAGAATGAACTCGCGAGCAGATGGACCATTCACCCTCCGATTCCTGTTCTTCGGAACATCATTTGTGACATCTGGACAACGCGAAAACAGCGTGGTTCGTAGGTTCATTCGGGGGTTGTTGCTTCGTGAGCGTGTAACTTTACTTCGCAAGAAGCTGACCAACTTCTCTTGCATACTTCCTCATCTGGGTCACTGCTAACCCCATTGAGGTGAGGTCCTTTGCAGCGCCCATGAGGAGAAAGTCTCCTGCTTGAGAGAGAACTACAAACCCTCCTTTTCCACGGATTATAACCTCGTAGAGTTCGTCAAGGTACAGCTTGTCAGCAGCCATCTCTCCTGTCATGAGCAGAGCGGCACTCACAGCTGCCATTAGATCCGGATCTGCATCTGATTCTTCTGTCGCAAAATAAGCCAGCTTGACTCCCTGTTTGCTCACTACGGCAATGGCATCAAGGTCAGCGTAATTAGTCAGGCCCATCAGGAGCTCTACAAGCTCCCTTTCCTTCTGGGGGTCGATTTGTGACGACATTCTCTTTACTCCTTGTGTTTACTGATCGATGCTCATTTCGCAACGAGCTTGCTCTTCTTCTTGCCTGCCTTTGACTTGGTCTTTGCCGCCTTTGGTTTCTTCTCTTCGACCTCAGTACGGAAGAATGTGATAAGGTCGCTAAGTCTTTCTTTCATCTCTGCCTTGATTGGACTTAGGATAGCGTCAGGTGTGCCTTTCAAAAGCTCAATGCCCAACACCTTTCTGTTCTTGACAATCACACGTGGAATGAAACCCTCTGCCATAAATGTGCCTTCAGGCGGGTCCGTTACTTTCTCGAAGCGTCTCTCTACCTTCTCCTGTCCGAAAACTGAGATTCTGTGTTCCGCTACCGTGAACAATGTGTTGTACACGATCAATAGCTCTCTCTGATAACCTTCCGGAGGTTTAACAGTTTCAAGCTCCTTTATCATCTCATCAATCTGAGCCTGATTGACTGATGGTGCGGCAGCGCTTGATGGCTGCGATCTGGCCCTTGCGGCTGGAACTGGCGGGGGTCTTGTTGGTTTGTGGGGCGGTGCGGTTGGGGTCGTTGTGGTTTCCCCTGCTGAGGGTTGAATCCTTTCCACCTTTGGCGTCGGAGGCCTAGGTGGAGGTGCTTTATCTCCCGGCTTCATCACCTTTACTGCGGTAGTTGTGCCGTCAAGCGCAGTAAAGAATGTGGGAGGTTCCTCGCCTTCATCCACTGGGCGCACCTTGAAGTTGAAACCATACTCAGACCTGAGATTTGTGGCAACTCTCGCGCCGATGAACTTCTTCCTGATATTTGCCTGACAACCTTTCCACAGGTAAATGCTTTTCGACGAATCATCCACGACGCATAACACCTTTATGGAATCCAAGTTCTCTTTTGTGAACTCGAGTTCTTGTAGAGTGCCATCCTCGAAGACTTCGTATCCTGTAACCATAATGGATCACGACGCTGCTATTTTTCCCCTGACCGCCAAGATGCATCTTCTCTCACGAGGATGAAGATTGGTAGTGGAGTGAGTCAAGAGTCTCAGCATTTTGCATACCACAGTTTGTGGTATAATACTGTTGTGTGTTTGTGTGCTATGAATTTCGATGCCCGGGGTTGATTCAATGGCACAGCTGATTGCTCAAAAAGGCCTTCTGTCCGGAGCATGAAGCTTCATCAACCACATCAAAGATATTGCTAGTCAGTCTTGAGAAGTGATGCCGAGCTAGATTCGAAAGTAAACCAGACTCCCGGACTCTCGTTCTCTTTCAGCATTCGTACTAGGTCCTCGTCTTGAGTTATCGAGGTGACCTTGCGGTCTCCAAATTGCAGAATGACTTTATGCGTCCCTCCTAATGGGATGATTGAAACTACCTCGACAACGGGCGCATCTGGTCGCTCTCCAAGGCCAATTCTGATATCCTCCGGCTTAACAGAGAAGACAACATGCGAACCACTCTGGCTCGTTCCGCTGACCTGGAATCTCCAATCGTTGACGTGGACTAGAATCTCGCTTCCCGTGCTCTTCACAACTTCTCCGGCGAAAATGTTTCCTCCTCCGACAAAGCCTGCTACAAACTCATTCTTCGGGCGATTGTACAGCTCCTCTGGAGTACCGATCTGGCTAACAACTCCATTGTCAAGTACAGCTACTTTATCCGAGATAGCAAAGGCTTCGGATTGACTGTGCGTCACATAGAGGGTAGTAACGCCAAGTTCTCTCTGTATCCTTCTAATTTCGAACTGCAGGGTTTCTCGCAATTGGGGGTCTAGAGAAGAGAGCGGCTCGTCCAGGAGCAGCAGTCGTGGCTCCTTGGCCAGCGCTCGCGCAAGTGCAACGCGCTGTGCCTCTCCACCGCTTATTTCACGGGTTCTTCGGAAGAGGAGATTACGGATGCCAAGTAGGTCTGACAGCGCTTCAACGCGATTGATTGTCTTCTCCCTACTCCACCCAGAAACCTCCAATCCAAAGGCTATGTTCTGGTAAACTGACATGTGGGGGAAAAGCGCCACTGATTGGAGCACCATCCCAATTCCTCTATCACGCGGCGGGACACCTAGTATGTCTTCACCGTCAAATGTGAGCGTTCCATAATCCGGTGTTATGAACCCCGAAACCATCCTGAGTGTTGTAGTCTTTCCGGAGCCGCTCGGGCCTAATAGAGCCAGTAGCTCGCCATCTTCAAGCGTCAAATCAATGGGTCCAATGTGCGTTCCATCTACAAACTCCCTTGCCAATCCACTTAGTACAATACGGACCATCAGATTGCCCCCTTGAATGCGCTCTCAGATGCTTTCTGTATCACAAGAAAGGCAATGAAGCAAACAACGAGCAGCAGGAGTGATGCAGCACCGGCCTCCACGAACCTCCTGACTCCAAGGTTCTCGTAGATTGTTACTGCTAGGGTTATGTTCTGTTCTCTCTTGAGGAATAAAGTCGCTGACATCTCGCCGATTGCCATGGCAAACGCAAAGGCGGCACCCACAAGTATCCCGGGCGCCAGTAGTGGTAGTTCAACAAAGAAGAGCTTCTGCAATCTGCTTGCCCCCAAGGAGTCTGCTTGGTCTAGAAGAGAAGAATCAATGCCTCCAAGAGAGCTCTCTATTGCTCGAGCAGTAAATGGCACTCCGATGAGTGTCTGTGCTATGATAATCAAAGGCCACGGATTGGCGGCCCAACCAGTTGGAACAGCTATAAGACGTAACAATCCGTAGGCCATTGTAATTGACGAAACGCCCAAAGGCAACAGTATCATTACTGACGTTGCATTTGACAGCAGGCTACTCCTTGATCTAAGGGAGTATGCTAATGGAACGCCCATGACCACCGAGAAGAGAGTTGCCAATGTTGCGTAGAAGAGAGAGTTGGTTAAAGGCAGAAGTCCTCCCTCAAACTCCAATAGGTGCAAGAATCCCTTGAGCGTGTACTGCCCAGTCACTGGGTCAAATACTGCGGAATCAATGACAGCAATCATCGGGCCTACGACAATCACACCAATCAGAAGAACGTAAAGGGTCCCGGTCAAAAGAAAAGGACGCGACAGTTCTGCAATGGGAACTGTTTTGATGAATGAGGTCTGTCCAGCATCTCTCTTGTCTGATCGTATGGCTGCGGCGTAGGCTATGGCTAATGTCATCAGGATTAGGATCTGAATCACTGCAATCGAGCTTGTCATGCCAAAATCAAATGAACTGAAGGCGTAGTAAACTAGAACCTCCAATGTCATGTAGCGTCCTTGTCCAAGCGCAAGTACTATTGGAAACGAACTGAAACAGAAGAGGAACGTGAGGATTGCAGCGCTTAGGAGTGAGGGCATCACGTGAGGAAGAACGATTCTACGAAGCTTCTGAATGCTTGAGGCCCCCAGCAACTCAGCTGTATCCTCAATATCGGGGTCCAATCTCTCAAGGGCTGCAGAAACCAAGAGAATCACAAGAGGTATGTTGTAGAATGCATGCGCCAAGACGATTCCGGGCACACCTGCCGCGAAGTTCACAACCGACTCAGTTGCACCTGTCAACGCCATGGCAACTGAGTCCACGAATCCATATGAGCCGAACATTCTGAGGAAACCTACAACCACGACAATCGGGGGGAGTATGAATGGTAGGATCACTGCCGCGCGGATAGCTTGTTTTCCTTTGAACTCAAGACGTGCGAGTAGGAAAGCTCCCGGAAGACCCAAGACGACTGCAAGAATTGTGCTCGCAGCCGCTTGGAGAAAGGTAAACCACAGTGTTGCGTGTGTGACTTGTGAATTCATAACATCTTGAAATGAAGACCCAGGACCAACCACTAGTCCCAGAATCAATACGCCGAGCACGGGATAAACCAAGAAGCCCATTAGCAACAGAAGTGGGAGCGCCATTACCACATATGTTGCCATTGAGCCATTTCTCATGTGCGAGTTTCCGCCTACCGTTCATTGTAAGTTGTACGAAGTTGGACACCGAAGTCTAGTACGTCCAGAAAA
>DAOVDG010000134.1 GCA_030669595.1 Candidatus Thorarchaeota archaeon
CGTTATGTTGGGCGCAGAGAACTTGGACGAATCCCAGTACTCTCGAATTCGTAAGACCTCCCGCCTGCTCAGCAAGTTCGAAAAACCCACACCACCCACAGAAGAAGAGCTGCGCATGGAGGCTACTGAGGAGCTCAGGTCTGCGCTCTCGCGCGCCATCCGAAGGGTTTCGCGCGTGCTCGCACAGAGTGAACCTGATTTTCCTACAATCTTCGTTACGAAGGCGGTCGTTGGGTTCGGGCTGCAAAGCTTTGGTCTTCAGGTTGGCGATGACGGGTCTATCTTCTTCGCCGAGAAACCGCTCAAGGAGGAGTGGTCTCAAGGTATAATGCTGCGTGCTGCATTCCTCGCGCTCCTAAGAAATGACAATGCAGACCTAGCATTCTCCAGTTCAATCGGGAATGCACTCGCCTTTTCGCTGCTTAAAGGTGCAACCAGAAAGCAATGGCTGAAGATCTGGAGAGAGAACACGAAAAACACGCCGTTTCATCCCCTTGTCAATCATCTCGTGCAGCATTCCGATACCTACAGCAATCGGGGCTTCTCTTGGATTCTGTCGCTCCTTCAGGAAGTGAACGCGCCAATCGATGGCGCACCCCTGATTGAGGCTTTGAAGACCATTCATGGAAATCTGGATGTTGCTTTGGGAACCGAACATTATCACGTTATACATGGATTCTGCAAGACTCTGGCTAAACCCCGGAAGTTAGCGGCACATCGTCATATTCTTGATGCCATTCATTTGGCACCAAGAGTGCTTTGCAATCCCACTCCACTTGGAATTCGGCTGACTGTGGAGACCTCGGAAACTTCACAGAAGGACGACTCGACTTGGCTTGAGGTCGAGTATATTGAGGGGCACAAAGAGCGATTCCTTACCATCAGACCAAGCAGCGCTTTCCCCTTAGAGTCAATCCACTACATGTTGAATATCGAAGACTTCTTTCCTAAGCCCACTGGGATAGCGATTCATGGGAAAGATGTGTTGCGATGGGCCTTACGAATCTTGGGTGTCCCATCAAAGAGAGAAGCAACCTTCGAGGCCAGTCTAATGCTGAAGGACACCGAGCTAAAATCGGGAGAGAGTGCCGTACTGGACCGTCTCGCGGAAGGTCGACTGGATGTTCTCTCGAATACACTGATTGGCTCACCCCAACGACTAGAGGCTCTGATGAAGAAGGGTTGTGTCGTGCTCGTTCCTGACTTCAACCATCTTGGCCTCACATACGATTATCTTATTGTTGGAAACACAAAGGCAGTCAGGACCACGATTTCAGCCCATGCACTTGAGGCTACTATCTTTGAGGTTTCTGAGCGCAGTTATGCGATTGTTTCAGCGCCACATATCTGGGGAAAGGAGCTCCTCATAGTCGCTGTTGCTGCTGGACTTGGTGTCTACCCGATTGTACGTATCGATTCACCCCGAGGGTTCCTCCGCTGTGAGGATGTGTTTCCAAGTAATCATGAGGGTCTCATGTGGAGCGATGGGCGTTCTAGTTGACCGTTTCCACGATTGTACCTATTGCCCTAGTATTAGCTTCCCTCAGCACTATCTTGTCCCCGATTTGGACAGCTTCAGGATGTGCCATGAATTCCAGTCTTACCCTTGCGAAATCCCCTACACAGAGATAGTCCGCATCATAGATCTTCCGAAGGATTACAGTGTGTTGAATGGTGTGGGACTGAAAGACCGGCGCATATCCCACCGTGATGCGCGTCGGGTGTCTAGTGACAACTATGTTGGATTCAAAGACCCGACAACTCACCATGGTATCGTCGGGGTCAGCGACGACCTGTCCTCGACGAATTAGGTGCTTATCAACATCCTTGATATCAAAACCAAACAGGTCTCCGGACCTTAGAGCTCTCACTCGTTTCTTGAACATCTCAATTGAGAAAAGGCGCCCGTTAACGAAATTTCCATTTTCAATGGGACCCAACATCACAGACTGTCCTTTCTTAAAGACGCCCGAGTTGACGGTCCCAGTGACAACAACGTTTGTGCCTCTGATTCCCCGGTATACCTTGTCAATATACGCCCGCGCTGGCTTTGTCATGTCCTCATTCCTTGAACTCGAGGGAAGATGCTTCAGGAGCTTGGTAAAGAGCTCCAGAGACTCATGCTCAGTAGCTGCCAACTGCAGAACTGGTACAATCGTTCCGTGGCTCAATTCCTTTACTAGAGGCGGAATATCCTCCGGTTCTGTGATGTTGACTGGAATCCTTCCGATTTCCTTCAGTGTGCTTCGTATGACCTTGGTAACTAGCATCTCTTCTTCCGGTTTTGCTTTGTCCATCTTGGACATCACTACAATCAAAGGAGCTTCTTGACTGGCCATGAGAATCATATGTTCTCTTGTGATATCATCGAGTCGTCTGATTCCCGTCTTGGTTTCTTCACTCCGAATTAGTTTGGCTTCCTCTGGAACCGGTATGAGAACCAAACCGTATTGCGCATCAGCGCCCAAGATGCTTCTAATCATAGTCTTGCTGTATTCCTCATGTCCCGGCGCATCAAAGAATGTCAGTATTTTTGCCGATTGATCTAGTACTCTGGCGGATTCCTCCTTGCTTAGAGGGTTCTCAAGATGTATGCATTCGCCGTCCTCAGAGAATCCCATGAATGCCAGATGGATATCAGCTGTCTGGCCGCGCGTTATCTCTTGGGGATGTTTCAGGAGGAATGCCCGTGCACGACCACTACCGTTATCAGGCTGACCTGTAACAAGAGCACCAATGAGTGTGGATTTGCCTGAGTTCACTCTGCCAGCAACATTGATAGAACACGTTTCTTTCACTTCAGGAGCGGCGGTACGTTTCAGGAGATAGATACCCACTAGACCCTGAGAGGTTCCGATGCGCTCCTCCTCAATTATCTCGACGTCTGCTTCCTCACAGATTTCCAGCAATACCCTTTCGGCAGCCTTTAACTTGGACTCAGTCAGCCCGCTTACCTTCCATTCTCTCCCACTGACGTCCTCTATCCCAAGTAGGAACCTGCCCTCAAATGGAGTGTCGCAAGTCATGTATCTTATTCGCGTGACCAGCTTCTGCCGTCTATCCTGCTTGAGATCAGCTTTCGTAAGGCATTGCTTGAACTCCGCGTTCTGGGTTTCCCCAATTTGGAGTATCTCAAGAATCTCCTGCTCTGATGTCATCGAGTCTTACCTTGTACGCCAACCTGAAATTGGGTGCCAATATAAGCGCAGCTGACTGCGCCTATGCTTCCGGCGTTACCATCACAGCAGCGAAAACCTGCATAACAAGGTCATCTGCGTCATCATAATCCTTTGAATCGATTCCCATTGACACTTTGGGCGTGGGATACTTCTCGTCAAACTCTTGACTGAACTCACGAAGCAGGTACCTGATATCAAATGTTTCCTCGCTGGCAACCAATGCGACTGTTCTGGATTCTGTATGCTCCATAAGAAGAGCAAAGCCTTCGTGGTTGATTGACCTTAGAAGCCCCTGGGTTTCCATCAGCTCATTTGTGAACGAGGATATCGCTGTGACAAACCCACTGACAAGTGAGCTATCAACCTGGACCTTGGTGTCGAAGTAGTATACGTACTCTGGCAAACCAGAGATCCGATCTATTGCAATCAAGGCACTCACTGTTGGAGTGGGCACTTTCTTTGGACCTCCCGCGGGCTTGAACGCAGACACGCGGTCAATTGCTTTGGAGAATCCTTCGCGGTCCATCTCCATCACTTGCGCTTCCGGTGCAGTGATCTCTCTGAGTCTAACACCTGCCTCCTCTTCTAGTCTAGAGTTCCCAGTGAAAGAAGCAACGCTCATCGCACGCTCAAGATCCCCTTTGGCTTCAAGCCTTTTTCCAGCAAGTTTCATTATGTCACTGCGGAGCAGAAGCGCTTCTGCGTATAGATCTTGGAGTCCCTGTTCCTTAGAGATTTGAACGAGGTCGCCGATATGATAGGCTGCACTTGTTATGTCCTCAGGGTCCTGTGTTACACTGTGCGATTCCACATACATCCTGGCAAGCTGGGGCTTTACATGAACAAGCAACTCGAGGATGTTGTTCTCTTTCGCTGTTCGGAGTGCCTTCTCGAAGTGCTTGATGGCAGCATCAAACTTGTGCTGTGATGTGTCATAGACGCCCATTGCATACAGGTATGCACCTTGCTCAAGCGGTTTTTCAGAACTCTTTGCCATGGTCTTCGCTTTCTTCAGGTACTTCATTGCCTCTGGAAATCGGGAGGTCTTGGTTAGGAGTACGGCATACCACGTGTAGGGTTCCAGAATTCCTCGTTTCACTTTCTCATCTATGCGGATTGCTTGGGTGAGATATTTTTCGGCTTCCTCATATCTGCCCATAATGATTAAAAGCTCACCAAGATTCGTCAGTGGCATGATTTTGCCATATTCCACTTGCATCAGCTCAAGGGCACCATCAAGGTAATCGAAGGCCTCCTCAAGTTTCAGCATGCTGAGCATCAAGGTACCAAGATTGTTAAGAGCCATCGCATGTCCGAGGTCAAACGACAGCTTAGCACTCGCACCCTGGAAGCGAAGGTAATGCTCCTTTGCCCGATCAAACTCTCCGCGGAAGATACAGATATTGCCTCTAAGATTCTCTACCAGTGCAAGCATCATTCTGTGATTCTTGGATTGTGCCATCTCTTCCAAGGTATCAACAATGTGTGCGGCTCTGTCGAGCTGGCCTACTTCTCTGAGCAAAAACCCCACTACGTAGAGAGCGAACATTGTTTCTATGGTGGGATTCTCGACCTGTTCGGGATGGGCTTCAAGCAAGTTGTCGAATTCCATGATGCAGGTGATGACACTTGTGTTTCTCTCTGCGGCAGCTAGGAGTATTTTGACAGTGCTGAGCTTTACCTGATGGCTTGGAGGTGAGTCGTTTCCGATTATTGATTCCATTATCTTGAGAGCTTCTATGATTTCCTTGGTATCAGAGAGTGCAAAGAGGCATATCGCTCTAAGGCTTAGGATGTCCGGGTCGTTGGAACCATCAGATATGAACAGACACTCCGCCAGACGCCCTCGTAGGAGACTTGCTTCTACCCCCATCCGAATAATGGATGGGTTTGGTTTTTCTTTCATGCTCTCCTTTGATGCCAACTCAATGGCTGCATCAGTGAAGGCTTCGAAAGGGCCAATATCCTTCTTTGTGCGTTTGCTGGCTGCTTTGATGAGATTGTCCCACGGTATGGCATTATCACTAAGAAAATGTCTGAACTCGGGTTGAACCTCCTTCTGCGACACAGTACGCACTTGGGAACTGTTGCAGTTTATAGTATTGGATTTTGTGGTGAGCGGGCACAATGTCACCAAACATACTGTCATCTACGGTCAGGCAAAAGCATATCAGGTCAGCACAGGGAACGAAGAGAACAACCGTCATTGAGGTTGATCGATGTTTAGACAATACGCTGTCCTTGCGCTCGTAGTTGCTTCATTGCTGGCGCCCCCTGTAGCGGCAGCATCATCAACGC
>DAOVDG010000036.1 GCA_030669595.1 Candidatus Thorarchaeota archaeon
TCTCTAATATCAACATCACTCGTATATGGCGGCTCTTCCACACCCGGGTCAAGGTTTACTATCGCCACACTCATCTCAGAGGCAAGTAACCATTTCTCCAGTGATGCGGTGAGTAGTGACTTGCCGGAGCCTGCAGTGCCAACTAGAAATGTAAAGAACATTTGTGGACTCATCTCCGTGTGACTCCTAACGCTCTTTGAGTTCTTCGGTACCACTTACAAGAAGTGAGAATACTCTGTATACAGTCACCTGAAAGCTATATGTCGTCAGTTGACGAAATCGAAGTCGGCTTCCACACAACTCTTATCTGCGATACATTCTGATGTCCAAACATGGATGCAGGTGAGGTGCTACATAGGCTTGCCGAAGCAATAGCTGGTGAGATATGCCTTGCAGAGAATAATCCAGGAGCAGTCATGCGAAGGTGGCGGGAGCGCTTCCAATTCTCTCAGAAAGACCTAGCGAAACACCTAGAGGTTTCGCCTTCCGTCATCAGCGACTATGAGAGCGGACGAAGGAAATCGCCTAGAGTCGAAACAATCCGAAGGTTTGTTGAAGGCCTAATAGAAATGGATGCTGCTAGAGGTGGTCAGGTGGCAGTGACACTCGAGAAACTGATAGCACCTGAAATGACCTCCGATGCAATCTTGGACAGTCGCGAGTTTGGGGTTCCCGTTCCCGCCAGATTGCTAGTTGAAAAACTTGAATGCAAGGTGCTGACACATCCGCAACTGCTTGATCGTGACATCTATGGCTACACTGCGCTTGATAGCGTAAAGGCCATTGTTGCACTCACACCCCACCAGCTTCTTCGTCTGTATGGTGGCACAACCCAGCGAGCTGCCATTCTCACGAATGTTTCGTCAGGACGGTCCCCGATGGTTGCCATCAAAGCAAGTCAAATAGGGACATCTATCGCTGTGAAACCTGCGGTTGTAATACTACAAGGAGTCAAAGAGCTTGACCCCCTAGCAGTAACAATTGCAGATAGTATTCACCTACCTCTATGTGTATCGGAACTCAAGTCTGCAGAAGAGATTATCCGCATCGTGCGGCAGTTTGGTCCTCAACTGTAGATTCATCATACTGTGGTGATTAGATTTGGATTTCATTATGGAAATCAACGACCCGATTCATGGCTTCGTTGGCCTGACTGAGCTAGAGTCGAAAATAATTGACTCGGAAACCTATCAGCGACTCCGAAGAATCAAACAGCTCTCGGGAGGACACTATGTCTATCCCACAGCCGAACACACTCGCTTTGGTCATTGTACCGGTGCAATGTACTTGGCCGGTCTCGCAGGTAGACGACTATTAGGTCAACTTGGTCTTGGAAAAGACGCACTTCAGGAGGTGCGAATAGCCGGCCTACTCCATGACATAGGTCATGGTCCTTTCAGTCACGTGTTTGAGGAAGTTCTGTCAGAGAAACGGGGCATGAACCATGAGGATGTTACCGAATGGATAATCCGCAAAGGCGAGCTAGGGGACCTGCTGGAGGATGGCGGAGTGTCCCGGGACAGGATTGCCAATCTTGTTCGTGGCCGCAGGAAAACTAAGACAGATGCCGTTGTGAGCGGAATAGTCGCAGGACAGGTTGATGCCGACAAGATGGACTACTTGATACGAGACTCGTTCTACTGCGGCGTCAACTACGGGCTTGTGGACATTCATCGTCTGATAAATAGTCTCGAGGTGTCTGGAAACGGCTTCATAGAGTTTGACATCGCGGCCAGAGGTGCACTAGAGTCATTTCTCGTGGCGAGGTATGAGATGTTCTTGAACGTATACTACCACAAGACTGTACGCAGTGTTGAAGTGCTATTGGTAAAACTGATGCAAACTGCAGATGACCTACTCGGACTCACAGCCTTCTCAACGCCCAAAGAATTCCTGGCACTGGATGATATGTCACTAATTTCCCGACTGCGAGGAATCAATCCATCCGAGTCTGACGAAGCCAAGGAAATTGCTGAACTGGTTCAGATGTTGGATTCACGAATATTCTACAAGTCTGTATTTGAGAAAGTGCTCCATACAGACGACAGATTCGTATCCAAGATACTGACCAAACGTAAGGTGCGAGAGTGTATCCAAGAGGAGATTGCATCAAGCGCCAATGTTCCAACCGCTGAGGTTATTGTTGATGTTCCAACTCTGCCGTCGGTGCCATATAATCCGCACCAAGTGAATCCAATGGAGATTAGCATCTTCCAAGTCATTGATGGGAAAAAGGTATCACACAACCTCTCGGAATACTCTAACATTGCCGAGATGATGAAAGGATACCTTGATGTAATTCGCGTATACACTTTTGATCGGAACCGCGCTGAGGTGGGAAGGGCGGCACGTGAAGTCTTTCAAGAAATTCCAGATGCCGCACTAATTCACATGTGACTTAGGCATTCCCAATACAATCATCTTGCAGAACGGAGCGCCGTACCTGTACAAGAATCCGCTTGACTGACTATCCGTAAGGAATTGGCTGTAGTCTTGTGCTTCACCTTGGATGATGTCTGACCTGTGTGGAGGTTAAATAGTGTCCCCAAGGATTCTACATTGAATCTAGTATCAACTCTGGAGCTGAACACTTGACCAACGACCTCAATGATGCACTGCAAGCCATCAAGGTAATATCCGGCGTCGAAAATGTTGTTATGATCCAAAAGGACGGTCTTCCGGTTGCTAGTGCAGGAGTATGGTTCAGCAAGGAGGAGGTTTTCGCAGTTGCGGCATCTACCTGCGCGATATTCGGCGTGGCGAAACTAATCCATGGGGATTTCAAGTATCTTCTTATGGAATCGGAAACCTCGAAAATCTTCTTGGCATCACTCCCGAATGATCCTGACTACTTCTTAGCCATCACCACTGCACCAAGAGTCAACCTTGCAGCCCTATTCATCGAGATGAAGGATAGTCTATCGCGCATATCCTTCCTTTTGAGACAGCATTTGGACGGCAGACTTCCGCCACTCCGTTCGTATAATGTGGACGAAACACAGCGGGTATTGAGCAGGTTCGCAGTAGCTGAAGGCATTCAAGCAACCCATTCCATTTCACGATCAATAATATCATTGAATCGGTCTCAATCTCTTGCTCTCAGAACTATTTTGCGACAGGTTCATGATAGCATCCCAGGCATCGAATCGGTCTTCTTGGCCTTAAGTGGTGGAGTTCGCGTTTCGCTAGAAGCATTCGCAAATGATCGCCTTGCAGCAATGTCTTTTGCTCTATATGATGCGTCTGAGCGAGTGACCCACACCCTCCGCAATAGCTCACTTCAAACAGTGCTGTGCGAAACCGAACGGACGCGCCATGTCATCTATTCGGTTCCGAATGGTGTCTTCAGTCTGTGGATAGATCGTAATAGTCAAAAACTTGGTCTTATGAGGCTCTTACTAAAGCACTATATCGAAGAAACCCGACGGATACTAGAAACAGCATCAATGATGAAACCTGCAATTCCTGATGATTTGAAGGAGCTGCTGATGTCCGGTGGCTCCACAGAGAGTCTACTTCTCACGAGGCGAGATCCATGACATATTCTATAATGAAACTGTTTGAGCTGATGGGCGACGAGTTCCCACTTCTATTGAATGCAGTACTTTCTCGTTTCCCCATCATTGTAGCAGGAGGGGACATCGAGCTAGTGGATGACATTGCCAACAGTATTCCAATGCTCTGCTCTCATCGCCATAAGATTGTGTTCTGGCGCGATTTCACATCAGAGGGAGAGATTCTGTCGGTATGGGAGGAAGAGAAACATGACTATGAAGTAAGCAGGACTATTGTCTGCTGTCTCTCAGCCAATCTCAGATTGGCCTTGGACCGCATCAGTCGCTTTTCGGGTTGGATTATTGCTATGCCACTTGGTGCAACCGTTCTCGGTGTACATGTAATTGAAGAAACCCTGCAGGATGCTGTCGCTCGTATTCTACAGAGTTCTGAGAACTGCGGAATACTTCGAGTGGATTCACCGTCGTCCATTAGATTCTCACTCGTACAACCCGGTGCTGGAAGTCTAGACCTCGAGAAGCGCATCGTGACCAAGATAATCACACGAAAGCGTCAGTCACTAGAGCGAATCCGGCGTCTTCTGAAGAAATCCCTTCGCGGACTCAATGTGTCGGAGCATATCATAACTTCAGTCATGAAGCTCGACGATGAGGCTGAGAAGATTACACACGATGTGTTTGATGAGGAAATAGACAGCTATGTCCATGCAGCCAGACGGGCAGTGACCCTTCTATCAAGGGTACGTCTTGCTAGAGAACTGGGTGCACCCGCCGCTTTGACTGCAAGAAACTTGTATGAAGCGATAGGGTGGGAAGGTGGACAGCTTCCAGACCTGATACGGTTCATGCGAGCCGAGTGGCACGAGGATTTTTCCGACTGTGTCAAGAGTGGCACGCTCTCAGGCTTGGGTGCTTGGGTAGACAGTATGTGGGGAACGTAGAGTGGGAGGATAGTCATTTGATCATAGATTATGGCAACCGGACAATTGGGCTCAAGATAGTGTTTTTCGGGCCTGCCATGAGTGGAAAGACCACAGCAATCAGATGGCTCTTTTCGGAGCTAGGCATTACAGAGAAGCTTACATCGATAGAGAATACGCTGGGTAGAACGATGTTCTGCGATTTCGGAACAATTCCCTGCAATCTGAGTGACAGCTGGATTATCAATGCACATATCTGGTCCGCAACCGGTCAGGACTTCTATAGATCAACACGTGAGGTTGTTTTGGTTGGCGCAGATGGTGTTGTATTCGTGGCAGACTCTCAAGAGCATCTGCTTGATGAGAATCTTGAGAGTTGGAATGAGTTGATAGCCATGATCATTGGAGAGGCGAGTCCTCTTCCAATAGTTGTATGTCTCAACAAGCAGGATTTGCCAGATGCAATCAATGAAGAGCGGCTCAGGGAGCATCTTAATCTTCCATTATCAGTACCAGTATTCAGAAGTGTTGCCATGAGTGGCTTCAATGTAATCGAGGCATTCCAGCTTCTGTTTCAACAATCTATGCGTACAAGCATCATGGCACAAGCGGTCACGTAATTTCCTGTAATTACCGCTATTCCGTCGATTCTAGCGATTACTTTATACGAGTCGAGGTTTCTGCTGCACTATCAAGGACCCGCACAACCATCTCTCTTCGCACTCAGTCAGTCGAGGCATTCCCTTTGAAGTCAGCCCCAAAAGAAACTCGGTTTGTATTTGTATCGGGGGGTGTGCTCTCCGGAATCGGGAAAGGCGTCACAATTGCATCGATTGCCAAGATATTCCAGTTCCGAGGGTACACAATACGAATAGTCAAGATTGATCCATATCTAAATATCGACCCAGGCACACTCAATCCCATAGAACACGGGGAAGTCTTCGTTACCGATCAGACATGGACATTCAAACCAGTTGATGATTTCACGTTTAAGATCTCTGAGATTGACCAAGATTTCGGCACGTATGAAAGGTTCACTGGGACTGTGGTCCATCCGTTTCAGAATATAACTTCTGGACAAATTTACATCTCAGTCATCTTGGGAGAACGGAAAGGAGCTTTCTTGGGGCGAACAGTGCAGATAGTCCCACACGTGACCGAGAGAATCAAATCGAGAATCTTGGCGGTTGTCAATCAAGAACCAATCCCGGACGTTCTACTTGTTGAGATTGGCGGAACTGTTGGCGACATAGAGGCGATGCCCTTCTTAGAAGCAATCAGGCAGTTCACTAGTGAAGTTGGCCGAAACAGAGTTGCCTTGGTCCACGTGACTCTGGTGCCATTTCTGGCATCAGTTGGTGAGTTCAAGACAAAACCTACTCAGCATAGCGTGAGGACTCTCCAAGGACTTGGTCTGCAACCGGATATCGTGGTGTGCAGGGCCGAGTCAGAGCTGCCTGACGCTGCAAGACGGAAGATTGCATTATTTTGTAATGTGCCCGCAGAACGAGTTATTTCAAATCCAGACATCCCTGTTATTTACAGACTTCCCCTACATTTTGAGGAACATGGCCTTGGTGATATTATCACTGACCACCTTGGCATGGAATCAAGAACTCTGGAAACTGATTCATGGACCGAGATAGTGGAGTCGTTTGAGAATATCACGGAAACCGTAGTAATTGCCATGCCTGGGAAATACACAACTCTGAGTGACTCGTACAAGAGCATCAATGAGGCATTGACGCACGCCGCCGCGGAATATGGTGTCGGCGTTCAAATCAAGTGGATTGAAACTGACGAAAGCTGTGACAAAGCGAGTCTTACGGAGGTACTTCGTGAAGCTGATGGCATTCTTCTCACACCCGGGTTCGGTTCTCGCGGGGTTGAAGGAATGATCAATGCCGCAGCAATTTCATTTACGTCAAAAACCCCCTTCCTAGGCATCTGCTATGGTGCACAGCTTGGATCGATTGCTTTCGCCAGAACGACAATGGGGTGGGACGGCGCTCATACAACAGAGGTCGACCCCAACTGTCTCTACCCGGTAATAGATTTGATGGATGATCAGAAAAATACCGAAGACAAGGGCGGGACCATGAGGCTATGTGGCCACGAAGTGAGAATCGTAGAGGGGACCAAACTACACAGCATATACGGTACCACTCAAGTTAGGGAACGCTTCAGGCATAGGTATCACCTCATCTCACGTTATGTGAATCGTATGGCTGAAAAAGGAATGATTGTTTCAGCATATGACTCAACAGGGACGATAATCAATGCAATCGAACTTACAAACCACCCCTTTTGGATTGGGGTACAATACCATCCTGAATTCAAGTCACAACCGGGAGCACCACACCCTCTATATTCCGGGCTAATAAGGGCCGCTTTGGACTATAAGAGAGAGAGGGAAACTTAGTGGACAAACGGCTCGACTACGCTCTATCCAATCTTGTTGAAGAGATAGACCGGGTCGAAACCACCCGCAAGAGATTCGGTGCGGTTATGAAGAAGATAAAGGGACACATAGACCTCTCGAGGTTTCCCGCAATAGCAACTGATACAATGGAAACCTCTCTGTTGACGAAGCTGGAATCAACAAGCCTCTCCGGTCTCAGAATTGCAGGAATTGATGGCGGGTTGGTCCGGAAGCGTTTCAGGTCAATGGATATTCTCCTCACTCGCGCAGTTGCCGTCATATTCCAGTTCGGATGTGAAGATGGTCCTGCTGTAGAGTTTTATCCCGAAGCCTTTCCGGAGCCAAGAATCACGCCTGTGCTGCTCGCACTGCCAAGCCCTGAGCTAGATCAGTTAGCTTCTCTTGAACGAGTTGCGACTGAGCTTGAAGCAACAATTTCCGTGCTCGACGAGTTCCACACAGATCTGATTCTTGTTGACGGGAGTCTCTTTTATCATCCGAGAGATCGTCCACAGCGTGGATCGACTGCGTTTGCGAAGTTCCAAGAAGTTATGGCTCTCTACAGACAGCTCTATCATAAATCCCGAAAGAAGAAAACAACCCTAGTCGGGATAGTGAAAGACAGCCGCTCCACTCGGTTGGTCCAAGTACTAGGTGAGATACTCCCACACATTATTCGGGATTCGTCTATCTTCGAACTCATGCAAGACGTCGACTATCGTTGGCTTCTCAAGGTTTCGAGGGACTGTAATCTCCTTGACACTTTCTTGGAGCCGGGTGAGAGAACTTTCGCTTTCAGGTACTCGTCAGAATTAACACATAATGTGAATTCGGTGAGTGATGAGCTGGCTATTTGGTCATCATCGATTTGGGTCACATATCTCAAGACGGCCCAAGATGACTTGCCATTGAGGATTGAGGTCCTCATGGACCAAGACAGCAAAGACACCAAAGAATTGGATAGGGCACTTTCAGCGATTCTCCCCTTGTCTTGGCAGCATCCTGAGTATGGCATACCTACTCCGATTCTAGAGGCTGACGCACGAGCACGGATTACAGGCCACGAAGCTCAGCTGATTATAGATCGTTTGATGGCATTATCAGGACTCACATACACAGTTCTCGAAAAGAGGCGGTCTAGAAATCCGTTTGGTGGAGGATGAATGTGTTGGAAGAAGATTATCAATCAAGTAGGCTGGGAACAGTTGTCTGCACAGGAAACGGCCCGAATGTCCTAGAGTTCTCGTTCGTGACAGAGGGTGGCCCTAATGAGATTGTGGTTCGACGAGGAGAGTTTGTTTCCGTTGTGGCAGAGAACGGAACAATTATCGCAAGAGTTCAGAACCTTGTGAAGACAAATCGTTACTATCAGCATGCTGAGGCTGTGAGAGAATATCAATCGCGAGGCGAACCTCTGCGCTCGATATTCCCCACAGATCGCTGGCAATATACAGTTGCAGAAGCAAGTGTTCTGGGGTTTTGGACTGGTAACCGAACGGTCCGACCATACTTCACGGTTTCACCGGGAGCTGTAGTCCGAAGGGTTGACGAGGCGGTACTTTCTGCTTTCCTGAAGCTTGATACGAAACACGGTCTTAGACTGGGCCACCTTGGCCACCACGAACTCGAATTCACTCCATCGCTCGATAGACTTCTGTCGAAGCATCTGGCAATCTTGGCAATGAGTGGCGCTGGCAAATCGTACTTCGTATCAGTACTTCTTGAAGAGATACTCTCACGTACCAAAGATAACGGTCGTCTTGCTGTAGTAATCGTTGATGTTCACGGCGAGTACGAATACTTGAAGGACATAACGGCAAACGACTTGAGCGTGCTGGATGCTCAGTTTGAGGTTGAACACATCCGTGCATCACATATCCAGATTCCTGCCCAGAACCTGTCTGCCGAAGCGTTGAGGTCATTCGTGGCTGACATGAGCGCAGTTCAGGTCCGTGATTTGCGACGGGTTGTTTCGGAAATGAGAAAAAGTTCGGATAGTGGCTACACTCTTCGAGAACTCATCACTCATGTGAAGGATGATGAAACGATTAGTAAGAACACTCGTGAGGCGTTGGTGAGCTGGCTAGTTGGTTTAAATGACACCGGTCTCTTCGGGCGAGAGCCGGTACCAGATCTAATGGAAACCATTCGGCCCGGCAAGCTCACCATTATTGATTTGAGCGACTTTGTTTCGCTTAAGAAGAAACAGATTATCGTTTCACATCTTGCTAGTGAACTTCTTTATCTGAGACGACGAGGGAGGATACCGCCGTTTCTGCTGGTTCTTGAGGAAGCTCATCAATTCTGCCCCGAAAGCCGACATGAACTTGCACTTCCAAAGACACGAATCGAAACAATAGCACGCGAAGGACGAAAGTTCTTTGCAATGTTGTGCCTGATTTCACAGCGCCCAGTGAAGCTATCGACCACAGTCTTGAGTCAATGCACCAATCAGGCAATACTCAGATGCACTAATCCCTATGATCTTGAACACATTGGTCGAAGTAGCGAAGGCATTGACCGTCCATCATTGGAGGCAATTACAACGCTTGAGGTTGGAGAAGCCCTATTTGTGGGTGAAACCGTTTCCGTTCCCACTTTCGTGAAGGTTCGCAAACGCCATTTCGAGCCGCGCGGAACCACGCACGACTTGCTTCGAGCAATCAAGAAAGCGGACAGATAGAACTCTGAAAAAACCTTTTGTGGAGTTTCGTGCCGGATAAATCGTGATTGTAATTATTGGGAGTGCAACCTAAGTGGCTGATGAAGACAGAGATGAAATCCGTCGACTAATCGACTCGTTGCAGGCCGGAATGGTTGAGATGTTCGACCAGCTTCGTGAATTGCGACGTCGCTTGAATCTTATCGACGACGAGCTTGCTGGCGCAACTTCCTCAGCAGTTCAATTGTTCACTGAAGTTAAGAAGCCAAAGGCGCCAATCATCCTCTCGATGCCTTCTCCTCCTAACACATCTTCGCTTGATCATTCGGTGGAGGATCGCACTGAAAAACCCGTTTCGCCCTCAATTGATTCTGTAGCTATTGATACACCAGAAACCGGAGAGTCAAATTCCGCGATGCATCCACCAATTTCAGATGCTCGGGTTGCACGTGTCCTAGATCCAATCACGCACGAGCTGCGTACCGGTGAGGCACCTGCAGAAGTCCTAGCTGAGTATCTCCAAGCGGCCAAAGACTATCTATTCAGCGATGAAACATCATTCAATAAGGTGGCAAGCGACATGGATGTTGTGTTGAAATTTCTGAAGGCACGAGGAAAGAGAACCATCCGTACAGAGGAACGTGATAACATACTGACGCGCATTCGCCGCTGGAAAGCAGCATTGAGCACTTGACATGTCCAGTTTAGATTTGCCAGTAGTTACAAATCGACAACGATGCGCTTAATCTTGGTTCTTGAAATTTTCCGCAAACCATGCTGACCGGGTTCGTATCTACACGAAAGCAGACCCGCCTCTTGCAGAATCTTAATCTGTGCACTGGCATTGGCCTCCGTTCCGCCAAGATGCCTAGCAACCCGTGTAACATCCTTTTCTCCCTGAAGCAGGAGTTTTAGTATTTTCAGGCGAGTGCCGGATGAAAGGGCACGTCCAATGCGTAGTATCGCGTCGTCATTGCTTATCTCTAATGATTCTGACAGCTGTCACACCTCAGTTGAATTGGCACGTTTCTTAATCATAGCTTTAATAATTGTATTGATACGGGCTCATTAAGGCATCCCTTCATTAGAACACCCATCATTTCAGCATTTGAACGAACTTAACTACTCGCAGCTTCTGTATTCCGTCTATCCCCTGCCCAGTGTCGCATTTTTATGCACATCGAATGGACCTACACAACACGCAGAGGGTTCGTTTGCAATCATCTGGCTGGATTGACTCGCATGATCTTGAATCGATGTCAACTCTTATAGCCAAAGCTCAAGAAGGCTATTCTGAGTGCTAAGCCTCATGGGCGATGACAGCGTTTTCGTAATGGGGTTCGATATACTTCCCTCCAAGAGCCCTCGCTCGAAGACAGCTCCAAAGTTTGCCTGTGTGATAATGAGAAATGGAGCAATATTGAGCGAATACCCGGAGATATCACGCACTAACTTGCTGAAGCTAACCCGAGAGATTGGCCCCAAATGGCTCTGCACAGACAACATTTTCGAGATAATACGTGACAGCAAATCCTTGTTCAAATTAGTTGAGAAATTGCCTCATGAAACTCGGCTTGTTCAGGTTACGGGCGTTCCTCCCCGTCAAATTGCACTCAAGAGACTTGCTAAGCGACATGGACTCAGTGTTCGCGGGAAGCCAAATCCACTCGAATCCGCTCGGCTTGCAGCACATCTTGCGTGGCTAGGAGTCGGACACAGCTTGGAGTGCTTTGGCGAACAAACAGAAATCAAGGTGACACGCGGACGGAAGATGGGCAAAGGGGGGCAGAGTGCCAATCGATACCGCAGGAAAATCCACTCTGAGATCCAACAAATGACCCGTTTTGTTGAATCCCAACTCAAGACAGCATGCATCGAGTACGATATTGACATCCGACGCTCAGACTTTGGCTATGCCAGTTCCCGAATAGTCGCGTATGCTCCCTTGCCAGATATTCACCGCCTTGTTGAGCGCAAGCGCGGGGGGGATTTTAATGTCATAGTTTCACCCGTAAGAAAACGGACTGAGTTCGTTCCACTAGAGTCTGGTCCTATTCCTACCCAACTTCAACCCAGATTCTTCATCTTGGGCATCGATCCAGGTACGACCGCAGCAATTTGCCTTTTATCACTCGATGGTCGCGTCCATCTTCTCAAGAGTAGGAAGAGTTTCACCAGGGCTGACATCATACGCTTGGTGTACGAACACGGAATCCCAGTGATGGTGGCTACAGATGTCCCTCGTATTCCTCACTTTGTCGAAAAGATTGGCAAGACAGTGAACGCGAAGATGTACGCTCCTAGCCGACCGATTCCTGTAGCAGATAAGCAGGAGCTGGCAAGAGAGTTATCCGATGTTCGAATCAGAAATGCGCACGAACGTGACGCATTGACTGCTGCAGTATACGCATACAGGAGCATGCTACCAAAGTTTCAGCAAATAGAGCACAAGGTGCGGGAGGAGCAGATTGCCGTTGACCGATCTCATCTCAAAGCCTTGATTCTCAAGGGCATGTCTATGAATGAGGCCATCTCAAGTCTGATTCAAGAGGAATCAAAAGCAATCGACATAGAACCTGAACCTGATGTCCCTGAAGAAGAATTGACTCAGGAACGGTTTGATGCACTTCATTCCAAGCTAGATGCTCTTCGAGCAGAGAACAGGCTTCTTGAGGAGGGAGTAGAGGATCTAGAGCGCCTAGTCGAGTTCTTGAGGTTCAGAGAGAGCGAGTTGACATACAGCCTTGATATAGTCGCTCAGAAGAATCATTGGAATATCAAACGGGACCGTGAGGTAGTCAAGAAACAGTCAGAATTGAAGCAGGCTCAACGAGATATTGAAACACTCCGCAAACAAGTGCGGAGTCTTCGAAACCGTTTGACGCAGCTTAGGGGCGTAAAACATCTCGAGATGCGTGGTGATATGCTGGCAGTGAAGACCCTTGAGAAGTTCACGCAAGAATCCATTGAGGAGTACACTAGTAAGGTCGCTACCCTGAAACACGGCGACATAATTCTCTTTGAAGACGCGAGCGGGGGTGGACCAACTACTGCACAAATGCTGATTGACCGCGAGATTCGAGCAATCATCATTGATACGCCCCTTTCTCATCTTGCAAGGGCGGAGCTTGTTGATGCTCTAATACCAGTCATTGATGCGAAAGAAGTCGAGCTGAAGAGAGTAGATGAGTTTGCTTTCGTTAACAGAAAGAAATTCGAGCACCAGCTCCAAGAATTCATGAAACGCGTTCAAGAACAAGCGCGGATAAAAGGTGAAGACCGCCTTGTGGCTATAGTTGAAAAGTACAGGCGAGAAACTGAACACTAGTCGCCGAGCACGTAATCTACTTACTCAGGAATTTGAATCCAAAGGATATTGTTTCCTCTAATCAGAATTGACCCGTATTTTGCCTTCGTTTCATCATTCTCAAGCTCCTCCGCATCTCCAAGTGTCAGATTCATGTACTGATCACACCTTGTAAGGCGTCCGCGGAAGATGCGCTCGTCTTTGAGCTTGATTGAAACTATGTCGCTAAGGCGTTGCTCCAGAGCCTTAATTGGGCTATTCTCTGTGGACACGGGTACTTCCTCATTGGGGGTGCCATGGACGGCGATTAAAAACCTTTGCTCTCAGAAGGTAGAACAGTCACAACGAAAGAGTATTTGCCTGACTATTTCACAGTAAGAATTACCTGAAGAACAGTCATTTGCGGGACTGAACGACCATGTCCTTACTATGCTTGGGATTAGAGGGAACTGCACATTCGTTTGGAGCCGGTGTTATGTCCAGCGAGGGAAAAGTTCTCTCCAACATATGGCATATGTTGTCACCTGTTGAGGGAGGAATTCATCCACGTGAGGCCAGTCGCCATCATTCTGACATAGGGCCCGGAATAATTAAACGTTCATTGGAGGATGCGGGAGTTAGTCACAGCGATATTCAGCTTGTTGCTTTCTCAAGAGGCCCTGGACTTGGACCTTGTCTGCGAACCACCGCAACAATGGCACGCACGCTAGCACAGAAACTAGCAGTTCCACTTGTCGGCGTGAATCACTGTGTAGCACACATTGAGATAGGTTGTCTTGAATCGAGATTTGAAGACCCCGTAACAGTATACGTGTCGGGGGGAAATACGCAAATCATAGCTTTTGCCGGCGGACGTTTTAGAACATTCGGCGAAACGCTCGACATGGCATTAGGCAATATACTCGACGTCTTCGGTCGTACCATTGGCATGAGCTTCCCTGCTGGCCCGTCCATCGAACATGCGGCTGCCGACGGGGTTGAGTATCACCAACTTCCTTATTCGGTCAAGGGTATGGACTTAAGCTATTCAGGGATGTTGACTGCCGCCAAGAAACTCCATTTAGAAGGAGTCCCTGTCGCTGACATATGTTTCAGCATTCAAGAAACAGCATTCGGGATGCTTGCTGAGGTCGCAGAACGTGCAGTTGCTCACACGAAGAAGAACGAAATTCTTCTTACTGGTGGCGTGGCCCGCAATAACAGACTCACTGAAATTCTCGAAGGTGTAGCAGAACGTCACGGCGCCAGCTTTCACAGAGTTTCACCACCGCTTGCCGGTGATCAAGGAGCAATGATTGCTTGGACAGGCATTCTCCAGCATCAAGCTGGAGATGAACTTCCTATATCTGACTCGCATGTGATGCCCAAGTGGCGCACGGACGAACAGGACATACTCTGGAGGTGCAGATTCTGAAGAAACAGTTGCTGACACTTGGGGCTGAATCTGCAATTTATATAGTTGAATACTGGGGCATGACTCTTGCACTTAAGTGGCGACCTAGGAAGCCCTACATACACAATGAGATAGACAAGCTGCTTAGAACATCCCGAACCAGTAGGGAGTGCAAGATGCTGACCTTTGTACGCACACTGGGAGTCCCTACTCCAGCTGTGCACTCTGTTGACATCCGCAATCATTTAATTCTAATGGACTTTATCGAGGGTCAGCAGTTCAAACAGCTTGTTAATACCTCAAGCAAGAAGAGAATCACCACGCTCTGCCACGAATTCGGAAAACTGCTTGGTATTATGCATATGAGCGACATAGTTCATGGAGATCCGACGACAAGCAATGCAGTCGTTGATATGCAATCCAAAATGTGGCTTGTAGACTTTGGATTAGCAGAGAAGAATGCCACTATTGAGATGAAGGGTGTTGATATGCATCTTCTCCGGCGTGCATACGAAACCACACATTGGGCCCTCCAAGAAACAATGCTGGAATCCACAATGGAGGGTTACGTCGAAATATCAGGTGATGACGCAGAGGCAGTCCTCTCAAGAGCAGATGAGATTCGAGAACGCGGACGTTACCATTGACATCCACTTAGGGCGTTGACGTGAAACGGAATACGTTGGATTTTCCACTAGACTAGAGCCAGTCGATGCGAACCACAAGAATAAGTTTATATCAGCAGCGAAATGCGGAGAGGAATACACGGTTTCTCAAGCCCCTATGAGAATCATAAGAGGCTATCCTGATGGCAAGAATGCACACTAGACGCAAAGGTCAGTCTGGAAGCAGGCGTCCCTCAACACTACGCGCGCCAGAGTGGATTGACAAGGAAAAGGATGCAAAGTGGGTTGAGGCCAAGGTTGTTGAGCTTGCCAAGGCCGGGAACTCCCCTTCAATGATAGGGCTAATCCTTCGCGATCAATATGGCATACCATTAGTAAGAGTGATAGCAGGTAAACGGATTCTTGATATTTTGCGCGAGAACGAGCTCGAGAGAAGAGTTCCTGAGGACCTTCGCAATATGATTGCAAGAGCCGTTACAATTCGTAGACATTTTGAAGAGAATAAGAAGGATTATGCCGCCAAGCGCAGCATTCAACTTATTGAAAGCAAGATACACCGGCTGTCTAAGTACTACAAGAAGACCCATGTTCTGCCCGCCGATTTCAAGTATACTCCAGCCGAAGCTGCCTTACTCTTGAGATAATCTTATCACACTGAGCAAGTTCTTCTGAACTGAAATGAGTAAGAAAGCTCGAAGGTCCTCTAGTTTCAAGTCACTTGAAAAACAGTCAGAACAAGTCACCTTCAGGAAGGACGAGCGCATCCTCATTGTCAGCTCCCCACATCCCAGAGCGACCCTATCTGCTGCACTGCTCTCTACAGCGATTCTGAGGTCCAACAGGCCCTTCCACATCACTTTCGTTCATCCTCATCTGGACATTGAAGAAATCAACAATATACGGAAAACACACCCCAACTCTGCTGTTATTGTTGTGGGGATTGAAGTTTTTGGGAAAAGGCGCTTGAAGAAGGGAACCAGCTATCCTGTGTTCGTAGGCGGGATGCTCCATTCTGAGCGTAATGAGTCGCCGGAGATAGGAGCTGCAAGTGACGTTGCAGCAGCAGCTTTTGTTCTAGCCAAAGAAAAGTTCAAAATAAATGACAGAGCACTCCAGCTCGCTGCCGCGGGCACATTGATTTGCAGCACCTCAAGTATGCCTATCAAGGGCGCGTCACGAAAAGTGGTTTCACTAGCTGAAAAGGGAGGTCTACTGAAAGAAAGGAAGGGATTCAAGTTATTTGGAAGCAACTTTCTTCCAGTAATTAGTACCCTCCTGTATAGTACTTTCCCATACTTGAAGGGCATCAGCGGAGTCCAAGAGAGATGCGAACATATCCTTGAAGAAGCGAATATTCCGATATCCAAGCGTCGAAGTCCCATAACTGCACTGGATACGAAAGAGGCACAACGTCTGACCTCACAACTCATTCCCAACCTCGATTCAACCGCGATTCCAGGTGTCCTTGGGCAAGATTTTGTCTTTCCAACAGAAAGTGAAGAGAGCCCCCTGCGCTTCCTGTCGGGAGTCAAAGCACTCTCACAATTGGCATGGAGTAGATGGGATCTAGGAGCATCCGTCACCGTATGGATGGGCGACCGTGCTAGGACATTGAGGTCGTTCATTGACTCGCACATGGCTCATACCCGCGATGTGATTGCAGGCATGCAGAACCTAGCATCATCTCTTGACAAAACAACTTCTGAAGGCAGCGATCTGGATGCGGTTGTGACAATTCCACTTGTTGGAGCGCCCGAATCTGTGCTTCCTGATGTTGCACGAATCGCTCTGCAATCATATCTTGTTAACAGAGATGGGTTTGTGATGCTAACCACAGAAACCTGCACCGAAGTTGCCTGGGATGCCAGGAAATCGAGTCTTCACCAAGTCACCAAAGCTATGAATAGTCTTGGACTGGTTTCAGTACCAACCTCAGCTAGCTCTCTCAAGCTGGAAACAACATCGCCAAGTGAACAGAGAACAGTTGCAGATGCCCTATGTTCCCTCGGGGGTAGCCGCTCTTGATGAGAATCAACTTGACTATTAATTTCACAGATGACGCATATGCAGTCAGAGTACTTGAGTCGGTATCACCTGACAACGTGCCTTTGCCGCCCGGGTTGGAGATTGAGATGACTAGAAGCGGCGGAACACTTTCATGTGTGATAAAATCCACCCGCGGGCTGGACAGCTTGAGGGCCACTTTGGAGGACCTGACATCAGCGATTGACCTTACACTGAGAACACATGAAGCAATCGATTGATACATTTCAGTTTTCAGCAATCTATTCATTGCACAATGCTGCCACAAAGCTCCATGCATATGGCTTCGGCCTTTTCCTTAGCCTGAGTTGCCATATCTTGTGTGATGAACCCCCTTTGAACTGCTCGCTTGAGCAGGTGTTGATCAATGACACGCGCCTTATCCCCTGCAGGATTCACTACGTCTATCTCTAGGTCGACGTAACGGATTCTACTTGGGCTATTTCCATTGCTAGGATACAACTCGACACCAGTATTGATATTCACGTAGGTGCCTTTCAGATGATTATCGCGAGAGTAGTATTTGGTCACCAGAGTTAGGGCTCCCGGAATCACGTGAGTTATCGCATAATCGCCTTCATCACGAACAACATCGACATCATTGGTATGGTTCGGAGCAATCTTCAGCTTGCGGTTGGTATGCCGGAACTGTCTTTTAATTAAAAGACCGCTCGAGTTTATCTCAACAACTCGGCCTCTTGCCAAGATTATGTTCCGACCATCTAACTTAACGTGTTCAATATTTATGCCATCATCAACCCTAGGCATGTCCCGACTGACTACCTTTTCCAGCTTGGAGGCGAAGTAATCTCTCTCACTCGGGCGGTCCTCCATCACCATCTCTGCAAATTCTACGAGCGGTACGTATCCAGCACTCATGTAGAAATGATGTTGGTCAAGCGTGGGTCTAATCTCTTCTCGAATCCTGTCGAGCGCCTTTTTGACCTCCGCTGGGAACTCGATGTCAGCATTGCTTGTACCCTCAAAGACGAGCCCCGGAGAAGATCTCTCAGTGTACATAGAGTGAACTTGTTGAGCAGAGTCTAACAGATAATCCACTTCATCGCGAAGCTCCTCTTCGGTCAGTCCTTCAGCTGCAGTCCTCCACAGTATCCCCCAGTTCTCAGTGTGTTCTCGAATTCTCCTTCCCAAAGCTATCAGGTCATCTCGTGTTTCTGGATCCTTAATCTTGGTGCTAAGTCGGACCACAGGCTCTGGAAGAAGAACGGCTAAACGACCAGGAATGGTGATACTTGAGGAGAGAACGGGTGCTCTACGTCCATAATCGTGTGCCCGAATTTGCACCATGACGTGAGACCCCGGTTTGAAATCCCTGCTAGGGAGCAGGCCAGATAGTTCTCCAAGGTCAACTCTGGTCTGACCAGTTCTATCATCCCTCCCTAAAACACAACCCTTGTAGATGGAGCTTTTCGCCACTCTGGGTGTTCGCGTGATGACCCATCCGAGACGCCTTCGCAGTACATCGGTGATTTTTATTAAAATCGACTCATAGGCAATAGCTACGATACCCTGAAGGTCGCTCCTGTCCCATATGTCAACATCTGGAATGTCCCTTCGAAAGGGCAACCCAAATCTTCTGGCCACCTCAGGGATGGGTTGTACAATCTCGAAATGGTTCTGTAACAGAATCTGAGTCAGAGACTGTGAATAGATTCCTCTTATCCTTGCTTTTATCATAGACAAACACTGGCCCGGACCACTAACCGCCAACCACAGTCACTGAGTAACCATGGCTAGCAGCAGGCTTTACTACTGAGCCCCTAAGGCACCTAGTCGCGAATTGGCTCCAAGAGGCTGGACACGTGCCATATCTTTGTCCGTGCATGATTCGGACAGTTTGGGTCTTGACTTGGCTCGTCAAGAATCGAAATCACATTCTGCGCCCTTACTGCCGGAGAATCAGCCTCATTTTCCAGTACT
>DAOVDG010000010.1 GCA_030669595.1 Candidatus Thorarchaeota archaeon
ATGGGGTTTGGGCGGGAAGGGGCACGAGTCGCAAAGAGCCCGCGTTCCCTGCTGTCGAGATATGGTCGGACCATCATCCGCGGAAGTTTGACCTTGTGAAACCAATAGAGCAAGATGATATGCGAGAAGCCATCTAGGGACTCCAATCCATCCACGTATTCCTCATTCACCAATGCCTCACCAGCCGTAACGGAGAATGCCGGCTGGATAGGCACGTGGTCACTGGTCGCGAAAGGCGTATGGATGACACCGATAGGGCTGATTCTGAATTCCAACTTTTGCACCCGTCCGAAGATGAAAAGGAGCTGGAGTTAAGGTTTCGCTTGTCTGAGGAGAATCTCAACACTCAGCTAGAAACTAGATTGCCAACAACGCCTAGTTCATTTAGGAGGACTTCCTTACTGTCTGTGGAAATAGTAGCAACGGATTAGCGTGCTGGCTGATTTGTGTGAAAGGATGAAATCATGTCCGAGTCTGATTCCGAACCAAAAAGAAAGAAGGCAATAGACGCCATATTTCTTGTTGCTCTTATGGCAGTGGCAGCAATTGTAGGGTCAGCCAACTTCATAGTGATTCCACATATGCCGCTGATAACAATCCCAACCACTGTACCCGGCGTTACACTCCATATTCTGACTCGGTATGAAACCCCATCCCTGTACATATTTGAGGACGAATTCCTTGGAAGCGATTACGCTCAGCAAAATCAAATCACTGACATTGTGTGGCGTACAGCATCCACTTACTTGTGGGATGAATATCTCATTTCAGGGGAAGTGGACCTTGTCTGGATACCAAGTCCGGACCAATACAACCAGGTTACGACAGCTGACTTGCTGGAGCCGCTTAACAGCACTAGGATGCTGCAAGCACTATCGAGAGTAAACGACACCATGGGCGGTGTGCCTGTCAAGGGCTGCAACTCAGAAGGACAGGTTGTATGGTGTTCGTCGTCATTCAACTCCTTGGAGTTAGGTCTCGCTGTAAATCATACATTCCTCGACAAGCATGGGCTTTCAGTACCAGATCAGTTGTCGGACCTAGCGGACCTGTCCTATGGTAGCACACTCCCAGACAATCCATCCATCGCTATTTCAAAGCCCTATTTCTCAGAAGTGTGCATTGCGTTATATGCCGCTCAAATGTACGGGTGGAGTCAAGCCTGGCGGGACCTGATTAGCATCGCAGGAAGTGCGAGAGTCTACAACTGCTCAGAAGACGCTTCCAACGCAGTGGCATATGGCAACAGCGGTCTTGCATTTTCGTGCCTAGTGAACGGATTACAACCTCAGTACGAAAGCGTTTCACACGACTTCATTGGGATAGGGATGAGACCGCTGGTTACTCCTGACATAATGGGCATCCCGACCCACAGCACCAAGAAACAGTTGGTCGAGGAGTTCATAGACTTTATCCTTTCAGACAATGGTCAGTCACTCTTTCTTCACTCCGATTTAGGTCGTCTGCCACTCATCAGAGATGCATTCGACCAACCGCTGGGTTTGCAAGCACAAAGTTCCTACGAGGCGTTCAATCGAACTGTCCATGGCGAAGGCGTCTTGTTTGACTACGATTTGTTTGACGAAATCTACACCGCAATCAAGCTGCATTATGAGTCTGTACTCCTCGATGCTCACAATGAGCTTGCTATTTGCTGGGCAGCCATAGTTGCCGCGCTTCAGGATAGCCACATCAACACTTCAGAGGCCGAATACTACACTGAGCTCATGACAACGCCCGTCACCATTAGTGACCCTCTGAATGGTTCAGTACAGGAGTTCACTCTTCAATACGCCCGAGATGTAAGCGCCATTATCCTGAGCAATTTCACCTACTACGTGCAGTTTAGGGAAAGATGGATGACTGCAGCTATCGCACAGTATAACGATGTATACGGCCAGATCATGATGCATGTGCCTCACTAAAGAGCGGCAGAAGCTGCGGCCGCAGATGCAAAAGCTTTCCCCGTGCCAGTACATGAGCCCGCCTTTGGTCACCTCTTAATTCACAAATCCAGCCGAAGATAGGCGTTAAGTCATGTTCCTATGCGTGTGACAAAGAATCTTTTTGGTAATGATTTTATTCTGGCAGCCAAGATTAACGAGCTGAACGACTAAATAATGAACCAGAAGTATGTCATGATTGCGACTGCCAGCGTCATGAGGATAGCAACAACGGCGCCGTAACGGATGACCTCTCCTTCTATTCCAATCTTATCGATGACTGCTGTTGCGTTTTGGATTTTGGCCGGGCTGAGAACACTAGCGAGCCCGCCCCCGATGCCGCTGGAGGCAGCAATTATCTGGGCTTGGTGGGCATTTGCACCGATAGCAACACTGGCTTGGTAGTGATAGTCAGTGAACATTGCTATGGAGGACGTTTCGGATCCTGAAACAAAACCAGCTAGAAGGCCCAAGAAAGCAGCGGTCAATGGATATGCTTGGCCCAGACTCTCAGATGTCAAAGTCGCAAGGAGATGCACCATGTTATTCGATGGGTCGAGCGGGTACGCCCAAACTCCTCCAGGACCAACAAACCATCCGCTGTAAATCATCACCTCAGCCATTGCAAAGAAAATAGCTGCAGCAAGTACTGGTCGGGGTGCACGCTTCATGAACTTAGCAAGCGTGTTCTTCAAAATCGTTCTGTCTCTCGAAAAGAATGGTATCGATACCAGGGTTGCAACCAGCATCAAAGTGTAGGCCTGCCAGAGCATTCTAGTATTGATGACCTGAGGGTATGCCCCAAGCTGAATAGCGACATTCAGCTGTTCTGCGAGCAAGAACCTGATTGGTTCAACAATGGTCGTTAAGAGGCTCAGAATAACAAGGATAACCCATGGGATGCTCGCTCGTCCCAAGCTCATAGTCTTCTCGACCTCCAAATCCATATCATTCAGCTGACTGCGGTCAATCATTGGGCGTTTGCGAATCTTGGTGTACAGGAAGAGAACGAATACAACTGCAGCTCCTGCGAATACGTTGGTCAGCCGAGTCATGTTCACTGCTTCGAGATTGCATAGTATCGCAACAAAGCCTGCTGTTAGACCAGATGTCACTGCCAGTAACAGTGCTTCACGGTCCTTGAGCATCTGTCGACCCCCCGCAATCCAGAGCATCGATATGGCAATTCCAGTTGATACGACTGGCATGAACATAGCAAAGACAGAGCCTGACTGCGCGAGAGTAATGTTGAGTCCTGACGCGTCATTAAATGCTTTCTGAAACACCTGTGCGGGAACGGCCAACAGAGCGAATGTTGTCAATGGATCGTAGCCAATAGCAGGTAGTGCCACCGCGACAAGGGGAGAGAACCCCAGTGCCAGCATCACGGGGGGTAACATTGTGACTGGGGTAGCGCCGATACCAACCAAGAACAGGCCAAGACCAAGGCTGATGAACAAGATTTGCATAGGCCGGTTGCCTCCGCCAAGGGTCTTGAAGAAAACGGTAATCCTCTGGAGCGCGCCAGTTTCTTGCATGTACGTCATCATGAGTATTGAAGTTGCCACCATCAAAGAAATCGGAAACGACTTCACCATTCCCGCAAGACTGGCTACTAGTGCAACTCCAACGTCTGTCTGAAACCCGAAGATGGCAAACACTAAAGTCACAAGCCAAACAATCACGCCAGTAACATCTGCTGCCTTATGCAGAAACACCAGTAATACGAAAGCAAGAATTATGGGGAACACTATCAAGATTGCACCAATGAGGGGATCCATTTTACTTGGCCATCCTCTCTAGATAGTTATTCTCATAGTACCAATCAACAGCTCTCTTGAGACCTTCACGCATAGTGATTTGTGGCGCCCAACCGAGGAGTTTCTTGGCCTTCTCGTTGGAGTACCATCGCTCCTCGTCCATACTCTGAACTGACTGCATATGCCACAGAAAAGTGGTTCGTTTCCGATTCTTGATTGGACTCAAGAGCCCAATGCCAACCTTCGCGAGAATGGTAGGAATTTTCAACTTAGGGGGATCCACACCAAGAATTTCTCCAATAAAAGCGAAAAACTCATTGTATGTAAGGGGTTCGTCAGGGCTAAGGATAATCGTGTTATCAAGTGCTAGCTTCGACGACATGGCTGCCATGAAGCCACTAGCTACATCATCCACATGTGTATACATTATGCGTTTCTCGCCGTTTCCTGGAAGAACAGGTATCTCACGCTTATTCACTGCTTCAATGGCTTCAAACGCAGTATAGAGGTCACCCTCACCTAGTACTCCAGTTGGACGCAAGATTATATGATGCAGACCGGTGTCCTTCGTAATCTCCCGAATTGCCTCCTCAGCCATAATCTTGCTTTTCGAGTAGTCAAACTGCGGGTTGAGCTCAGTGTCCTCATCACCAGGAGGAAACCTAACAGGCCCTATTGTTTCCGTAGTGGAACAGTAGATGAACCGCTCAACTGATGTCCCCACGCAAGCGTTCATCAGATTCTTTGTACCTTCGACATTCACCTTGTACAGCAAGTCAACATCCTTGGGGAAAAAGTCGAAATAGGCTGCAAAATGAACTACCGCGTCACATCCCTGAACAGCTTTCTTCAATGACTGCTTGTCGAAGAGATCTCCTTCTAAGAAGTTCACACTCTCTGGCAGCCCAGCGGTATTGCTGGTTTCTCTCACGAACGCAACGACATCAAACCCGTTTTCGATCAGACGCACTAGGAATTTGCGACCAATGAACCCGGTTGCTCCAGTCACTAAGACTCTCATGCCGGCCACCTTTCACGGGCTTATTTCGCCCCTCATTTAATTGTTCCCTATTATCATGAGTGGGCACCTTACTAATGAATAGGCTGTCAGATTAGCGAGTCCAGAGCGGGTAGGGTTTTGCCTGAAGGCCCCCGAATATGGTAGTCGACATTGGAACTCAATCGAGATGTTTCCACGTTGAACTCAATTAGAGTTCCACCTCTTTGCTTGACCAAGATCGGAAACATCGCAGCAGGTTGCACTATTCCAGAGGTCCCAATTACCAAACATACAGTGGCTTTCTCCAAATCGGCGTATACCCTTGCCATAACTTCTGAATCAAGGCTCTCTCCGAACCACACAACATCGGGACGAAGCATTGAGCCACACTCCGGGCATTCCGGTAGCCCCTCAGCAGGGGCACTGAGTCTGCCATGATAGTCACATGATATGCACTTCAAAGCCCAGAGGTTTCCGTGAACCTCAAGGACATTGCTGGACCCAGCACGCCGATGAAGGCCATCAACGTTTTGAGTGATTAGTGATTTGAGAAGCCCAGTTTCCTCCCACTTGGCCAGCGTTAGATGTCCGGGGTTTGGTTCGCACTCGGCAATTAGTCCTTGCCTCCAAGTGTACCATTCCCAAACCAATTCGGGGTTGTTTGTAAACGCAGACGGCGTTGCCAACTCTATTACATTGTAGTTCCTCCAGAGACCGTCTTCACCTCTGAAAGTTGGCACATTGGATTCCTTGGACACACCTGCGCCTGTCAGCGCAATCAAGTATTCGGCATTAGCAACTAACTCAGCTGCTTCTCGGAGCTCCCCTTCTGACATGTTGAACACCGTGGTCAGCAAGATATGTAAGCCTCTTAAGGATGGCCTTGTCCTGCCTGAAAATCGCTTCTGCGGTTCCAAACTGTAACATCAAATGTCCGGCATAAGGCGAAATGCAACCTCCATCATGCTTATTAGCGAGCACTCTTCACAATAGTGAATAAGGAATTCAAGAATAACGAGTGCTTCCTCGAGGCCACGAAAATGTCAAGCACAAAACAGAAGAGCAAGAAACGCGGAAAGCGTAGGACTTGGTTGATGCCCCAAGAAGTAGTGGTCTGGTACGTTCTTCCAGCAATCAGAAGAGAGCTAACTCGCGTTATGATAAAGAAGAATAAACCTCAGAAGCATATTGCCAAGATGCTTGGTGTCACAGAACCAGCGATTACCCAGTATAAACTGAAGAAGTCCAAGCGATCCCGAGGTGATCAGGTTAACATTCCAGATAAGATTCTCGGGGATATAGAAAAGGCTGCTGACGTGATTATCAAAGCTTATGAAAAGAATGGCGGCAAGAAAGTCTACGAAATCATGACTCGAGAGGTAAACCATCTCATCGAAGTCTTGAGGGACGCTGGAGTCATTTGCGATGTACACCGTGAGCACTGTGAGGGTGTTCACGAGGGCTGCAAGGCCTGCAAGTAGAGCAGCTATTCTGCAGCAAATGGCCTGCACAGGACTGTTGATTGAAGACTTCTGTGATAAGCGATTATGAAAAGCCTAGCAATGAGTTCGATTAATCATAAATCTGTTCAACAACAACAGCTGTTCCATGGGTCGAAAATAATGCGCCGTTAAAGATATCACTTGTTTCGAAGTCAGTGGCGATTACGGCGTTTGCACCCATCGCACGCGCATTCCCCATGAGTCGGTCTATTGATTCCTTTCGAGCCTTTTCGCACTCGGAAGTAAAGGCAGTCACCTCACCTCCGACTATGCTTTGAATGCCTGCAGATAGGTTTCCCCCAAATCCTCTTGTCCGCACTGTCAGCCCATGAACAACGCCTAATACTTTGACAATCCGATGACCGGGAAATACAGATGTTGTAACAGCCAGATGTTCGTTCATGGCATGCAAATTTCGTGGACGTGGATAAGGCTTACGACGCCCACAGAAACAGAGTCGTGGTCAGGAAAAGGCTATGGTAATTCATTGATTTTTCCCAGAAAGGCTTTATTCACATTAAACTACTTCCTAGTGTTCGACTAGTTCGGTGAAACTCATGGGTGGAGAAATTAAAGTTATGCGGAAGGGCCCTGTAGCCACCCTGACGATATCTCGGTCAGATAAACTCAACTCTGTCACAGGAGAGATGTTGACTGCCTTCGACGACAAAGTAAACCAGTTGACAAACGATCCAGAGATCATGGCTGTCATCTTCACCGGCGAGGGAGAGAATGCATTCTCAGCTGGTTTCGACTTGAAGACCGTGAAAAGTCTGAAGGGCGATGAGCGAACGAGCTTTTTCAAACTCCTTGAAAGCACAATCCGGTGCATCAAAGAAAATAGGAATTGCATAACTGTGGCTGCAATAAACGGCTATGCAATAGGTTTTGGGGCAATGATTGCCTCCGCCTGTGACTTTAGGTTCTTCTCTGAGAAGGCTGCATTTCGATTGCCAGAAGTGCAACTTGCGATATTCCCCGGCTCGGGAGCTACGGCCAACCTAATGGATCTAGTAGGTCCTGCGAGAACAAAGGACATCCTTGTTACTGGAAGGCTGGTTTCAGCGGAGGAGGCGCTGCAAATCGGATTCGCTAACAGAGTAGTGCCTCATGGCGAGCTTATGTCCAGGGTTGAGGAGTTCGTGCAAGACACTATCAAAAAGGATAGGAGGATTGTCATGAGGACGGTAAATCTCGTTGACATGATGACGGGCCAAGATCATGCTGAGGCAGCAGACCTTGAAACCATGTACACGGATGAATGGCTGAGAGAACTCGAAGAGAACGATTGAAGACTCAATGTATTCATTGCTCATCTTGCCGTTTTCCAGTGCTCTGAACAGCTCTCTTTTTTAGGAATAGAGTCTCAGAAAACACCTCCATTCATTCATAGGTGATTACAATGGCTCGCAGTGCTGTAGTGGCGATTGGTGGCAATTCGCTGATAAGAGATAAGAAACACAGGACAGTTCCTGACCAGTATGCTGCAACGGTTGAAACCTGCAAGCATATCGCAGACATGATCCAGGATAATTGGAATGTCGTCATCACCTCGGGAAACGGACCCCAAGTAGGATTCATTCTCCGACGTTCCGAACTTGCGGCGCATGAACTTCACGAAGTGCCTCTGGACTCTTGTGGTGCAGATACTCAAGGAGCCATTGGATACATGATACAGAAGGCGCTCTACAACGAGTTTCAGAAGAGGAACATGGACATACATGCAGCCAGCTTGGTAACGCAGGTGCGTGTTGATCCTGAAGACTCCGCTTTCAAGAATCCGGCAAAGCCAGTAGGTTCCTTCATGGACGAGAAGACAGCAAAGAAACGGGAGAAGGATGAGAACTGGAGTATCATGGAAGACTCAGGAAGAGGATGGCGAAGAGTTGTTCCCTCGCCAATTCCGATAGAGATCATTGAGCTTCCAGCAATCCACGCGTTGCTTAATGACGATATTGTTGTCTATGCTGTTGGGGGAGGTGGAATTCCTGTCATACAAAACGATGATGGCGACCTAGAAGGTGTCGCTGCTGTCATTGACAAGGATCGAGCATCTAGTCTTCTTGCTACGGGCCTAAGGGCCGATGTCCTCATTATATCTACGTCCGTAGAGAAAGCCTATCTTAATTTCGGAAAGGAGAACGAAACACCAATCGACAAGATGGATCACATCCAAGCTCAGAATTACATCGAGGAAGGCCATTTCGCTCTTGGCAGCATGCTCCCAAAGGTGGAATCGTGCATTGATTTCATCAAGAATGGCGGTGAGCTAGCCATTATCACAGACCCTCCCAACATCACAAGAGCGTTGAAAGGAGAAACAGGCACTCACATCGTGCGAGGCCATCATGTCCCACCGCCCCCAGAACGCCGCTAGCACTTGACCGCCAGATTAATGGGGGAGGTCCATGTTGCCTGACCCGATACAAATGACAAAAGAGGTCGTTTCAACAAAGAAGGCACCGAAAGCTGTTGGTCCCTATTCACAGGCCATCAAAGCCAATGATTTCCTTTTCTGCTCAGGGCAGATTCCAATGATCCCCGAAACAGGAGAGGTCCTCACAGGCTCAATAACGGAGCAAACTCATCAAGTACTGAGCAACCTAAAAGCAGTAATCGAAGAGGCTGGGTCATCTCTCGCCAATGTGGTGAAAGTTACTGTCTTCCTTCGTGACATGAATGACTTTGCTGAGATGAACATGGAATACGCCAAGTGGTTCTCAGGGATTCCTCCCGCCAGAGCCGCGGTTCAAGTGGCAAGACTGCCAAAGGATGTCGCCATCGAAGCAGAGGCGATTGTGCTTCTCTAGGGCGCGTCTCCAAGACTGCTCACAGCAGCACTACATCGATAGTTCCAGATTTGAAGGTTTCATATTGGGTCTTACACAGCTCTGAGGTTCGTCGGGGCCGCTGATTCCATGTCATGCACTTGAACAAGCATCTCTTTGATAGGTTCAATGATTGTCTGAAAAGCCGGGGCCGCGGCGGACAGTCAGAAAGGTATTTATCACCTGTCGATTGGCACAGCCGTACATATCGGTGAGTGTTGTACAATGGTCACAATTGGCAGTCAAGGAAAACTCATAGCAGTCCTTGTTGGTGTCCTAGTTCTTGCAGGGGCTTCAATAGGGGCGATTATGCTTCTGCAGCAGTCCTCCCCAGGTCCATCAATTGATGTAATCAAAAAGGATGGCACCCGACAGACAATCACGCTCTCTCAAATGTTATCTATGGAGTCAGTTGAGGCTTATGGGGCCTACGAGAACTCCTACGGCAACCCTCGCGGCAATGGAACCTACAAGGGAGTTAATGTTTCGAATCTCATCGACCTGGCTGGCGGAATGGAGAGCACAGACCGGATCGTTGTCAATGCCTCAGACGGTTACAGTATCACCTTTCCGTACGAGAAAGTATACCCGTCTCCAAGTATACACGATCTCCAAGGGGATATGATACTGGCGTACTCGTACAACGGGACTACAGCGCCAGAATGGGAGCAGGGACTCAGAATTATCTTTCTCCCAGAAGATGAGTATTACTCAAACGCTGATGCCAATGCAACAACTCCTTCTGAATACTTCGGAGGCGCCGCAGGGCCGCAATGCGTGTCAAACGTAGTCACAATCGAAATTGTCGAGCCCGTGCTCAGTATTACTGTAGGCGATGAAACAACTAGCTACTCCATGAATGAGCTCCTTGCTCTCCCATCAATCACTGGAGAAGGAGGTTACAGGAAGACTACGGGCACCATCGTTGGACCGTACAACTACACTGGCGTGACCATACAGCATTTGCTAGAACTATCCGGCACACTGCCAGTTGAGTATTCCATCGAAGCAGTTGCATCTGACTTATACACGACCTACTTCAATAGAACGGAGGTGGAGGGGGCACTCAAAGCCTACGATGCAGAAACAGGTGATCCTTTGGGAATGGGAGACTTCACGGTGATTCTTGCCTACCACGAGGGAGGCGAACCGCTGGTCCATGGTGGACCCCTCAGGATTGTAACCCTTAGCGAAGATGGCTATCTTTCAGATGGCCATTACTGGGCGAAAGATGTTGTAAACATAACACTTCTTGATGAAATCGAGCATTGGTCGCTTGAGCTCCGAGGCGTAGAGGAATGGAATATGACACATGATATATACTACTCACTTGCCTCGTGTCCGCATCATCACGTAGAACTCACTCTTGGAGAAAGCGTTTACGCCGGCGTGCCGCTCTGGACGATCATTGCCTCGATGGACGGCGGGGACGATGATCACTATCTGTTCAACACAACGCTTCTCTCCCGGAACTATAATGTTACTCTCTTCAGCGAAGATGGTGCTAATGTCACATTTTCAGCAACACAGCTCGCTTACAACTCAAGCATTATCGTTGCTGGGTGGGTAAACGGAGCACTCCTGCAAGAACCTGACTGGCCGCTGAAATTGGTAGTTCCGGAGGGGGTTTCGATTCTTGGTAACATCGTTCGAATCGAAATGACTGGCTGGGACGATTAGTAAAAGGAAATCCCGTGTTTCATCCAAACATGCTCGCAACTATTCAAGCCAGCTTTGGAATTGCTACAAGAACAATGTTTTTCTTTGGAATGTCAAGCGCAGAACACAGACATAATCTAGCCGGGGGAAAATCATTGAGCAAACCAATTCAAGAATGTCAAGACTCAGGCAGCATTCTTAATCAAGCGGCTTGTTTCATTGAGAATGCCCAGTATCAGCAGGCTATTGTTACCCTGGAACAAGGGCTCACAGTTGATCCCAATAACAAACCCATGTGGGAGAGCGTCTTTGCCTGCAATCTTGAATTAAAGAGGCCAGACAAGGCGATTGAGGCCCTAGACCATATCATTCGTATCGAGCCCAACTCGCAGATTGCATGGGGTGAGAAGGGGTTCCTACATCTACTCCTTAATGAAAGCAGCAAGGGCATGGAAGCCTTACAAAGAAGCCTTCGTCTCAACCCTAGAAATGGTCGTGATTGGCATCTATTGGCTGCGGCGTTCATGACTAATGAGCAATGGGAAGATGCGCTAGAAGCGCTTGGCAAAGCGCTTTCCTTAGAACCTAACTCGGCAATGGGCTGGCACAACTGTGCCATATGCTATTTCATCCTTGAGAACTTTGAGGCTGCACTCACCGCAGCAGATTACGCCCTTGCACTGGATCCAACACTTGAAGATGATACATTGGATTGGATAGACGTCGTGCGTCAAGCTATGCTAGGGTTCGACTATGATTCTGACATCGAATCTGATGCCGGGTAATATGTGCACCGTGGATTCTCTCGGGAATTGGATTATCCGTTTGAAGAGCAATGAAGAAAGGAATCCAAGCTTTACGTGTTCTCAGTACGAGCCGCCCCGTTGAGTGACGCTACACTCTCAATCTCATTCTGGATTGACCTAGTTTCTTCTTTCAGTCCGTGATGCTTTGCAGACTCTAATGCCTCCTCAAGGGCAATGGTCAGTCGCTCTAGCTCTTTCTGACGCTTCGCGTGGTCGGAGATGGCCAACATGGCATTACGTTTCTTCGGCATTACTCTAAGTAGACTATGAATAGCCTCCAGAGCGTCGTCCTTGCTGGACATCACTGGTTCTTGCTCGTCGTCTGAGGCTGATATGATGCGGCCTATTTGTTCATGGAGCTGTTTGTGCTTGCCCAGAGCACCCTTGAGAATCTCTTGGACTTCACTGTCCGACTCTGCGTTGGAAAGTTCCTTTTCGAGTTGCTTGATGGTTCGTTCAAGGAAGCCCCTTCTCTCGGACAGACTAGTTCTTCGCTGCTCCATCCAGCGCCACTCATTCTCCATGCCGTGAACAAGAGCAATCGCTTGATTCACCTTGCGCTGATAATTCGCGAGCTTCTCCTTGGCAGCTTTAAGGTCAGACTGTAGATTATCAGTAAGGTAAGTTAGCTGATAACTTAACATATCGTCAGCATTGTCCTCGGAGAGCGTACGTGACTCTCGAATGGCTGACTCGGCATTGCTCCATAGAGAGTCAATCTCCGCATCATCTCTCAAGGTTTGGCCCTTGAGCTCAAGCTCATCTGATATCTGTTCAATCTCCTTATTGATGGATTGAATCGCTTCAATCTTAGACCGGAGTGATGCTTTGCTTCGTCTGCTGCTGATTTCTCGTGTCAGCTTCTCGCGTTCCTTAGGAACTGCTTGAAGAGCGTGAACATTGTCGATGAGAAACTGTAATGCAGTGTCATACTCCGCCATAGCCTTGGAGAAGTGGCGCTCCTGCAGAAGACCGTCGCCTTGACGTTGATGATTCAACACGGACTCTAGCACATCGTAAGGCGACGTCTTGAGTAGGTGGTCATCTTGAATTTGATTATTGGCTTTGCATAAATCTAGTGCTTGCCCTTCAAGAGAGATGCCTATGACCATCAATCCTTCTGAAGATGCAACATATATCAGGTCATGGTCAGCTGCAACCCTTCCGTGCTTGATCCCATTCTCTCTGATCTGACCTAATTGAACATCTTTCTTAAGATCCCAAATGGTTAGGAACCCTGCAGTCGAAGATGTAACGAGATAAAGATCATTGGCCCACATTGAAACCAAGGGCTCATCAGTCTGTGATTCCAGCGTCCGAACATGGTTCCATCCAACACGGTCCCAGAGCTTCACATCACCCGAGGTTAGACCCACCATGACAAACTGGGCGTTACCTGTTACAGCAGTACTGCGGTCTGTCTTATCAAGCACCGCGAGCTCAGTTGGTGCTGTATCAAGATCACGGGTCCAAACCACTGGAGATTCCTTCTTGGTCCCTGAGCATATTACGCTGCCATTGGACCATAGCACTGTTATTTCTGACTTGTGCAGTGGCCAGCTTGAAGTTTCGTTAGTATCCTTCTTAATTGACAATAGACGTCCTTCACGTGTGCCAATATAAAAAGAGTCACCATGGAGGTCAGAGGTCAGCGCATGATAGCTGAGCTCGAACCAGCCAATCAGCCCCCAAGTTCCCTTTCGCCACATATACACTCGTCGTTCGCAGGTGGCGTATACATGATCCCTGTCAACATGTACGGCTAATGGCTCAGAGTTGGTTTCACCTAGTTCAGCAACAAGCTGCCAATCACCCTTAGACCACACTCTCACGTATTTGTCCTTGCATGCAGCGTAGAGAAACCGGTCATCATGGCTGATATCGACTGCGTCTACCTCAAGTACAGCCACCTCCTCGTGAGTTACCGAAGGTGATTCTGGCGCAGAATTGTCCTGTTGACCGGACATTTTATTGGCCTTCCTCGTATAGGAATTGAATTCTAATTCCCGTAGCATGACTTAAGGCATTTCCTAGCTTGGCTGCTAATGCCTCGCGGATTTCGAGCAGCTTACAGACGCGATTAGTGTATAAACAAGCTAGATTCAATTGACCCAAGCGCAGAACAGTTTTAAAACGACAGACCGATTTGAAGTTACGCTACATCAGGAGGAAGGCTCATGGATAGTCACGTATGGCGGCGCGAACTTGATAGACTCTCTGAAATGAAAGGAATGTTAGCAACAATCAACCCATCCACAGAACAACAGACTGACCGACAGGTTCGCCAGTTGTATGATGTGTATGCGAAGCTTACGGGCCTAGACAAGGATCTCAGTGATACTTCAGGATTGAGCGTCCTGAAGAAGAGGAAGATTGCCGGCCAGATAGAAAAGGTGTCCAAGAACATCAAAGAAGATTTCATGAGAGTGGTCAGAGACTTCGCAGATATCTTCCGAAAGGAGCAGAGAGACTTTGCTGCAATGCTGCCACGCATTCAGTATTTCAAGCCCGCCGAGACAAAGACGCTGTCATCATTGAGTTTCCCGTCAATAGGTGCAGGAGACATAGATGACTTCGAAACGCTGTATAAATACGGGAAGACATTCTCACAGCATTACGCGACTCTTCATCAAGATTTTGTCCGAGAAGTCAAGGGAAAGCTTGACGAGAATAAGAGGACTCTCGAAACCTATGAGAGACACATTTCCATTGACAGAGGAGAGGTACCCACAACTTCCTCCATCGACGAAGTCGCTAACCTACCCATGACTGACCTAATTCCCATTATGGAGAAACTGAAGTCGGATGAAATCTATCTTGACGGACGCAAGGATGAGGTCAGCAAGATGCTGAGTGTTTCACTTATCACAGAAGTCGAGTCACTGCAGACCTCAGTTGAAACCGCCTCGCGTCTTGGACTAGACCTTCCGATGGATTTCACGAAGCAGCTTCGGGTGATTGCTAGGGACTCATCCAAGGCAAATAACTTGACTGCGTTGATCAGCCTTGAAAATCAGCTTGATGCTGCTAGGTTGAAGATGTCCAATATGCTTCGGGATAGAATCATAAACATGAAACATGAGGTCACCGCCAAGATTGTTGAAGGAGGCATTCCTACTACTGCAGATGTCATTCCTCTACCCCCTGATGTCGTCCCTGAAGCTGATAATATCGCAAGCCTTCTTTCCGCTTATCAGAAAATGGTAGAATGGAGCGGACAGGTCAAGATATCTCTTAAAGACAGAGTTGTAGACGCCCTTAATGATGTAGAGAAAGCAACGGACTTCCCTGATGATGCTGGCATCAAGGACATCATCTCGGTTCGCAAGTTTGTTGCAGACTCCAAGAAAGAGTTGAAGCGCGCCGAGATTGACGGCATGATAAAGATTCACCTTAAAGCTAGGTCAATGGTAGACGAGTATAACAAGAACATCACAGAACAGATCCGGTCGTATATCACCCGGTTCAACGAACTGGCAACATCAGCAGACAAGGTCCTAGACTACGCGCAGCTAAGTAAGAAAGCTCCAAAAGTCGAGGAACTAGAAGGTGGAACCGTGTTTCTCCTCGAATCCTTGGCGAACCTTAGAAAGGCTGTCGAGAGTGGAGTCGGCACCTTCCGAGATGCTGCAGGCCAAGAGATAGATGCGATAATATCAGACCTGCAGACAATCAAGCCTGCATTCGCAGAGATTTTCATGCCTATCATCAGCGAGCTCGACGAAACCAAGAGCCGCATTGCTGTAATGGAGGAATTTGGCGAGATCCGCTCAGAGATGCGAAGCACAAAGGAAGCCATTCTAGCCAAGGCAAAGGATGCCTTGGAGAACCTCCGATATCGCTTAGGCGTAAAAATTAGACTTGCCGCAGCCAAGCTTATGGGCGCAGGAGTGGAAATCCCAAAGGAAGCACAAGAAGCAATTGGTGAGCTCAACTCTGTGAGCATCGCGGCTGACACCGTGTTTAGTCTCCCGGCCATTGCCCGTAAAATGGTCGAGCTCTATGAACACAAGATCACCGCGAAGGTTATCGAGGCCCTCGATACGGAAACGGTGGAGTTAAAGACATCCTTCGGACGCGCTGAAGCGATTGGCGTTGACCTGAAAAAGGAACTGAAAGTTCTTGACAAGATCATCTCCCAGCCCCCTCAGGAGCTGGAGGATGCCGCTGAGTACTTCGACAGGATTAGGGCTCTCACTACCTCAACAAAAGTCCAAGATAAAATAAAGGATAGAGCCAATGAGTCATACGAGCAACTCAAGAGTGCAACCACGTTATTTGAAGACCAAGGGATGCCCGAAACTGTGGAACGTCTGAAAACGCTGCTGGAGAAGGTTCCGGAACAGCTCTCTGCAGAGTCTCAGCACGTGAACGAGGCACTTAGCGTGTGTCTCACTCTTGCAACAATCCAAGATGAGATGCTTTCCATTGTCAAAGGGATATCTCAAAAGGATGGAGAGAATCATTTAGAGAATCTCAAGAGAAAGAGCAAGTATCACTCGACCATAACACGTGTGTACGAAACTCGTCCTGATGATTTTAGTAAGGTTATTTATCCTCTAAAGGAACTTCAGGAAACAGAAAAGAAGCTGGAAAAATCTGAAACCCTTGACGAGGCAATCAAACATTTCAACAAGATAGCTGAGTTGAGAGAGGGCTGGGTCGAGAAAGCAGGCAAGATGAACGAATGGCACAAATCAATGAAAATGTTTATGGCTGGTTTCAGTCCAGCGGCTTCCCTAGATGACCGCAACAAATTCATTGACGACGCAACTCGGAAAATCAAAGAAACCTACAGCAGAGAGGACATCAGTTCTTATCTAGGCTGGGCGCTGAAAGAAATCGCCGAAACAATGGTCGAGAAACGAGGATAGCTTCAGGAGAAAGAATCCATGCAGAGATTTACAGGAAAGGGTGCTGAATCTGATGAAACACGAGCCGCAGAAGTATTCGCCATTGGAATTGGCGAATGTGGTTCGAATATTGTTGGATCATATCTGAAAACTAGCCGAGATAAGCGGCTACCGTCAAGAGTCAGAGGCTACATACTCATAAACACTGACAGAGCAGACATTACCAAGGTCCGCTCGAAGTATGGTATACCGAAAGAGAACACGCTGCTTTACGGCGCCAGTGAGATAGGCGTCGGCGGAAGGTTCATGGACGGATACAACTCAGTACTGGAGTCAAAGGACATCATCTTCAACCAGCTAGCGGACCTCGGGTTTGAAGGCGTATCAGGGTTTTGCATATTCACCAGCCTTGGTGGGGGTACAGGATGTGGAGGCACACCGGCCATCATCGAAGCTCTGAAGCAGAGGTTCCAAGAAGAAGAAGGACGTCGCATCTTCGTGTACGTGATTGGTGTCCTTCCATTTGAAGGCCAATCCAGCGAAGCTCTGAACTCCATCTGGGCAGTTTCAAAACTCCTTCGTGCGCAACTACAAGAACGAGGAGCAGACCTGACTATTCTCTTGAGCAATCGTACAATGTTGAAGCGAATTATCCAATCAAGAAAGGCCGATACTGTGGACTATCTTCAGAGAGAATTGGATGTCGACATCGCGAATATCAACCAAATAGAAACGATGGTGCCTTCAACCTTGGATGAAGCTGCAGACCTAGATGTGAGAACCGAGCAGGCCTTTGTGGAGCTTGTGAACCCTCTAGCCATCGATGTGGTTGAAGCAATGCTCTCGCCCGGCGTATATGAGGCCAACAAGGATGTGTTCCCAACTACGGACCTTGCAGATTATGCCAGGAAGCTGGACCCAGTTGTCGTGCCAGCACTGTACAAGGGTATCGGCTTGATTCCTGACGCGGGAAGCATGCCCAAACAGTTAATGACAATGATTGACTACGCTGTCAAAGAGTGCTCTTACGCCGACATTGGAGAAGAGCCAAACGCCGAAAGTGTCTACTACGTCCTAAATGGGCCAAAACACGTCGCAAAAGCTGAATACGGTATGCATCTCAAGGATGCACTAAGCAAGTTCATTGCGCCTGGAGCCGCCATAACTCCCTGCTACGTGCAGCATTTCGTTGAGGACCCCCCCACTGATCTACTACTGCTTCTAGGCTTGCCCAAGATACCTGAACTCATCAAGATTATCAATGAGGCCACGCAGCTAGTAAATCTCCACAGTGGACCATCTCCGTTGAAGCAGAGCTGGTTCATGAGATCGAAGGGTACGACTCGCAAGGAGCTCGTCAGTGCAATCGCTGATTTCAGAGAACTGTTCAGCTACTACATGACCCCCGGGGACTCCGCAACACCAATCGAATAAGCGGATGGTGACCTATTGAGCGAACCGTTTCCGATGAATGAATTGGTTGACAGGCTCCTCCTGATTGCCACACTGAACTCTACACTGATTCATTTCCTGTTGAGTTCCCAGATTGAAGGCAGCATAGATCCGGACAGGGTGGACTCACTAACTCAAGGGCTAACGAGAACCCGGAAATGGATGGAGGATGCTACCACTTCAGAAGGCATACCCTCTTCCACCGCAAACATCATGGGATTGATAGTGAAAAGACTCTCTCAGATAGAGAGCCTCCTTCCAAAGCTCTCATTTATCGCAAAGAAAGCTGAAGTCCACGGGGGGCCAACTCAAGAGATACTATCGCTCCTTGAAGACAGCACCAGATCTGCTGAAGGTTCAACCCCTTTTACAGGGACATCCAATGTTGTTCCATTGGTTGAGGGGGCAGCTCCAGCGCCTGAAGAAGCCTTCAGAAAGGTACAGGTCGAGGACGACGAGTGGGGTTTGATAGGAAAGACTCAGCGGCTAATCAAACAGTATTCCAAACGGTGCCACGTGCTGTTGCCCACTTTCTGGCTCGAGGTTGTAAGAGACATTCACAAGTACAAGTCAAGCTCACCCTACGCCAGCGAGATCATTGAAATACCTGCGAAGATTGCATCTCAGATAGTGAAGACTCTATTGACTGAAGCTCCAGGTGCAAGACTTCTGCAGGACCTGTCCAAGAAACGACCTGCTGAGATCTACTTGGATCCTTCGGAAGCCGAGCGCATAGAGAGAGCAGTATCAAAGTATTTCTCCGGACTCGAAGGTGTCCTCAGTGGTGCAACTCCCAAACCTGCAGACAAGGTTTCAGAGGCACAGATGATTTTCGACGGCTTTGATTGGGGCGGGCCTGATTTAGAGAAACGAATTATAAAACGGTTCAATCAGCGATGTGAGGAAACGCTTCGTGATGCAGAAACCGCTACCGACCCCGCCAGACAAGTCATCTATGCTGAGGCCACAAAACTGCTTTGCAAATTACAGCACGCGCTCCTTGCTGAACCCAGATTCAGAGAGATACTTGCCCAGATAAAACCATAGAGCTTGTGAAGCCACCGGCGTGAACATATTTGATATAAGTAAGACATGTCGGTTCCACTCAAGCTTAGAGAGGGTAAACCATGTCGGGTCTAGAGAGAATGCTTAATCCCAAAAAGACAGCTGTCATTGGCGTTAGCACATCGAATCCATTCTTCCCCGGAAACGTCATCTTCAGGAAGTTGCGTTTCGAAAATGGCCTTCCCACGTTTCCTATCAACCCGAAAGGAGGAATGGTAGAAGGACAGAAAGTATACAAATCGATTCTGGAAGCTCCGGATGGCATCGACCTCGTCGTCATCTCAGTTCCATCCAAGCATATACCCGGAATAATCGAGCAATGTGGAAGCAAGAAGATTCCCTCTATCATAGTCGTATCTGGAGGCTTCGGTGAAATAGGTCCCACAGGTGCAACTCTGCAAGCAGAGATTATCGATATCGCAAATAAGTACCACATAACCATGGTGGGGCCTAATTGCATTGGTGTATTCGTACCTGACAAGCTTGACACATTTTTCTTGCCCTCTGAAAGAGTCGCTCGACCAAGAAAAGGGCACGTGGCGATCATATCTCAGAGTGGTGGGTGGCTCGTTGAGCGACTCGAAGAGTTTGCAACGCGCGACCTAGGAATTGCAGCAGCAGTTTCCATTGGCAACTCAGCCCAAGTGAACGTGACTGATTTCGTTAAGCATTTTGGCAAAGACAAGAACGTGCGAGTCATTCTGGCCTATATCGAAGGTTTTGAGCCCAATGAGGGACGAGAGTTTGTTGAAGCCTGTGCCGAGGTTGTGCCAAGAAAGCCTGTGGTTGTTCTGAAGGGAGGTGACTCGGAAGCCGGGCATCGGGCAACACAGAGTCACACTTCATCTCTCGCCGGAGATTCTGTTGTGGCAGCTGCCGCTTTCAAGCAGTACGGAGTAATTCAAGCGGTAGATGAAGATGAGGTCATGGCTTACACTAAGGTATTCTCATTTAATCCTCGCTTGATGAAAGGCTCAAGAGTTGGAGTAATAACTGTCAGCGGGGGTCATGGTGTTATTGCCAGCGATGAGGCGTCATTCTATGGTCTGGTACTCCCGCCGTTCACCAAGGAAGACCAAGAAGCTATGAGGGAAGTGATGACTCCTGCATACAGAAGGATTGCCTCATTTACAAATCCGATCGACCTCACGGGAAGTGCGGCAGATATCGACTACGAGCAGGTGCTAAAGGTCATGCTCGGCTTGGACTACATCGACTCCGCCTTGTTGTTGCTCCTGCCTTACACTTCAGGAATATCCCTTCAGATTGGAGCGAGAGCAGCGAATGTTACAAAGCAATTCAACAAGTGCGTGGTCGCCTATGTTCCGGACTTGAACAAGTATGAAGTAATTCTGAGAGGCTTCGAGCTCAATGGCATTCCTGTGGGCGATACAATAGAAGAAGCAGTGCAGATGCTCAATGGAATTCGAGTTCGCTCTAGGTTCCTTCGACAAATAGGAAATCCGTAATGACGTAGCGTATGAGCGGTTTTCCCTACACCCGAGTATACTTCGAGTAATCGATACCAAGAGACTGTAAGTGCTTCAGAAGGTCGCCAGTGATTATAATCGGTTTCGTTGTCAAGTCTGCAAGGGCTTCACAACCGGTGAGATACATTGCGACTTTCAAACCCTCGATGATCTTTTCGACCTCATCAATAACCTCTGAAACTGTCCCGCGAGCTGCGGGTTTCAGCAGTGGGTGAGCTACTCCTGCGGCAACGGCGCCGAGACTCAAAGCTTTGGCAACATCAAGCCCGGTTCTTATTCCACCTGTCGCTACTACATCAAGTTCAGTAGCATCAGCAACCATGATGACACTCAAAGCTGTGGGAATTCCCCAGTCCCAGAAATCATTACCCAATTGGATTTTGACTTCGTCGCCGTCCCGCACGGCTCGGAAGTACTCTACGGCAGCCCAACTTGTTCCTCCCACGCCGCCAACGTCCACTGCATCAACCCCTACCTCCTCAAGACTGCGAGCGACTTCGCCAGAGATCCCGGCCCCAGTTTCTTTTACCATGACAGGAATGTCCACTGAATCCACGATGGCTCTTATGTGTCCGAGCACTCCAATGGAATTGCAGTCACCTTCCGGTTGGATAGCCTCTTGAAGTGGATTGAGATGAATCGCAATGATGTCCGCATCAATCATCTCGATGACTTCTTGAGCTGCCTTCACGTGAGTTGCACCGATATTTGCGATGATCGGCACAGAAGGCGCCTCTTCACGGACTACCTTGAACGTGTTTGCTAGGGTTGAATCCTCAATTGCTGCGCGTTGACTCCCAACTCCCATTGGAATTTTCAACTCTTCGGCTGCCTGAGCAAGGCTCCGATTGATCTCCAAAGTTTGAGGGTGGCCGCCTGTCATTGCAGCAATAATAATTGGCGCTGAAGCTTTTAGCCCTAGAAGGTTGGTTGTGAGGTCGATATTATCCTTATCAATTTCGGGCAATGCATTATGCATGAACTCGATGTCAGCAAACATACTGAGCGCCCTGCACTGAACATCCTCATCCAGACAGATTTCGATGTGTTCGATTTTGCGTCTGCGCGTTAGAGAAGCCTCCGAACCATCTTCTTCGCCCAATGGTTTTCCTTCGGAATCATGCTGCACCATGTCAAGAACACCCTTCCACTTGGAACTCATGCAATTTACTGATAGCACTTGCGGTCACACAGGAGTTGCGTGATGCGAAGACTTTATTCTGAGTGCTACCGGAACTTCAATACGAGGAAGGTAAATGGACGAGGAAACCAAGTATAGAGTGGAAGACCCCGGTCAAGTTGATGATGAACAACCAAGCATTATGAAACCACTTCCCCCCGCTCCTAAAGCCCATAGGGAAAGAAGAAAACGTCCTGTACCCATAATCAAGTTTCTAGGTGTGACAATGAAGGAAACTAGCCGGGACAATCTGCTCTTCATCATGGTACCTCTTCTTGTTGGTCTTATGGATGCGAACATTTACTCTTGGATTATAGTCGGGATTCTGGAGGAATCTTCAATCTACATGTTTGTCCTTCCATTATTCGCTGCCATTCCGGTGGGCCTTTTAATGCCAAACATAGGAAGGGCGATAGGAGGTGCAATACTTGCATCCATATTCTTCGCGACATTCGTTGTGGCGTTCTTTATAGCCCCTGGCTTCTACTCACAATCTGGCAACATCGGTGATTTCCTCATGAGTGCGGCTGTTGTAACCATGGTTTACGTCGTCTTCGTATCTCTCGCATCGTTGTTGGGGAGCATAGTTGGGATGTTGCTTCGCGAGTTCTTATGACGTGCACCTGCTTCATAGGAAATAAGCGAGACCCCTCTCAGTAGGAACCCACGATGAAAGGAAAGCTTGTCTACCCATATTCAGATGCTTTGCTTCAATACGAATTCAAGAAGGAACACCCACTCACGCCCGAAAGATTGAAGCTGACCCATCTGTTGTCAGAACAGCTCGGGCTCATGGACAAGGTACAACTAATCGAGCCTACAGTGGCAGAGAGAGCGGATCTGGAGATGTTTCATACTCCTGATTTCATAGATGCTGTTGTGGAGTGTGGCGATCGCGACCACATCAATGCGAGGTACGGTTTGGGGATAGCGGATAATCCAACATTTCCTAGAATCTACGATGCGGCGGCGAGATACGTCGGAGCAACCCTCGATGGAATGAAGGAGATAGTAAAGGGAGCATCCCATGCGTTCTGCATTTCAGGCGGACTTCACCATGCTCATAGAAGCGAGGCTTCCGGCTTTTGCATCTTCAATGATATTGTGACAGCAGTGATGTACCTTCAGAAAAAAAAGCCAAGCAGAGTGCTCTACCTCGATATTTTTGACGCTCACCATGGTGATGGGGTTCAGAATGCGTTCTACAGGTCGAAAGACGTTCTTACAATCTCCGCACATCAGACTGGCAAGACTCTATTCCCAGGTACAGGCTTCGTGTATGAAATTGGCGGTGGAGAGGGCATTGGCTATTCTGTAAACGTGCCGGTGCTTCCGGGAACAGGAACCCCTGAACTGATACGGATTGTCGAAGAGGTCGTTGTGCCGCTCTTTGAGTCTTTTCAACCCAATCTACTTGTTACTCAACTTGGAGTGGATGGACATTTCCTCGATCCGTTGGCACACTTAGCTTACACTAGTCATGGATACGAAACCAGCCTTAAGTGTATCAAGAAGTTATCCGAAGATATCTGCGATATCGGTTGGCTGGCTGTAGGTGGGGGCGGATATCATCCTGTGAATGTCGCAAGGCTCTGGACGCTTTTTCTGGCCATCATGTTGGACGAGGACGTACCAAGATACTTGCCAGACGAATTCAAGCAAGAATGCAAAATGCGGGGATACAAGGAATTCCCGGAAACAATGAGGGATGAGCAGGAAGTAGTCCAGCAGTACTTCTCCCAGGAGCAGGTCACTCTGGATCTTGATAGAGTATTCAGACGTATCGAGGAGCTGGTCTTTCCCTATCATGGCATCCAGTAATCAGAGAAATCGGATGGTAGTGTAGAAGTCAACGTTGCTCCAGCTGAGCATCAACCCACTTGCGTACCATCTGTGTTACAAGATTAGATGATGCTGCGATTATTATCGAGTCGGCATCCTCAGATAGCAGAGAGGACGGGTCAACTCCCGATCGAGCCATCTTAAGAAGAGAAGGAAAGCAGAGAAATCCTAAAGCCTCAACCACATCAGCAGATTCAGCGCCAGTTATTTGAACTGATATGCCAATGACATCTGTGGGAGAAATGCGCGAGTCAATGTTCACTATGTCTGTCAGATGATTTATAGTTCCCGAGACAACCACATCGGGTTCTACGCATTCATCATGGACGCGGGTCGCTCCATTATCAAAAATAATAGACAGGAGTTCATCAACATCCGTGGCCTTGAAGCATATTGTCAGATCTCTGAACGAATGCTCGGTTGAATCCATGTATTTCTCGAATTCCGACTCAGGCATCTTATGAATATCGCGAGCACGCTCAATGCCAACTTTCATTGCCGCTCTGCAGCCATCAACTACTGGACCCAGATACTCCATGAGCATGAACTTGTCCAGATTGACTGCGCTCGATAACTGCTTTAGGTGCCACTTCAGATTCGTTCGATTTTCCTTCTCTGACAATATAATCCTAACTAGCATTATTGCAGTGGTATTTAGAGATGGTGTTTGACCCAAGAAACAATATTACAGGATGTGAATACCAAAACACAAGCAACTGCAACGGGGTTAAATGGTGACCATCGACATCCACACGCATCTTGGAAGTACACGAATGGAATCTGATGATGTCAGTGACAACACATTGAAGAACCATGTTGATGAACTCATTCGACATATGGACATGCACGGAATCAAGAAAGCGGTTGTGTGTCCGACATCGCCCAAGTATGATAATGACATTCATATCGCGGCTGCTTCGATGAACCCTGATAGACTGATGAGCGCCTGTGCGGTTATTCCAAGACCACTAGGCAACGCGCGGAAGATGGTTACACGCTATGCTGATGAAGGATGCAAAGCGATTATTTTCGATGACAGGCTGTATCACCCTCGAGATCCTGCCGCTTATGCGCTGCTACAGGCATCTGTTGAAGCCAGTCTAGCTGTCTATCTGCACAATACCGAAATGACCGGTGATACGATTACCTTCTTAGACCGAGCATCGCAGATGTATCCGGATGGCAGATTCGTCGTGCTCCATATGGGAGGGCTCTTCGGTTTCCCTAAGTTATTACCTTTGGTGACTAGGAGCAACGTCTGGTTAGAGGTGTCAGTAACATTGATCAAGCTAGTCGAGTCACCACTGAAGGTTTTCCTTGATGCTCTTGTTCAGGATATCGGCGTCAGGAGGTTAGTCTTTGGTTCGGAGCATTATACAGAGTATGGCGACCTAAGAGCTGTGCTGAATATGATAGACCTCAATGTAGAAACCAGTCAAATCATTACGAACGGCAACGCCAAGGACATCCTGCGCCTTTAGGAAACAGAGTCGCACCCAATGCTTTGACCAACCAAGCCTGTGTCTTGTTCATTTTCAAGTGTCATCAACGTGATGAGTGAGCATGGCTCCATGAATGAGATCGCGGACGTCTTCTAGCTTGGGAATGCCAATGATGCGTGATTTGCCCACCACAATAGTCGGCACAGCAATGATGCTTTCAGATTCGATACGGTCCAAATGTGTTTCTATTCGTGATTCAACTACTTCAAAAGCATCCGCGCCATAGTTTAAATCCCGCGTCGCTTCTTTCACCAATTCCATTGCATGGTTACAGAAACCACAGTGGTCGCTCGTGAAGACAGTTATCTTGATTGCATTCTTGCGCTTTTGGGATTTATCAATCTGAGAATTATCCAACCAGTCCCGTGATCGATTTCGGTGTGTCACTTGGTCATTCTCCTTACGGCAGCACATGGCAAACTACGTAGATTGAAGCTATGCATGATGTTTGGCTTTGATGATTTAATCCCGTCAAGAACAGGAACTCCACGCGATTGCAAGCCCCTCACTCAGCGAATATGGGGGGCTTAAGACGAATCTCTTCTTGTACGGAATGGATGGCTCTCAGCGGTATTGATTCCCAATGCCGACTACCTCTCTCCACGATAACAAACGGTCCAGTTCCTTCATCATACCAGACTTTCTTCACGCGCCCTATGGGAAAGCCCCTGAAGTCGCAAACAAGCTTATTCTTCAGAAGCCATTTCATCTTCTCGTCCGTCATAAGTGCTCATCAATTTGAAGAGCGAATCCCATTGAAGAGCTTGTGTAAGACGGGAGCAATTCCGAGGTAACATACACTCGGGTCATGACTTACTGATTCACCGCCTGTCTGCGGCTAATGGACATCTGTAAATCACGGGAAGAGTATCATCAATCCGTATAGAAGCCAGTTAGCAATAGCGGGAAAGAAAAGCCAGACTAGATAATTACCTGGAGGAGCAGTGAATCGATTAATCTGAGAGGGAAGGAATCCCAAATACCCATTGTCAACCGGAGTCCAAGTCCACAAAGCTCTTTGCCGACTGAGGACTGGCTCGATTATAATCAAGTCCAGAGCAGCCCCAAGCAGCCCAGAGCTCAAGATGGCTCCAGCTGCAGGTAGCCCCATCATCAATGAAAACACCAATGTGCCTTGAACTGCGAAAACCCACATGAAGGGAATCCACAATGGCACCCGTCCTACAAAGAAACCATTGGTTTTGGATTTCGTGTAGTGGTAATACCCCTGTCCCGAAATATAGTGTTCTCCAATGGCGCCAACCATCAGGATAGCCACGATTTGCACAGCCACTCTCCAGCTTGCCATTGTCCAAAGCAAGTACGTAGTTGAGGCGGCAAGTACGACAAGTATGGCGGCGAGCATAAGTCCAAATATCTTTGACATGGCGTTCACTCCTTGCGCTTCAGGAAGCTCCATAGACCGAACTGTGTATTTCTTCGGACGACGTGAGTAGCTGATCTTAGACTTTTGCGAATTGCGGCCCCCCGTTCCTTGAAAGCCACTAGGAACCGTCGCCCTCTCTTCTCGGTTGTGATGGCTTGCGAATTGAAGGCCTCTTGGATGTCAAGCAGGACATCAATTACCCGGCCCACCGTACGTCGATCAATGTCGAGTTTCCGTGATAATTCTCCAATCGACAGCGGAACGCCATTCCTAAGCTCCCTAACAATCCGAGCCATGGCGTCAATGTAACCAACGCGTTCCATAGAAGGATGAAAGCCTGGAAATGCCATTGTAATTCAACAGGCAGCATCGCCAGCTCTAATATATACTTTGTTACGCACACATAATTTGGTACATAAATCGGTGATTGCTAGATAACAAGTCAAGAAGTCACATATCCTTCCTCTTCTTCGTATCCCCACTCAACAATGCTCTCGTCCCCGGTTGGAAGCATCTGTCCGGGTAAGAGGAATCCAATGACGGCCATGATGAGACCAACGATGTTCATTGTGCCTCCACTGACAACCCAGACGCGCATGTCGCTGAGCTGGGTGAGACCTATATCCGCAAAACCTGTGCCATCGAGGCGGTCAAGTGTAAGTGTGTAGTTCCCAGGATCCAGATCGATCATGACCGTGTTTTCGAAGATAGGAGGGTTGCTGTCCGGAAGTTGATGTTCAGTTGTTAGGGTCATGTTTATGATATGCATGTCAAACGTATCGTTGTTCATGATCGTAATGTCTACGTTAACAAGCGTGATGTTGGACGGCCGCACTGATATCCAGACCTCAAGCTGGGGGTAGAACTGGTCTTTGTCCCATATGCTAAATGAACCTCGATTGCCGGCCAGTGCTATGTAACCCACCGCATGATATGGCGCGGAGTAGACAATTGCCCCACCTAGAATAATTATGAACGCTCCTCCGAAATAGAGGAATGCTTTCTTGCTGAACCAGACGCTTCTCATGCATCAGACACCGAGGTTGACAACTGGAACTAAGGATATAGGTCTAACGAACCGGACAATGTACATGAAAACTGAACTCCAAGTGCAGTTCATAGGATAAACGCGTGCCATTGCGAGAACAAAATTTCCGATGATGGCAACCATAGCCTTTATAGGTACGACCAAAACAGTGAGTTTCAAACTATAGGGAGTATCCAGCAATGTACTTCGAGTTGTCGCTAATACCATTTCTGTTGATAGTGCTGCTGTTCCTCATTTTCTGGATCGTGCAGGAAGGGAGCCGTTGGCAAAAGCACCCTCAATTGGGCGTATTCGCCAGGTTCATACAGGCATCAGCTGGAAGAGCCTTTTTCTCGTTCTTCATACTCACATTATTCTTGGTGCCCGCGACCTTGCTTCTCCTGCAAGGAGTGTGGTGGGACTTACTAGCGACTGGAAAAGCCATTTCGAATACAGTTCCTGTTGTAAATACGCTGCTGCTCATGTTCCTTGTCCTGTCCGGAATGATTCCAGTGATGCTAAGCAGTTTCAGGACTTGGCGTCATGCAGTCCGAGCCGCAGCAGAAGTTAGAGTGAGAACTACAACTGGATAAGCATCGGTCCATTCGATGAATAGACGGGTGAGAAACACCTTTCGCTCTCATAACCCTGAAATGAGGTTAGGTTCAAGTGGGCTCGATTGGAGTTGGCAATGAAATCCACGTTGTTATTGGTGGCGCCTTTCCATTCTGCAATACTGTTGTAGTCATCACCTCTGAGGAACTCGTAGTAATAGACCCAGGCTGTCCTATCGAAGAGCTGCGCTCCCTTCTGAAGAATCATAATCTCGAACTCCGCGACATTGACACAGTCATTCTGACGCACATTCATCCGGATCATATTGCGCATGCAACGAAATTGCACAGACTCTCAGGATGCAGAATTGCTGCCAACGAGATGACAGCATCGCTCTTCAATGATAAAGAGGAAATGAAGAAGTTCCTTGGGTTCCACAAAAAGCATCCCATCAGACCCCTGTGGGAAGAGCTGGTCAACAGGAGCATGTATGGAGCCCTAGAGGATGGAAGAGTAGATGAAGAGCTACGAAACGGCGACAAGTTCGCGGTGGGGAACCTCACTCTCCGCGTACTATACGCGCCGGGCCATCTCCCCGATCACATGTGCATAGAGTTTCTCGAGCCCAACCTCATCTTCGCATCTGATATTGACTGCACAAGGTTCGGCCCATTCTATGGACACGAGAACTCATCCATTCCTGAGTTCAGAGAATCGATACGGATGCTGAAGAAACGTGACTACAAGGGAATGATCAGTGGGCATCTGCAAGAACCTTTGATTGTTGACCACAGAAATGCTCTTTCAGAGTACGAGAAGCACTTCGACAGACGTGAGGAAGCAGTGCTTAAGTCAATAGGAGATGGAGCAGAAACAATCGAAGAACTTTCTATCAACCCAATCGTGTATCCACCTCTCTCAGACTTGGTTCTACTTCAGTTTGAGAAATGGATGATCGAGCATCACGTGAGCTCCCTCATGGAAAAAGGGTTGGTAGAAGTGGTGAATAAGAAGTTGATCGCGATGTTCCCAGAATCATCTACTTAGGAGGGGCAATGCTGTGCACAGATCGTTCCATTACATTCTCAAGAAAATGTACTGACGCACTACGAGCGGACCCGGGTTTCACGTACGTCTATCCTTTGTACTGCATCGACCGAGTTAGCTTTTGGTGTTGACTTGCTAAGCATAGAACATGATACTCATAGTCGGAAGCTGGTGGGTGAGTGAACTCACGGAGAGTGACATATATGCTCAGAATGGTAATGAATTTGTTTATCTTGGTTTCAACCTAATAGGAATTGCACGTGGAGTTACCGAACGCAACCAGAGCGAGGCTTCGTATTGATGCAAGCGTTGATACTTCGCAATTCGATTGTTGATGGAAACAGACACCCTTCGCTGCTGCGAGAATTCCAATTGCTAGGAGAATGAGAACTGAATGTCCGATGATAAAGCTTCGAAGTTATCTAGTACTCGAAGAGAGGTAACTTCTACTGAGCAACCCCAGCGTGAGGACCTCCTCAAGGCACGAGAGTATTTGGACCTGGCAGAAGTCATGTTCGTCGCGCTTAACTCGGACGGCATTGTTGTGTTTGCAAATCGCAAGTGCTGCGAGGTCGTGGGTTATGACCATGACGAGGTCATTGGCAAGGACTGGTTCAAGACCTTTCTCCCAAAGAGGTTTCGAAAGGAAACCTATGATGTATTCAGAAGCCTCATGAAAGGCAAGATCGAGCCAGTGGAGTACTTCGAGAATCCAGTCTTGACCAAAGACGGTGAGGAACAAATCATAGCATGGCACAACACAGTTACGAAAAACAGTAAGGGTCGGATAGATGGTATACTCAGCTCTGGAGAGGACATCACCGAGAGCAAGAAGGCTGAAAGGGCGCTTCAGGAATCCGAGCAGCGCTACAAGGAACTAATCCATATGCTGCCTCAGGGAGTGGCTATAGCAGATTTGAACGAAGTAGTATCCCTAGTCAACAAGGAGATGTGCAACATCCTTGGATAGGATTCTGAGGAGTTGATGGGGAACCCCTTGCTTGACTTCGTTGATGTGCGGGATGCGAAAAAGATGACGAATCAGACAGAACGAAGGGCTCAAGGAGTGTTCTCTTCGTATGAATTGCGGATGATTCACAAGACCGGAGAGGTCGGGGATGTTCAAGTGACAGCAGCTCCCATGAGGAACAACGCCGGTGAGGTCGATGGAACGATAGGGATCTTCGTGGATATCACCGAGAGCAAGCAGAATGAGGAGCAAAGGCGCCAGCAGCACAGCGAACTAGAGGTTTATGCTGCGTTGATTCGCCACGACCTGAGGAACGACGTGGGCATCATCTTGGGAAACGTGGATCTCGCGAAGATGATTGCAGGAGAGAATGATGGCGAGATACTCGATATCCTGTCGTCCACAGAAGCAGTCTGTGAACGAATGATGAATCTATTGAAAGCAGTCAGTCGACCAGCAGACTCTATCGAAAAGAGTATCGTAGCACTGGTAAGGAGTGTATCCACCCAGGCTCAAAACGCACACGCAAAACTCGTTGTGAACGTGACTGTAGATGATGATGCTGAAGAACTGACAATCGTGGGAAATAGGCTACTTCCAATGGTCTTTGAGAATCTCCTAAGAAATGCTGCAGCACATGCCGGTGAGAAACCAATAGTAGACATGATAATCTCTAAAGAAGGAAGCAACGTGCAGGTCCTTGTTTCAGACAATGGGCCTGGAGTTCCTGAGGAAGTTCGAGACCAGCTCTTTCATAGAGGGGTTTCAATAAGTGGAGGAGGTCTTGGTCTGTACCTCTCCAAAGAGATTGTGAATGCCATGAACGGCTCGATAGAGCTGATGGACACAGACCCAAGCAAAGGTGCCATCTTCAAAATCCTGCTCCCTCTGACCATGTAAGCGGGCGCCTACAGGAGTGGTTCCTGAGTTTGAAGACTAAGGAAGGGTGGAACTAGGTCGATAACGTCGAGGAAGGAGGAGAACAGGGGCGGCCTCGCCGGCCAAATAGGCTCATGCTGTTGACTTGGGGAACCAGATGTGAAACTCAGCACCCTTGTTTGAATCGCCGGGCACTCGGTCTTGTACACTGATCTGTCCTCCATATTTTTGTGCAATCTTGAATGCCTGATGGACTCCCACGCCGCCAAACCTCCTGCTTTGGTCGAACAGGTTCTCCTTCGTATCATTGTCAATCCCAGGACCGTTGTCGGCGACCACGACCTCATAACCCCCCTCTACTTCTTTGAGGCCCAGCCAGATTCGTTTCTTCTTTTTATCATTGTGAAGGATTGCGTTTTCCAAGATGTTCATCAGCAGATTTCCTAGGTACTTGTCTGCGAACACATTCGGTTGTTGAGCGGCCAAATCCACCTCAATCTGAACATCATCGTACGTTTCGTTCAGAACTTGCAGACAATCCTCCAGAGCTTCTTTCAACGGGATGCTCGATAGCGGCACTGACAGCAGCTCGCGAGTTGCTTGTACCTTCTTGATCAAGTTCTGCGAATTTTCCACCGAGTCAACTACTAGGTCAACCATCTCTCTAACTTCAGGCCTGATGTCTAGTTGTTCCAGTATCTCCGTTCCCATAATGATTGCCTGCAGATGATTCCGTATGTCATGGCCCATAAGGTCCAAGTATAACATCGCAGTTTCAGCAGCAGTTCTCATGTCCTCCTCTGCCTTCTTGCGATCAGTAATGTCCCTGCAATTACCCTCTAGCGCGATAAGGTTTCCCTTCTCGTCGTATACGGGGGCATTTGACTGTGACACCCATTTCGTATTCCCGCTGGTGTCGATGATCTTGTACTCATAGACGGGATCCACCTTGCTCTCCACCATCTCCGCCCACTTCCCCATGAAGTATTCCAAAGAGTCTGGATGAACCATCTTCATGATAAGCAGTGGGCTGTCGAGAAACTCCTTTGCTTCATATCCACCAAGTCGACCAACGGAAGGGCTCATATACTCGTACTTGCCATCGGGCACTGATATGCGAAACACTACCTCGTTCATCCGCTCAACTAGACCTCTGTATCTCTCCTCGCTTATCCGCACTTTCTTCTCTGCCAGCACGCGATCTGTAGCATCAACCATCTGGACCATATATCCATGTAGGGACTCATCATCTCCGTACTTCAGCGGGGATGTGCCAGCCTCAACGTAACTCACCCCAGACTTGGAGGTATCGTACAGCCCTGCTTCCCTAGCTTTGGCGTAGTCAATCACAGACTGGAACCGTACTCTTTCACCCTTGCGCATTCGTTGTATCGCATCCTCTGGCATGTTGGGGTCCCTGAATATGTTGAAGTCTTTCAAATCCTCAACACTCGACACCCCAACGAAATTGAGCAATGCGGGATTCGCATGAACTAGGTTACCGTCCAGATCAAACACGTTGATTGCGATTGGCGATTCCTCGTAGATTGCCCTGAACCATTCCTCGCTCTCTCGAAG
>DAOVDG010000040.1 GCA_030669595.1 Candidatus Thorarchaeota archaeon
AGTCTTACGTCCTCTCCACGGGCATTTTACGTCCCCGGCCAACTGACGGTGACGGTAGAGTCATCCTTGGACTTGGTTCTCGTCCTAGACTGACACTACATGTACAGGTTCCTCTCTGGAGTATATTAACACCTACAAAAAAGGGTCTTCGATTCGTTATTCGTCTAAGAGATGTCCAGCTTTGTACAGGTTTTCTGCAGCTGTTACATACCCTCTGGAGTGTATTCCAGAGCCAATTCGAACCGTTTCTGCTTGTACTCCTTCCGTTTCACGGAATAAGACTGCTCCTCCGTGGACATGCCACAGAAGACCTGTCCGCCACTTCTGAATGTTGACCAGAAGCCACTTCTATATCCGACGGGATTCCGAAGCAGTAAGCGGTCCTTGCCGGTGGAATCAATCAAGCTGAGGCGTTTGATGTAGAAACCCAGGCGACCTTTTCGTCAGCTTGTGCACTCGACATTGTACGCGAGGTCAAGCCTAGGACGTCGGCTGCCAGTCTCTAGTATCTCAGACATGACCGATCACTTGTTCCTATGCATTATCACGTTGGTTCTGGCTTTGATATAAAGATGGTCAGGTGTGCGTACAGGCCTTGCGAGGTCGCAAAGTTGATAAAGCACATTCAGAAACCGACGCCCGCTTAGGTGAGCTTCCCCTATGACCACTCTTACTGTCGAACAGCTCGACAAATGGTATCGAAAGCGCTTGGCAACACAGTCGAAGGACTTCATCAAACGCGCTGATAAAAGCCATAAGAAGGTAAGCCAAACTCTCAAGGATGTTGGGGTAGTTGCAGGAGATCTGGAAGACAGTGCAAAAGACGACTCTGAAACCATTGGGATTGCCAGTCGATTTGCAATGAAACTGGACGGCATTGTCAAGAACTTCGATGTTAAGCAGGATATCACGTACGAGAGCACTGAGGCCATGCAAGAGGAGATTCAGCGCTTTATCCAGGAGTTGTGGGGTGCCGGTGCTCGTTGGATTCGCAGGATGGACAAGAGGCACAAGAATACAATCAAAATGCTTGACACCTACATGAAGGAGCTTTCTAAGGAGATGAAGGTCCTTGGTAAGTTGCTTTACGAGTTCAGCTGGGTCAAGGACTTGGAACGCATTGGCGGTCGAATCCAGACATTGAGCGAATTGACCTACAGCGCGGAGGGGTTCGAGGAGCAGATCCGTCAGATTCAGCTTAAGATTGACACTGCCACGAAAGAGCATTCAGCTGCTACGCAGGCTTACAACGAATTCACTAAAACATCCAATGTCGCAGAGCTGCTCTCGCTAGACGAGGAATCGGAGCACATCGCCGCGCTGCTCCGGATGAGGCTCAGCCCTTTGAAAAAACAAGTCAAGAAGTTCACGCAGCGTGATACCGGTGTGAGAGTGTCTCCTTCCGGTCAAAGGGCGTTGGCTGAATACTTCGAGGATCCTCTGACTGCAATAATAGCGGAGCCTGATGGCACTCCTGGCTTAGTTGAGGGTCTCGAAGGCCTGCAGAAAGCTCTTGACACTGGCAAGTTGAAACTCAAGGATCGGCTAGCGCGTCGTGCTTCTGAGGAGATTGAAGCGATAAAGAATGGTTCCATGAGCGATCTTCAACTACAAGCAAAGGAACTGGATGAGAAGCGTCGAACTTTCGCAGGATCAGATGTTTACAAGAAAAGCGCCGTCCTCGCAGAGCGTTTGAACGAATCTTCAAGGAACTTGGAATATCATACGAATGACCTCCTAAAGGTCGGAGATGACATTAAGAAACAGATATCTCGGGTTGAGGAGTTCAAAATGCGCATTGAATCTGAGATACTGGAATTCTTTGAAGAGGAAATCACAATCAAAATCGATAAGCTAGGATTGCAGCCACTGTTCGAACGATGCGTTGTTAGCTGACTTGAGGTGCGCAGACTTGCGAGTCCTTGTAACATCGGAAAAAGATATCGCCAGTCAAACGATTCGGAACGTCCTGATAGAAGAACATGAATTCCTGGAAACCGGAGATACATTTGAGGGCAATCCAATTCTATCATCAGACGAATCGACCTTGTTGATTACCTCCACTCGTGACCTGATTTCCTGTAACCATCTGGAATCTCATTTCGATGCCGAAGTGTTCATCTTCTGTTCGCGCCACAGGGCTAAATCTGGACAACCTGCCTTGCTAGTCCACAGTACAGGCAACCTTGGTCAAGAAGCCCTCTTTGGTGGCAGTCCTCAGCAACTATCCGTATCAACAGCATCTCTGGTAGCAGTCGCTCTAAAACGGCTTCACAAAGAACAAGCAGATCGCAGACTGGATGCCTTCGACGTCACAATGGAAGTTACCCATCATGGACCAACCGCAATGAATACCCCCTTGTTATTCATCGAATTGGGCAGCGATGAAGCCTACTGGCGACACGAGGAAGGTGCGCGTGCAGTTGCTGCGGCGGCACTCGACTGCGCAAGAGCGCCGTTTGCAGAAGATGCAGTCATAGGATTCGGGGGTACACACTATGCCAGCAAGTTCAACAAATTAGTTTTGGAGCGCAATCTGCATGTTGGTCATATGGCCCCAAAATATGCAATACCCGGTCTAACTCGCGATGTTGTACTTCAGATGATGAACAGATCGCGCGAGACCGTGAAGACTGCCATTATTGATTGGAAAGGCACAAACGCCGAACAAAAGGCGCACCTCCTTCCGATGCTTGAGAGTCTTGGCCTGGATGTTGTGCGAGCAAAGCGCGCATAGGCTTCAGCTGACCTTTCTCACACATTCACGATTCTCAACAATTCCTGATGCCACCCACAGTGTTGTTTTGTATTTTCGTAATCTTCTCCCGAAAGCCTAAATACGGGACTCGCATCTCAAGCAGCACGCACACCTCTAGGTAGGAGCCACTATGCCCACAGAAAAAGACGCAACAGCTGACGAGCTTGAGGAAAAGGTTGACAAGCTGGCAGAGAGTCTAGCCACGATTATCAACGAGCTAAAGGTGCTTTCTTCTATCAAGAACATGGCCAAGAAGATAGGCTCGCTCGAAGCAGAAGTCAAGGACATCAAGAAGGCACTAGGTCCAGTGTCCAAGATTGATGATTTGCTCACCTCAGTCAATGGCATCGACAAGAATGTCGTTGGGATTGTCGAGTCAAGAGAGTACGAGGTCGTTCTGAAGAAAATCGATGATCTTCTGGTGTCCACTCAAGACTTGGATGTGGGATTAGCAGAGATTAAGGATTCCAAGGCCTTGGGTGAGCTTGGAAAGAAGGTTGAGGCAGTGTCAAGCTCGGTGTCAGACATTAGCAAGAAAATCGAGCAAGTTCGCGCAGGGCGAAATCTTGAAACACTGGAGAAAAAGATTGAAGACCTTCAGCAGTATGTCGCTGGTCTCTCATCCTTGGAAAGCAGCATTCAGGACCTCTCCGGGACATTTGATGAAACCCGTGAGATAGTTAGCATTATCGTGCGACAGTTGGATGACATTGAGCGAAAATACAACAAGTCAGTTGAAGAGATCAGCAAGGTTGTTGAAGATGTTTCACAGGTGACCCGTACGGTCACTGAAGCTCCATCTGCAACCAAGACAACTAAGAAAACCTCGAAAGCTACAAAGCGCAAGGAAATTGAAGAGGAGACTCCGCCTGTGGCTGAAGAGGTAGTACTCCCTGGCACGATTAATGGAATTATGAAGCAGCTCCTTGAAAAGGTGTCCCCTGCAACTGAGGCTGTTGAGATGGCTGACGCATTGGAAACCGTTCGGGACAAATTGACCACGATGATTAGTGGCGGCACCCCTGTCTTGTTCCAGTTCGGCAAGAGAGCGAGGGAGCTCAAGTCATACCCCCCAACCGCAACTTTGAACGAGAATGACATTGCGCGACTCAACAGTGAAATCCGCACCTGGTCGACCAAGCTAAAGGAAGTTACCAAATAGGATTAGGCCTTTCTCTGTCCCGTTTGGAGTCAAATGCCTCCAACATGTTCCCGACACTCGAAACTACACGGATGAACCACCTTATCCAGGTTGACCATGCGCATAACTTTATTTCATTGAAAGCACAGATGCGCAATTGAATCTCGCTCGCGACTGTTTGGGTCGTCAACGAGCGAAGGCCATCTTGGTCATGGTACCACTGGGCTATCTGTAAGCAGCGGGTTGAAGACTAAAATGAAACTGAAGAAGCATAACACGACCTTTGCCACTAAAATGGACTTGTTGGATGTGACGGCTGATAATCAGCTGGCGAGAGAGCTAATGGAATTGCACGAAAACAAGTGTCGTGAGTGTCAAGAGGACCGATTAAGCTGCACAGTGCGTCCTTCGTGCAAAGACAGGAATTTCCTGAACATGTTGATTGAACTGGGTATTGAACCGGAGGATCTCCCAAGTTTCTGTTACAGCCAGTATCTCAATCATATCCGGAGGTTCATTACGGATCGGAAGGGAAGCCGAATGATTGACCGCAGGCTTCCAATCAAGGATTTCCTCTCAGCACTGCGTGTGAGTTCGATTAGGCACTTCACAACGAAGTTCAAGAAGACTTGGTCCAAGTCGGCCTCAATTCATAGAAAAGATGCTATGCTTGTGGCCGGTGACGGCTTGCTTTTCTACTTTGACTTTGCTCGCGGCATAGTCGTAATGAATCCCGTGCATGTAAAGATCAAAAGCCTTGAAGAGTTCAAGCTCTACGCAGACTTGTTCTCCAAGTACTATGACTTGAAGTCAGAGGTTAAGGATGTAACTCTGAACTGGTGGATACTCAATATCGCAGTTGATGTTGAAAGCACCGTTGAGAGTATAAAGCCCGTAAAAAGCAAACTCTCTGGCAGTTTTGACGCTCTCACTGTAGAATCATCCGAGAATGTCGTAAACATTCATGCTGAGGTCATTATCGATGAGAATCGGAAACCTCTCTCTGTGGATGACCTTGAGAAGGCCTTCACTGTGAGCTCCAAGCTGAGGTCGGGCGAGATTAGTAACTAGGTAGTACAGTCCAGATTCTGCGTCTTGGACTGTCATTGGATGGGATGCAATTTGACTGAGAATGCAATTGTAGAATATATGCCTGTCTTGAAGGCGAATCTAGGTCTAACAGACCTTGAAGCCAAGGTTATGCTGCCCATTTACTTGGGCGGAAACATGACACCTGGCGCCGTCGCCATGATTTCAGGCGAGAAACTTACCAGAGTGAATCGCACTCTGAGTAGACTAGAGAACAAAGGATTTGTCGTTAAGATTGAGGGTGTAGTGCCTATTTTCAGACCCGTTCCCGCAGTACTCTCCATGACTGGTGAGCTCAACTCTGTGGTTGAGAATGTCGAGGGTTTGGCGCATGCCTCTCTCAGTGCGTTGGAGAATCAGATACAACAAACTGAGCAGTCGGCTGCTGAGATTAGGGACACACAAAGTACCGCAAGTGAGCGCACAATGACAATCCTAGAGGATTACGAAAACAAAATGCTTCAAACTGTGTTGAGTCAGGTAGAGCTAGTCGTCGATACTGCGACCAATGTCTTGACTGGGTACTCACAGAAAATCGAAGAAGCACTGACAGGGCTGGACACGAGTCTGGAAGACACTCTGGGGACAAATCTGGCGGACCTTCAAGCTGAACTGGATAAAAGCCAGAATCAGCTTAAACAAGCCCTCAAGGTGATATCCCGTGACTTTGACAAGGGCGTCAAACGGGAGCGTGCGCCCTCACTAACTGCATTATCAGATTTCGATAAGAAAGTCCAAGCTCTCATCAAGAGATCAAAGAACGCAGTTTCCACTGCACTCACAGACTCAGAGAAGGCAATTCAGAGTGTATCCCTTGATGTGTCCCAGAAGACAAGCTCACAGGTTCTTGGCACCATAGATAAGACTCTTGTAAACCTCAGCTCTTCAGCAGATTCCTTGACATCATCTCTCGATCAGTTAGACAAAGATCTCAGTCAAGCATCAAGGGTCGCTCATGACTCACTAACCTCTCTAATAAGTCAAACAAGATTGATGTCAAACGAGCAGGCGGATCTAACTCGCACAAAGATTCTCGATGCATTCAAGGTCACCGAATCTGCTACTGATTCCATAGACTCTTGGAAAACGGATGTCAGAGGAATCATGGATGTTGCATCCCAATCCATGACTGCGCAGTTCGAGCAGGTGGCAGTGACAGAGCGAAACTACCTGGACGCAAACAAGAATACGCTTGTAGCCTATCTTGACAAGATTCGAACCATTGTTAGTGTGGAGTATGGCACCCTCCAGAGCTTGGCAGTGGCGATTGACAGTGAGTTCGCCAAGCATCTCGATGAAACCAAAATATCGATGATGGGCTTATTCCGCAGTGAGCTTGAGGCTGACGAAACAAACCTTAAGGTCGGAACAGAGAAGCTACGCGAAGATTTGAACCGATGGTCAACCAAAACGGGACGGTCAGTTGGAAGGAAAGCGTCGAAGGCTAGCAAAGAGGTGGTCGAGGTTCTTGACGGCAAAATTGCTGAAGTAGACACCATGACCGAGAAGATGTTCAACGAGATCAAGTCTTCGCTTGGTGCTGTCACTGCATCGTCGGGCACTAAGAGCGAAACAATCCTCACTGGCATCAATAAGAGCGCACATAAATTCGAGAAAGACATCGATGCTAAACTTGGGGGTGTCACCACACGTTTCTCTTCGACGGCGGACAAGTACGTCACTGGAGCGGGAGTGCTCTATGAAAATCTAAATACAAGATTCGATGAACGAGTCAGTCAGTCAATCAAGTCCTTGAATTCGAGTGTAGAGAGGGCGCGACAAGAGATTGACACAATGAATGAAGACCAGATGGCCAGAATTGATTTCCATGCCTCTGAGATTCGAAAGGAGTTCCACATGCAGGTTGAGGACATCTCAAGGCAGTTCATTAACATGACTCAAGGATTGGAAGCTGCTTTCGGAGGGCTTGTGACGAGTCAGATAGTTGAAACTCGCGATTTCATCGCATCCACACACACTGAGTTCAATGCAGCTCTGAATGCTGAGATGAATACCCTTCGAGATGAGTCTGAGAAGCTCCAAGTCGGGTATTCCTCAGAGATGACTCAACGTATAGAAAATCTCCGAGATTCGGCGAGTGCAATGCGCAAGACCCTAGAAGAGCTTACCACGGAGAAACGGCGGGAGATGTCCTCTTCCATAGAGGTCACGCTAACTCAGCTTGAAAACGTAACAAATGAAATACAGGAATCGCTCGAACGCCTCGAAACAGACACGACTAAAGAAATCAGTGACGACCTAGCGGAGTTCTCCGAGGAATTCACGGAGGCTCTTACGACGGCCAAGACGAACCTAGCTGATCAGCTTTCAAATCTCAGTGAAGCAACCACAACCGACTTGGAGCGGGGAACAAAGCTTGTCAGGGACATAGCAGACTCGTACTTCACGGAGCACATAGATTTCCATCAAAGGCTGATCGCAAGCACGAGTAAGAAACTCGACTCGCTCTCAACAGCCATAACCACAGAATCCTCCCGTAAGGTTGAGGCGTTTCAAGCCAATCTTGCGAAGTCTGAGAAGGTTGGACTACGTGGAAGAAACGCTGTGAAGACCGAGATAGCAGAAGCAATTGAGACCCATAGAACAGAAGCCAGTCAGGCATTTGAGGGGGGTGCTGCGAGGGTTGATTCAGGTCTGTCCAACATAGTTGATTCCGTTACAATACTTGGCGACAACCTCAACAGCGACTTGATGGCGGTTCAGCAGCAAATCGCTCGGGCAGCTAACGATGCCTCGAAAACACTCGCAGATAAGAACCGCGAAAATCTAGAAATACTTGAAGGCACGGGGATTACGCTCTTCCAGAAGGCGGAGGATACTTTCCGGGAGCACGCTATTACCTTTGGCAACACAAGTACTGCCGCACTCAAACAAGGTGAGGAGAGCATGTCCGACCTACCAGATCTCATTTCAGATATCGTGGATGGCTGTCTCAAGCAAGCAGTAAGTGACGCATCAAAGGATTTTGGCGAGGTTACGGGCAATCTGACTGGAGCTTTCTCAGAGTGTGAAAGGTCTGCTGAATCCGCGGCCAGTGAATTCAAGGAGTTCGTGGAGCGGGTGTCAATGAATGTGACGAAAGTTCGTGATTCGGCCTTTGAGGATGCCCAACAGAGTGTGATTTTGGCCAACCAACATGCATCTAGGAAATTCGAGTCGATTGGTTTGGACCTAAGAGCGCGTTTCAGTACTGATTCGCATGGGCTTATTGAAGATGTGCGAAATGACTCTGCAGCAAGAACACTACAGACCATCAATGCAGGGACAAACGCAACCAATGCAGCTGAAGAAACAACAGCGGTCCTGTCACAGTCGCGTAGCGAGGTGTTCAACAAGCTAGCCACATCCATCGATACGACCTTGACTCGCTGGTCGAACAACGAGAAGAAACAAGCAACAACTTTGCACAAACAAGTGGAAGAAACAGCAACCAGTTTGACAGAATCTGTCAAGAAGACCGTGGAAACTATGGATGCAGTTCGCAAAGCTGGTGAAGGATTACTGAAGGTCTCAGCTGAGAAGACATGGTATCTGACAGGCGAGGATGAAACATGTGCTCACATCATGGACATGGTGCAGAGGGCTGAGGAATCTGTGGTCGTATCCGTTCTGAGCGTAGAGTGTTTAGATCTGAAGAAACTGGGTAGGACAAAAGCACCAAAGCGAAGAGTGCTCATCGTACCCCATACGGACGAACCAGAACCAGCGCTTGAGGATTTGCACGGTTGGCGAATATGGCACGTGAAGACACCTATGCTCTTTGCGGTATCAGATGACCGTGAGATCTTTCTAGGCGGGGCGGAGGAGTCTGATTTCCCGCTTGGCGTTGTATCCACGGACGAAGCGTACTTGCGCCTCTACCACGATGTTATAGGCCCCCGGCTTATAGGTAGTCGAGTTCAATAGTCAAAGTGTGATGGAGTAGGTGATGGCATCCTCATCTTCGTAATAGTTGGGTACTCTGCCCAACTCCTCCATCCCCATCCTCTCATAGAACCGGTGCGCAGCCAAGTTGCTCTCACGCGCTTCAAGGGTGGTTGTTTTGATTCCTCTCTCAGTCAACGAGTCAAACACGTGTTGGAGTAGGCTCCTGCCGAAGCCCCTTCTCTGCAGATTTTTTCTAACAGCGATATTCAGCACTCTGCCTTCGGAAGTGTCTGAGCAATCCACCCAGACAACGTATCCAGCTACATTGCCGTTGTTCTCGATGACTCGCATGGATACTTGTTTTCCTCTACCCAGAGTGATACATCCCTCCGAGCCCGCCAGCGTGACAAAGACATCCATGTCCCACGGACTAGGGAAGCAACTGTCCTCAATGGTTTTCACTGCGATTACGTCGTCAATTCGCACGGGTCTTGTTCTGTCCGGCATCTGACTCTCTCCTGACGGTCTGCTAGTCCTCGCTCTCGAAGCTCTTCTGCCGTCCATCAATAGGTCTACCGCAACTGGGGCAGAAGGACGCTCGTGATGGCAGTGGGGCCTCGCAATGGTCGCATAACGAGTCTACTCTGAGGTAGCGAGTGTGTATGCGTGTACCGTCTCCGACTTCTCCATTCTGAACTAGATCTAAGACCCCCTTCACAAACCATAGAGCGATTCCCAGAGTGATGATCAGTATGACTATTTCAGCAACAGGACCCAAGCCACTGGTGATGACGAACGGGAATGCGAAGACGAAACCTGTTTCTTCGCCTGTCGAGCTAAGAGTAAGCATTGCCATTCCCGCCCCAAGCAGGATGAATCCAATAACGATGATTGCCAAGTGTTTCTCCTTCATCGCACGGCTTCCTCTTCTCCCTATGACTGCTCCATTGATGTGACTAAAAAAACCTGTGGCACCAGTGGCGTTGCCTGAATCACGCAAGACATATCAATATCTGGGCATGTGATAGAAACACGATAGTGATTTGACATGCCACAAGCAAAAGGTCGAAAGAAATCCAGATCCAGGAAGAAGAAACCACGCTATCTCTTCAAGATTACAGTGGTCGGGCCTGATGATAAGCTGCTTGAGGAAGTACTTAGTGTGTTGAGCGCAGAAGTTATCGCTGTTGACGGAATTCGGATTAGCTCAGCGGCGGTGACCGTAGAGAAGACAGATGTCAAGACCCTCTTCATGTCACCAAAGCATTCAGCTCTTGACATCCTGTTATCTGTGACTTTTGCGGGTGCCAGCGGAGCAATCATTGTTCTCAAGGAAGCAGATCCAGAGATGGAAACTCTCTACAGAAACGAAGTTCGGGAGAATATCGGTGCCGGCGTGCCTACACATGTTATCGCGATTGGATCCGGGATGGATGACTTCAAGAGAAACGAGATTGCTGTTCTCTTGGATGAGATGGTTGGAGAGATACTCTCTGTCAAAGTACACTAGCTTCACCTCTTCAACCGACGTAATAGCAACGCTTTTTTCTAGTCAATAGGTAGCCATGGTTGGTGTCATTCGTGAGCTCAGATGAAAAAGATGATAATTATTGGCTCGGAGTCCGTGATGCACTCAGGATGGTGGACTCCTTCGTAAGATGGTCAGCTAGGCATGAAGACAAGGCCAAGACTCTGCAGGAATTCATTTCCGAAGGATTGATCGCGGCTGCGAAGCGATGCGAATCGTGTTTGAGCACGACATTAGGTCTTACTTTCGGAGAATCGCTGAGAGGTCTTTCTCCGGATGATTTGCTTGAACCTGCCGACCCGACGGACAGATTGGCGACGCATTATGAGGAGCCAACAGAGGAAAAAGATAATACTGTTCCGGATGATGAAGTGCCGACCACTGAGGACTTGAGTCCCGAACCGAAATTCGAGTCAGAACCAGAGGAAAGCTTAGTAGTTGAGCCCACGTCAATTGAAGCCATCGAGCGAACGGAAGATACTGAAATCGAAGATATGCATCTTGAGGGGCCTTTAAGGGACTTTGGAACCGAATTCGAGCTAGGTGAGCCAAGCCCCATGACAATCGAACCTGAAGTTGAAGATCAGGAGTCGTCTGTTTCAGAATCCTCAGAGCCAGGGGAACCATCTGAGCCTGAGCAACCGGTGGAGATTGAAGATGCTCTCGCCGAACCTGAGCATATTGATGTGATTAAGGAAGAAGTCGATGACGCGTCACTGTCGACAGAGTCTGGGCTCACATGGGGTGAGTACGAGCGCGCTACTACTCCCCTCGAAACAACTGTTACAGCCGCCTCTGAAGAGCATGTGGCCGAAACCGAGCCTTCAGAAACGCCTACGAAATGGAGTCCCGTTCATGAGCCCATAGTATCAGAGGATGAGGCAGCTGAGGACTTTAGCGAGGAACAGGATGAATACGAGGATGAAGTTGAGTCCCCTGACGAAGTCGACAAAGAAGTGCCCGAAGTCGAACCCCCGCCACCTCCACCGCCGCCAGAATCCGATGAGAGTGAGGAAGAGCGAAGGAGAAGGGCACGAAGATTATTCTTTGGCACATAAAAGGATGCTACTGGAGAATGTCCAAATAGATCGAAAGGGCTTTCTCCGGTGTTTCCACACCTCTTATGGTTGCAGTACCAGTAGTCGATAATGTGACCTTCACTGCACCACTAGTTTCAATCAACAGGAATTTTTCTTGTCTAACCACCTTGTGCTTTCTTGCTAGAAGATTCTCAATTGATTTCAGGTCAAGATTGAGAATTTTCATAGGAGAAACATTGAAGGTACCCGAACATAGAGCCGTCACAATTGGCCCATCCTGAACAACCGTGCTGTCTACTCGGTTCACTGAACATATCGGGCAGTTCTCAGCACGTGCGATCTCAAAGAAATCAAAACTCAACGAGCTGATGTCTATGGTCATTAGCCTATTCTTCAAGCGCGCTTCCTTCTTAGTCGCCAAGAGGACGGCCTCTCTCACTTCGATTGCGGCAGCAATTGAGAGGAGCGTAGGCGTAACCCCAATCCTTTCACAGCTGTTCTCCGGATTGTCTTCTACGTTTCCCATAATGCATGAGAAGCAACCTGTTTCTCCTGGTACGAACGTAGTCAAGTTCGCATAGTATTCTATGGCTCCAGCAAACACGTAGGGGATGCCTAACGATTGGCTAGCTTTGTTTACAGCACGGCGGGAGTGGAACGAATCCAGTCCATCAACGATAATATCACATCCCTTCAGGATATCATTCGCATTGCTCTCCTCTATTGATATGCATAGGGGCTCGAAGTCGACGTGTGGATTCAAGAGCGCGAGGTTTTCTGCAGCAACATCTGCCTTCGGTTTTCCAACATCTTGAGTGTTGTAAACGGTCTGTCGCTGAATGTTGGATAGTTCGACCACGTCTCTGTCCACAATCCGTATGACACCAAAGCCGATGGCAGTCAGAAGCCTCAAAGCAGGGCTTCCAAGTCCGCCAGCACCGACAACCGCCACCCTAGTGCCCATTACGGACTCCATGTCTGCTTCTTTGAAGTCGTGGAGGGCAAGCATCCGCGAATACCGCTCTGCTTCGTCTGGAGTAATCCTCATTTCGCAGGCCCAGAGAGGTTCAGAGTCACTTAAAGCCTTGGACACAGGCTCAATCTTGGCATGAACTACACATCAGAGGTTGCAATTGCCATACGCAGGACTCCACGAGAATCCCTCTCAGAGGCTCTCTCCAAGCTCCTTGCCCCTCCCACCCCAAAAGGCCCAATAGATCGCGTGATAATCAAGCCATCCATCTATAGCTCACATTTCGCAGGAAACACAAGTTCAGCCCTAGTTGGTGCTCTTATCCATCTGTTCAAGTCCATCGCTCCTGTGCTGGTCGTGGAGAGTGACAACCCTCTCAGAAGCGCGGAAGATGCGTTTCGGCAGTCCTCATATCATGCGCTTGAAGGAAAAACAACAACACTGGTCAACCTCTCGAAATCGGACTTGGCTCCTGTGAAAATGGCTGGGCATCTCTTTAGGAGCAAGCCCATGCCAACTCTGCTGACTGGGTTTCGTATGCTAATCAATGCGGCGACAATAAAGGTCGATCCTGGGATTTCAGTCATTGGAGCCGGTATGAAGAACCTCTTTGGACTACTGCCCGAGGTTGACAAGTCAGTTTATCATAACCGCATCGATGATGCTCTGGTCGATCTTCTTCAGGCTTTCAAGCCAGATTTGACAGTTGTTGATTTGACAGAGATTGTAATAGGGCGGCGAGAAGAGGGACAGGTTGCCAAGGTCGGAGGTGTGGTGGTGGGCACAGACCCTGTTGCAGTTGATGCGTTCTGCTGTAATCTCGTAGGAATAGATGCATTCAATGTTCCCTACATAGTCAAGGCATATGAATTGGGTCTAGGAGAAGCGCTAATCGACCGAATCATGGTTCGTGGAACTGAGTATCAGAAGCAGAAACTCTTCGACAGTCTAAAGACTCAACTACCTCCCCGAAAATGATTTAACATACGCGCAGAGAAAAAAAAACGTTCTCCCTGATTGTGAACTGGTAATGGCAACAAAAGGTGAACTTAGTTGGATTGGACTTCACACGCTATGGAACGTATTCCAGCTTCTGGCACTTTGAAGATGTTTGAACTGGCCAAGAAGCTCGAGGCTAGGGGTCGCAAGATATACCACTTGGAGGTGGGAGAACCCGACTTTCCCACTCCGGCGAATGTGGTTGAAGCAGGAATAAAGGCTCTCAACGAGGGACATACCAAGTATGTTTCTTCTCGCGGAGCTCCTCCGCTTCTCGACGCTATAGCCGATTACTACAATCAACGAAACATCAAAATCGACAGCCAAGAGAATATCATTATCACACCCGGGGCTAAGATGGCTCTGTTCAGTGGAATCATGGCTGCCATCGATAGTGGCGATGAGGTCCTCTGTCTGTCTCCCGCATGGCCATCATATCGCATCATGATACGCATGGTCGGAGCTAAACCCGTAGATGTCCCGATGAGTCAGGACTTCCAGCTTGATGAAGAGGCTCTCAAGAGCGCTATGACGAGAACAGTAACTGCATTGATCATCAACAGTCCGTCGAATCCAACAGGCGGGGTGTTGAAAAGAGAGAGCCTTAAAATTATTTATGACCTAGCCTGCGATTATGATTTTGTCGTCTTCAGTGATGAGATCTACGAGTCACTGGTCTATGATGGCTTCCATCAGGCATCTATGCTTGATGTCGATCCGGACATGAAGCGGAGCCTGATTATCAACGGGTTCTCGAAATCATACGCGATGACTGGATGGCGGTTAGGTTATGCTGTAGGCAATTCGCAGACGATAAGTAACATGATTCGAATACAACAGAACACCACCTCTTGTGCTGCAGGCTTTTCGCAGATTGCTGCTGTAGAGGCTCTTAGAGGGGACCAGACCTCGATTGAAAAGATGAGGCTTGCATATCAAAAGCGTCGAGACGTCATCACACAGTTGTTCTGTGATATGGACGGAGTTAGTTGCACATCCCCGAAAGGAGCCTTCTATGTATTTCCCGACTTCAGTGAATACAATCTAAGCAGTATGACCCTTGCCGAGCTACTTCTGAAGAAGGTTGGTGTCGTAGGGACGCCGGGAGTTGCATTTGGAGATGCGTACGACTCATATCTTAGATTCTCCTACTCAGCTTCAATGTCCGACATTCAGGAAGGCCTCACCAAGCTCAGCGAGTACTTGCCCTCATTGAAGTAGGCAGTGACCCGCATTGTCTGAGAAGAGTCGCGAGACGCAAGAGAATGGCGAGAATCTTATGCGCTTCGAGTGTATCAAGTGCGGCGAATGTTGCAGACAGAAGGGGCTGATTGTGACTGTAACTGGCAGGGACGTAGCCCGTCTGTCTTCGACACTAGGGATGGCAGCTCCAGAGCTATTACGTGCACTGGACTTCTATGTTCTTCCTGAGAATGGAAACGCGCCCGAGGGTCTGCGTGATACTCCGCTGCTTAAGACCGAATCTGGTAAGGCCTACATGGCGCTGCGGAAGATGGAGTCGGGTGACTGTATCTTCCTCAAGGATAACCAGTGCATGATACATCCGATTCGTCCGTTCGTTTGTAGGACTTTCCCATTTGTATTTCGTGATGTAATTGGAGAAGTGAAGTGGGGTCTCAGCTCAATGAAGGACATTTGTCCTGGAATCGGCAAGGGCAGCGTGGTTACAGAGCAGGAACTAGTTGAGTTGAGCATAGCGGCACTTGAGGACTTGGCTATATATCGGGAGTTCGCAGAAACTTGGAATGAAACCACCGCTGAACCAACTGCCATTGGCTTCCTTGAGGCCATTCTTTCTGATGCTCGCTTCTCCGTCTAGCAACACCTCTGAAATGGCCTAGCCATGTGCCGATAGACAAGGCAATTGGCCGTTGTGTATGATGGCTCGTCGAGAAGTTTGGGCCTGTCAAGTAAATGCGCGTAGAATCAGATTTCAAGAGATTAGAGCCGGCTAAGGATCTGAAGGATGTTGCTGAAGTTATGCTCGACAGTCCGGCTCTTCTCCGCGTAAGCCTCAAGATGCTTGAATCTCTCATCATCCTTCACGAGGCTTATGAAACGCTCGGACCGAATCTCAGTATGGATGCTCTCGTTCACTAGCAGTATCTCATCTGAGGTCTTCAAAATGAATTGTAGCATCTTTATCAGGAGATTGAAGTCTGCGATGTCTCTAAGCTGCAATGTCTGGCTGTAAAATTGGAATTCCGATCTGGCTAGGCGTTCTCTCATCTGCGCCAACTTGATGAGCCAATCATCAGCTTTCTCATTGTTGAGTTCATAGTGTATCCTCGACCAATAGGCTTGTTGCTCCAGAAGCTGCACTAGATAGCTCCTCAAGAACGCGAAGGAGTCAACACCCTCCTCGATGTCATCCTCACTACCTATGGATATCATCATATCGTCCATATCGCTGTGTTTAATGGCAATCATCAGCGAGAACTTGTCAACATACCTCTTGATCTCGTCTGCCTTCTCCTGCTTAGTCATGGTGTCAGCAAATGTATCACTTAGCGTCAGTATGAATTTGTATAGACAATCACTACATATTTCCATACTTGCAGTCAAATCCTTCGTGGACATAAATTGAAGAGCATCCTCTATGTCACTAGCAGGAACATCCCTGCCATGAATACGGAGAACCCATCCTTGTGATATACAATAAACGCGATTCGTAATCTCATCGATATACACCGAAGCGTAGCAAATGCTGTCCTCTTCACTTCGTTCTTTGTCCATATCCTCCTTGGAGCGTGCAAGTCCAAACAAGGAGGTGTCTACGTCGATAACATCTACTTCTAGAACTGAATCGTCATTCACACAGAGATTTTCATCGCCAAAAACCTTGAAGCAGGGACATCCCCTGATTAGTCTGATTGTGCCTTGGCGATCACTGTCTTGGCTTCCACCAATCGTCACTATTCACTGCTCCATGTCATGGGTTCGCGTGCTCCATGCTTCCAACAGTTAATAGGAAAACAAACGCGAAGTCCTGTTATAGAGTTTATCGTGCTATGTTCGAATCTGGCTGAGGGCTCTGAGAAGATTGCTGAATCGGTGCTCAGTGCGCCGACGTTTGTCAGAGTGCATTTCAAATAACTGCTGCACCTGATTTGGAATCCCGCCTGTTTCCATTACCTTATGCGACTTCTCGCGAATCTCGTTATTTAGACCTACCACCCTCCCAGCAACTTCGACCATGAACTTCAGAATTCCCAGAGAAACGACTTGATCCGGGGCTTGGCTCAGAGTTATCACCTGAAAGAGGAACACAGTTTCGAGTCTCGCGAGGAGCTTGTAATGCTCCATAAGTTCGATGAGATCTTTGTTGGCTCCCTCCTTTTTCATGTCATCTATTAGAAACGCCCATTCCCTCCGTTGCTTCATGAGGTCCTTGATGCTGTTCTCAACATGCTCAAGGGGGTCCACTCCCTCATCCAGTACAGTTTCTTCGACTGTTTCCTCGAGATCCGTGGCCATCTTCACAGCTAAGTTCTTTACATACACTGAGATTATTTCCCTTCTTTCAGCTTCGCTGAGCCGATCCGCGAAGACTTCAGTATTCATTATCAGATACTTGTAAAGACAATCAGAACACACGACACCGTCACTAGATTGCTCTGTTGATGTGACAAACTGCAAGGCGTCAAGAACATCTGAGGACTTCACATCGCATTTGTTGATGCGGATTCGCTGGCCTTGGCTGACACAATATACCTTATCGTCTGTTTCGTCGAGGAAAATCAACAGATAGCACATGTTCTTCCTGCTACTCTTGAACTTGAGAAGTTCTTCCGGTGATTGTGACTCGGCGAAGAACGATGGGTCCACAGATATCGAGATGATGGGCAGCACGTCATCGTTGTTCAGGCAGACCTTCTCATCACCGAACTCCCTGTA
>DAOVDG010000081.1 GCA_030669595.1 Candidatus Thorarchaeota archaeon
CCGATGCAGGCACAAGATGGATGGCTCCTGTGTATTGTGGGAATATTGCATATTTGTTACATCTCTGTGTTTCAAATAACTAGAGATCTGTAAGAATTCTGTCGCTCTAGATTTCCAAAGAAGTAAGTCGTCACTAAACATGGCGAACTATTTGAATCCCTTAAAGATTGTCAGCAGTTCACTGAAAGGGAGAGCTATCCTCCACCAGTCACAAAAGCGATTGTGTACAACAGCGCTGCTGTAACTACACCTGCAAACAGTGTTCTTGCGGCATATTTCCATATGCTTTTCTTTGAAATATGGCCAAGGAATAGGCCCAGCAAGAACAGCAAAAGCATGCAGATAGCCATTGCCATATAGAATGCAATGTCGTAGGTGAGAAGACCAAACGGAACGAACCATAAAGGAGACATGATAATCAGAGCAGCTACAGCAGAAGACGCTCCATCGACTATCGCAACAACGACTGCCGTTGTCCTAGAGGCCTTTGCATACATGGAATCTGTCATGTCCGTTAACATGGCTCGGCCCATCTCCTCGACTTTACGGTCTCGCTCTGCGCTCTCTGCAAGATACACGCCGCTGAAACCGGACACCGCCATGGCTATGATTGTTCCCGCGGCGGCCAGTAGAATGGCATTGAAGCCAGGAGTGGGGTTAAGTGGATCAATTGTAATCAGTCCGCCCAGAAGCAAACCCAGCATAGTAAGGGCACTGTCAAAACCATTCATGGCGATATATCGTCGGGCTATCTCGACACCCTTGGTCAGCTCAAGAGACCTCATCACTCGCTCAACCAACCCACCCTCCTCCAGTGGACTAATTCTTGGTTGAGGCGCTCGTTTTTTTTCATCCTCAGGTTCTGCCACAGAATATCTGTACTCCGTGTAAAGCGTCGCTTGATTATGAGCTTGTGGCCCCGGATATAAACTTATTCTGAAAATGCAAGATGGCCTTGATGCAGTATCGCGCGGTTGATTTTCGCTATGAATAATGGAATAACTCTGTTATCCAACGGAAGCCACAAAGGGTAAAAGTCATTTCCTGCGACAATGAATTGCAGTCAAGTCATTTTGACCGACCGCGCCAAGGTGAGGAGCATTGACAGGACAATCAGAAATGGATACTATTTTTGACCGACCGTGGGGTCTCAGACTCATTGGCATTACACAAATGACTTTCGGCGTTCTATCCGCTATCGGGGCTATAGGCATTTTCGCTGCATGGCAACTCGGAGTGCCTGAGATTGCCGAGTTGGGTTTAATTTACGTATTGCTTATCATCTTCGGAGCAGCCATTCCCAGCCTCATCATCGGAAATTACGTTGATGACCTCAGGCGAAATGCAGTATTTGCACAGGTCTTCTATAGCACATTCGCTGTGATTGCAGCTGGCTCATTCCTCATCATTAGGGGCATTGGGTACTTCTGGACAATTCCACTTTTTGAAACGGAAGTAGTCCTAGCTATTGGAAATGTTGCACTCCTCATCGTTGTTGTGGAAGCAATCTTCGCTCTGTATTTAGTTATCCGTTGGAATCATGTTGTTCCTCCACCAGGGGCTATGATTGAAAGAGACCGGCGAAAAGCTAGGATGATTGAGGAAGGTATCATGCCAACTCCTCTATCACCAAGTCTACTAGGGCCTGATGGACAATCGATCTTGACTCCCGAAGAAACTCAACGAGTCATGGAAATACGGAAGATAGAAACTGATGAGGGGATGGCGATTCTTTGTTCAAACTGTGGGGGAGCTACTCCTCTAACAAAGATGGTTGATGATAATACAGTGCCATGCAATTACTGTGGAGTTACTCTAGCTGTTAGTAGCGTTTTCGTACCGTGCGACAATCATCCGGAGTTTCTTGCCGCTACAACTTGCGCAGTCTGTGGAGACCGCTTTTGCAGAAGGTGCCTGACTGCCCAAGAACCACCGGTAGATGAGCGGTGGGAAGGCTCAACAGTTTACTTGTGCCAGAATTGTTTCGAGGGGCGCTTCCGACCTGCTGTTACAACAACTTCGCTTGTAATCCCGATAGACAAGCTGTTCTCTCAATCTGGTAAACGCTTCTCAAGAGTGGGCGGAATCTACAAGAAGTTTCTTGGCAAGTATCTAGGCATCATGCGTTACGTACTTGAGTTCTCCATTAGATTAGCGGGAAGTGTAGCTAAGGGTAGCGGGAAAGGGAGTGGCGGTGATAATGCCGCATCAATCATTATTGTCATCATTGTTGCAATCGTTGCGATTCCAATTGCGATAGGTATTCTGCTACTTCTTGGGTCAATCATTATCATCCCATTAATCTTCTATATAGGTCTCATAAGCATCACAATAGAAGCTGTGAAAATAATCAGACACACAGATTTCCTTTCCATAGACAAAGCAAGGAAGAAGGGCATTGAAAGAGGTCGCCCGACTAAGAAGAAGGAATCCAAACTTCGTGAGGAAATCCGGACTACGCATTACGAACGCCAAAAGCCGCCGATAGAGGGCTTCTTTGGGAGACGATAAGGATGTTGCAATCAACAATCATCTGTCCGGTTTGCGGCGGCCCAATCAACGTCCAGCATGATGACAAGGTGAATCGATGCGAGTATTGTGCAAACCCGGTCCTAGGTCCCAGTCAAAGCCGGGACTGTGTGAATCATCCGGGCACACTGGCAAAAGCAACCTGTCATGTCTGCGGCGATTTGATCTGTGAAGATTGCATGGAACGTAGAGCAGGTGATTATGGTGGAAAGATGTTCACAATCATCAACTGTACCAAAAAGACATGCATTGAAGAAAGCAGATGGGCGAGACCTATCAATGAGGAATACGAGAAACTCATCAACATGGACTGGGCAGATCGATCTGACAACTTCATTCTGAGGGTAACTGGTTTCGGAGGCGTGATTATGATGGTCTTCGAACTCATTTTTATCCTCACTATGTTGTATATTCAGTATTTCACGCCTTACGGGATTGTGAGCAGCGTGTCCTTCTTCTTATTCCCCGGAGATGCGATCATTGTGATGGGGTTAGTGGTCGTAGGAATGAATATCCTTGGCAACCTTCTCGGGGCGATACTGCTTCAGACATCACTTCAAGTGTATGTACACGAAAGGCAGCTAGGTTCAGGAATTGCTCTTATGATTCTTGTAATTGTAGAAGCTATGTATCTATTGTACCGGGGTATCTTCTTTAATCTCAGTGCCTATCCTGACCCGTTAGTAGTACAGATTCTACTCACTGCATTCTTGTTCGCTACAATTCTCATCTTTGTTGGGGCTTTGATGGCCATATCCAATGGAGCGAAGAAACGAAAACAGCTAAGGACTGCAAGGGAAAAGCTGGGACTTTCTATGTAATTAACCCGCTAGAATGAAACGGAAGTAAACCTTTGAATAGATGAATCATACTTCTTTCGGAGTTTCAAAGAGACCTATGATTCGTTGTTTTTCAACGTCTATCAATCCAAGATCAGAAATCTTGAGCTTGGGAATCACTGGTAATGAGAGAAAGGCCATTGCCATGAACGGTTCGTCCAGCGTCGTACCAATGACGTGAGCCGCTTCATTCAGAGATTTTAACTTCTCACTTACCTCTTCAATTGGACGATCTGACATTAAACCAGCAATAGGCAAGGGAAGTGACTCCAAAACTTCGCCATCTCGCACAATCGCTATCCCGCCGTGCATCCGCACTATCTGAATTGCCGCATCGATGAGGTCATGATCATTTGTAGCAACTGCAACTATGTTGTGACTGTCGTGTGCAACTGATGATACCATGGCACCTTCTTTGATACCAGTTCCTTTCACGAATCCAACAGCGTGAGGTTCTGTTGCGTTATGGCGTTCTATGATGGAAACTTTTGCAAGGTCTCGGTCGATATCAGGAACAACCAGACCATCCACTATGCGTGTTTCTTCAACCAAATGCTCAGTTATGAGCTGATTTGGAATCATTCCAATTACATTCATGAGTTCCTCTTCAGCCTTCACTTGGAAATCGTGAGGCTCCAGCCAGCTAATGTTCACGGATCTTCTTAGGCGCGGGATTTCAATCTCGCCCATTTCCTTGATCAGCACACCGTCCTTTGCAACAAGCTCGCCTCTCTTGAACACCATCTTTACATTGATTTTCTTAAGATTATCAAGAACAATAAGGTCTGCATGGTGCCCTGGTGCAATAGACCCCTTGTGCCTGAGACCATAGTGTCGCGCAGTGGAAATCGTTGCAGCCATTATGGCTACAATTGGATCTGTGCCTAGCGCGATGGCATCCCGCACCATGCTGTCGATGTGTCCCTTAGTGACCAAATCCAGTGTGTTACGATCATCTGTTACAAAGCTACAGAACATAGCACTTCCCGGATTGAGAATTTCCACAAGGTCTTTGAGATTCTTAGCCGTTGAGCCTTCTCTGATATGAATCTGCATCCCAACGGCTAGTTTTTCCTTGGCTTCCTCCAATGTTGTGCATTCGTGTTCAGAGGTTATGCGCGCGACGGCGTAGGCGTTTAGACTCATCCCAGACAGACCTGGAGCATGACCATCTATCCGCTTATTGTGCTGCAATGCAACCCGAATCTTCCCAAGGACCTCGGGATCTCTATAGATTACTCCGGGGTAGTTCATCACCTCGGCCAGTCCAAGGACGTACGGCTCGGTCATTAGCGGCTTAATGTCTAAGGAGTCAAGAGCCACGCCGTTAGTTTCTAGATCAGTTGATGGAACACAAGATGGCAGCATGACATAGAAGTCCAGTAAACCGCTTCGCATGCTCTTTCGCATGAACATGATGCCTTCCATCCCAAGCACGTTGGCAATCTCATGAGGGTCTGCAATCACGGCACCTGTTCCGTGTGGCACTACTGCGCGAGCGTATTGAATAGGCATAACCATCGAAGATTCAACATGTACATGACCATCAATGAAAGAAGGAGCAACATACTGACCTTTCACATCGATAGCAGAGTTGCCTTCGTATTTCCCAATACCAGCGATGTAGCCCCGATGAATGGCAACATCACCCTCAATGATGTCATTAGTAAAGACGTTGACCACCGACGCGTTCTTCAGAACGAGGTCTGCGCGTGCTCTGCCTGAAGCAACGTCAATCATTTGCTCTAGCGGGTATGCTTCTTCCTCGACACCAAACATTACTGGTCACTCCTGTTTCCTTTGTCTTTGAGAATGAAAAGGGTTTCCCAATGTATATGCTAGTACGATGTTGAACCAAACACTATATCTCCGAACATAAGAACATTATCAACGCCCAAACGCAATGTGTTGTATAGTTGAGTGCACTATAGTTAATTGATGGCAATGCCTACAACTAAGACACTCGAATTCGAGTGTAGGATCTGCGGTCACTCCTTCAATTCCCAAGTAGAAATGAAAAGTCATGTCATAGAGAATCACCCAGAAGTAATAAAGGGCAAATAGGGCCATTTTCCTTTCTCTTCCTTTGTCCCCGATCTTCGGGTCGGGGGCTATCTCTCTCATCCTTTTGGAAATCGTTTAATACTCTCTAGCTTTTAAGTTGCTTAGCGAAACCAAGCCAAGCCTACAAATCCGTGTACAAGGAGACATACTGTGCCGATGCCGTGGCCAAAAATCAGTCCGGTTCGCAAGGATTCCAAGAGCATAGCCCTTCTAGCTCTGTTCAGTGCAATGGTCATCATGCTTGAGGCCTACCCCATTCTGGGGGTCACTGACATCAGAACTGTTGGTCCCTTCACCATCGACCCAACGGGAATCCCTTTGGTTATTGTTCTTCTTGGACTGGGTAGTTTCTACTCTATTATTGCCATTTTCATCATGTGGGTTTCAATTGTATACAGAGGAAAAATGGCAGGCGCTACATTCAAGGGTTTAGCTGAATTGCTTACGATTCTAGGAATAGTATTTGCCAGGAAAATCACGCACAGACGCAAGATGAACAAATGGACAGAAATCCTCATTTGGGTGGTAATAGCTTCTCTGTTTAGGTCGGTAGGAATGTTTTTCGCAACGCTCGTCCTGTCACCCTCTTTCTACGGAGCAACTTTCGAAGTCGCTCTCGCTGATGCAATCTTGTACTTCCCTTGGAACATCGTGCAAGCGTGCATTAATGTCATCGGGGGAGTTCTGCTCTACAAAGCGATACCAATAGAGCTGAGATTACAAGCAGGACTAGGTGAGAACATCAGTCAAGGTAAAGCTGTAATTGAAGAGCTAGAGCCAGATGAGATACCTGAAGCAAGGAATATTGGCGAAACAGAACCTTCCGAAGAGAGCGGATAGATATCATGCGAGCTCAACGTCTTGAAATAATCCCAATTAAGGGCATGCCTTTGGTGAAGGAGCTGGATGACCTATCTGAGTTGATGCTGACGATTCTTCGAACAAACACTCAAGAACCGAAGCCGGGAGATATCCTAATTGTATCACATTCAATTGTATCAGTTGCAGAAGGAAGAGTCTTCAAGATAGAAGCAAGGGATATCTCGGACAGGGCAAGAACGATTGCTAAGAAAACGGGTCAGGAACCGGAAAAGGTAGAACTTGCTCTTCGCGAAGCAGCGAAAATAGTTCGAGAATCCCCTGTGCTCATCACACAAACTCGACAAGGGATTATCACTGACTATTCAGGCGTCGACAGTAGCAACTCTCCTTCAGGAAGATTCGTCGCTTTGCCAGAGGATCCAGACGATTCAGCCAGCAAGCTCCATGTCAAGCTTTCCAAGGCATTCGGATTCCGCTTTCCCGTAATTATCTGCGATACTCAAGGCCGACCCTGGAGAAAGGGGGCAGCCAACCTTGCGATAGGAGTCGCTGGAATGTCCCCCTTCACGGATAACAAAGGCAGAAAGGATCTATACGGAAGAGAGCTGCGGTCTTCTCTTGTCTGTCTAGCTGACGAACTCGCCTCCGCAGCAGAACTTGTAATGGGCCAAGCGGGTGAAGGAATACCCCTTGTCTTGATTAGAGGTATCGAGTATGAACGGAAGAATGGTTCTGCAGCTGATATACTCAGGTCTAGGGATACGAATCTCTTCTTGTAAAACGCGGCTGTCAGTACAGGAGCGTGATCCCAAAGGCAGGGAGTATTAGGATGATTCCAATTGCAATCAATAAGATTCCAGCCAGAATCTCGACCTTGCGTGTGTGCTGCTGAAAATTCATGGCCATTCTCGTTCTACCTTCACCGGTGACTACTGCAATTGCCAGATAGGGAATCGAAATTCCAATAGAAAGAAAAATAAACATCAGAATCATGTTGAACGGATTCGACTGAACGCCAAAAATGATGGGGATGGCAACTATTGCAGAGAATGCACAAGGAGCTGCCATAAATGAATATCCAAGTCCTACTAGAAAAACACCTGCAAGACTCTTTGGATTACCCGGCTGAACCTTTGGAGCTAAGCTGGAAAGGTGCAGGGCCTTTCGTAAGGTTTCTGACATCGTGAGTATCCCAAAGAATACAATTATGCCTCCTATCACGGCTTGAAGGTTAGTGAAGTGATTCAGTAGGAATGCCTGTACCACAGTCGTGACGAGAGATAGTACAGCCAGAGATGTGATCAAACCTAGGACAAGAACCCCAGTCACAAGAACACTCTGCTTTCGGCTATCAGTGGCATTAAGGCTACGGATTAGAAATAGCGGAAGTAACGGGAATAGACACGGTGAGAGAGCCACATAGAGCCCAGTCGTGAAAGCACCTGCCAAGAAGATGGCCAGTTCAACTGCTCCTTGCATCATCATCTCAACAACTCAACATTCAAGACATCATTTGAGAGAGGGTTTCGGTGATACTGCTCTCAATCCAAAAGCCAGGGTGAAACCATCTGAAGTACCCGTTGTCGTCAATTAGTACCAATGTTGGAAGGGATGACACTGAAAAGTAGTCACCAAACACATCACTGGTATCCAGGCCGTGTGGCCATGGCAAATCTTTATCCGCCTTATACTCAGCCATCATTTCAATCGTTTCTGCGTCATCTATCGTGAGCGAGATAATGATCAATGAGTCAGAATCAAAGTTATCATAGATCTCAAGCAGCTCAACGCTCTGAGAAGCACAAGGACCACACCAGAGCGCCATCAAATCAATGATCACAAACTTACCCCGGAGTTCATGCATTGTGATTATGGAATCGTCAGACATCAAGAGATTCCAATCTGGTACTTCGAGAGAGCGATCCAGCAAATCAGCATCATGAGGTATATTTTCACTAGAGCCATTGGTATTGTCATTGTTCCCGTCAGTGGGCGTCAAGAACAGATACGGGCTGGCAACGACAATCAGGCCAACGACAATTATGATACCCATCATTCCCACAATCAGAAGTTTCTCGGACTCCATGGTACAATCCTCTAGCGGTTGTGAAGGCAAAGCGCACAATCGCACATAATAACGTTTGCTTGCAACAGCTGCGGATACTATTGGATAGGACAAATATGTAGAGGACTTTTGGAAACGTTCGACGCGTGATAGGACTCCTTGTTCAGAAGTCGCCCTTGTCCCTTTTCTCGAACGGCCCGAAACATTGGACAAAGGTTATATCCATAAAAATAAAGGAGGTGTCCATAATGTAACATTGCTCAGTGGTGGCAACTTATTATGGAGCGGGACAATCATGACAACTGATGAAGTAACGCCAATTCCAGAAGAACCGATACATCATGGGGACCTTTCTAGGTATCATGTTGAACTACATCCTGAGAGAGAACTTCCATACACTACACAGTCCATCTGCCCGGAGTGTTTCTTGGAACATGATGAAGTAAATGTGATAGATGCTACCCTCTACGAAGAGGATGGCAAGGTCATGTACAAGAAGACCTGCGAGAAGCACGGTGAGTTTATTGACATCTACTGGGGTGACGCAGACATGTGGAGGAAGGCCCAGAAACAGTGGTATAAGACAGTGGGTCTGGACAATCCCCGAACCAAGACCGTGAAAGGATGTCCTGAGGACTGTGGTCAATGTCCAGAACACAAGTCACATACGGCTCTCGGTCTAATTGATGTTACCAACCGCTGCAACTTGCGATGTCCAATCTGTTTCGCAGTGGCTGCGGAAGGAGGTATGGTGTACGAGCCCACGCCAGAGCAAGTTTTTGAGATGCTGAAAAACCTTCGAAGGAACCTTCCAGTCTATCCTCCAGCTATTCAGTTTGCGGGTGGAGAGCCAACCGTCAGCAAGCACCTGCCACAATACATCAAATGGGCGAAGCAGCTGGGATTCAACTATGTTATGATTGCAAGCAACGCTATTAGAATCGGCAAGAGCAAGGAGTACGTAGAAGAGCTTCGTGATGCGGGCCTTTCAACAATCTATATGCAATTTGACGGCGTCACACCAGAGCCCTACATTGTAGCCAGAGGAAGCAACATTATGCCTGTAAAAAAGCAGGCGATACAGAATGTTCGCGAGGTTGGAGGTACCTCTATCGTCCTAGTCCCGACAGTGGTTCGCGGTGTGAACGATGACCAAGTTGGAAAGATCATTGAGTTCGCCGTGGAGAATCGAGATGTGGTTCGCGGTGTCAATTTCCAGCCTGTAAGTATTACTGGTCGGATTGATCATGATGCCCGGAGAGAGATGCGAATCACAATCCCCGATGTCATCAAGTTGATTGAGGAACAGACCGAAGGTCAGATACCCGCCGCGGAATGGTACACTGTGCCTTCGATGATGCCTCTAGGCCGCGGACTCGGTCTCATGCAGAATACTCCCCAGATTGAACTCAGTGCACACTTCGCTTGCGGAATGTCCACTTTTATCTATATCGACGAAAACGGAAGCTACAGACCTATTACTGATATGATGGATGTTGACAAGTTCATTGATTTATTCGTGAATATCTCAAACCTCTATGCTGACAAAAAGAGAGGTGCTAGTAAGAGAGCCAAAGCCAAGCTTGCAGCAGGTATTCGTCACTTCAAAGATATGGGCATACTCAAGCAGCTGTTGAAGGCGTTCCTGAAGACAGGCGATTATTTAACCCTTTCAGATTTCATGAATCACGTAATTATGATTGGAATGATGCATTTCCAGGATCCATACAATGTGGACCTAGAGCGTGTGCAGCACTGCGACATTAACTACGCGGTGCCTGATGGCAGAATAATCCCATTCTGCACGATGAATATGATTCACAGGTCAAGGGTGGAAAAGAAGTTCTCGGTGCCGGTCGACGAATGGAGAAGAAAGC
>DAOVDG010000133.1 GCA_030669595.1 Candidatus Thorarchaeota archaeon
CCACTGTTGAGCGGTCTACATATGCAACCATCCTCACGGTTGATGACAACAGAAATCCTGAAGAACACCATCTCTGGATACTCGCAACCCGGAAAGAGTAGCGAAGCAAGGCTTTCATTGCATTCTCAAAATGCTTAAAGCCCTAGTCTTCGATTGATAATCAAGTATTCAGTGGGAGAAAAATCGAGTTGATGGCGGATGATTATGCATACAGTAACGATGATGATGATTCCACGGAGAAAATAGTAGCCAAGTATTTCGTGCACGGAGCGGCCTATTCTTTGCTAGTAATGGTGCTTGCGATAGTCTGGGAATTCGTGGCAGCAATCATGCTTATTCTTGGGGCCACCATGGGGGTCCTTAGTTTCTTCGCTGGTTTTGTTGCATCTTTCGCGATTCTATTCATAGCGCTTGGTTGGCTCAACGCACAGATCTCGCAATACATCTGGAAGATTCAGGTGAAACAGAAGTGGCTCAGCCTGCTGGGGCACGGGCTTCTTCTCTTCATTGTCATAGCCATTGCCGGAATATCCTCTATGATAATCAGTGCGATGATGTGGTCCGCAGATCTCTTCACTTACGTCATGTTTACCATTGTCAACTTCCTCATCTATTCGTTAGTTGATGGATACATCAGCAAACGTGTGGCTGAAGCATTCCCGGACGATGAGTTCACAACACGTGCCGCCCCCACGAGTGTTCTGGATCGATCAACTTTCCGCGGCCAATGCGCCCACTGCGGAGCGGTCTACATGTACAAGTACTCCGTGATTGGGCCAAGTGGCACTGTCAAGTGCTTCAATTGTGCGCAGCTATTTGCACCGAATGTTCCAGCTCAACCCCCCAGTCGGAAACCTCCTTCTCTGCCTACGATTCAATACACCATCGTCGAATCCACCAAGCTACAGCTCGAGTGTCCATCTTGCGGTCAAAGGGGGAACTACAGTGATGAGGACATATCCACTGGATCCATAAAATGCCATAATTGTGGCGCAACATTTAATCCAAGTGGCGAAAGCAATCAGTAGACGCTCTGTGCGATATCCCTCAGTATTCGATTGTTGGACACCACACCCCATCCGCAGAAGGGAAGCCGATTCCATCTATCAAAGGCTTCATGCATTGTGCCCTGAAGGTCTGTAAAATAGAGTGTCAGCACAAGACCATGTGAAACCACAAGGACCCGCTTTGAACCATATTGTGACATTATCTGCTGCACGCCCCTCTGCGTTCGGGCTAGGGCGTCTGCGGCACACTCCCATCCGCTAGGCCGTGCGGATGGATTCCTCAAGACCTCTTGCACGCAGGAAAGGTACTCCTCTCGGGTCAAGGAAGGCCCGGCGTCTCGATCGAGCTCTCTGAAATCGTGATTGCGATCTATTTCCAGTTCAAACATTCTGGCAAAAGGCTCAACAGTTTCGATGGCCTTCATTTCATCTGATGACACTATCGCATCAATCTCGCCAAGAATACCTGAGGCTGCCAGCTCGTAGGATTCACTTCGACCCGAGGGTGCGAGGTGCCACTTGCTTGCTGGCGAGTTCAGGTCAACTAGTGTTTCTGCATGCCGCAGGAAGACAATCTCAGTGGGCATATCAATCCATTTCCTTGGTTGCCAAACCATGCCACGCAAGAGATTTATGGTTTCGGTATGGAATTACACAAGACAGGTGGTCAGGCGGAGGAAGAGAATTTGTCATTGCAGGCAGCTGAATCCAAGGAACAGAGTACAGTTCATATGCCCACTCGTATTGCGAAGTATTTCCTCCACGGAGCTGCGTACGCTCTTCTGGTTTCCGGCCTCGTCATCGTCTGGGCATTCTTGCTGGTGGTCTTGGTAATCATTGGCTCGATCCTGGGACTTCTACTAGGATTCTTAGTCCTGGTCATGGGAGTAGGCTATGCGAATAGCTTGCTCTCAGGATACTTCTGGAATATTCAGACGCAGACCAAATGGTCCAGTCTTCTTGGTTATGGACTAGTGCTTATGATTGCTCTAGGACTCGCAAGCATACCATTCATGATTCTTGAGCACCTAGCTGGATCTTTGACGCCTGTTCTCTCCATCGTCGCGATTCTAGTGCTATTCGTATTTCATTCAATCGTCAATGGGTACCTAGGGAAAGCAGTGGCATCGATGCAAGAAGATAGCGATTCATCATGGACACGTGCGAAGTCGATGACGACGTACCGTGAGAAGTGCCCATACTGTGAATCAGTTTATGTGTACAAGGCATCTGCTGTGAGGCGCGATGGGACGATAAAATGCTTCTACTGCAATCATGGCTTCAAGGTGGAAGTCCCAGTTGAAACGCAAAAGCAATCGGACCTCATGTCGTCCTGGCGGTTCACCTGTCCGCGCTGTGGGCGTGACAGTCAATATGAACGTGCGGAGATTTTCTACGGCAAGGTGAAGTGTCACCACTGTAATGAAACCTTTGATACAAGAAGCCAAGGCTATTAACTGTCGATCATTACATTGGTTGTGCACACACCTTGGAACCAAGCAACGACTGAATTCACGGTGTCTTCGTAGGCTCTTGGATCTGATAGCACATGATCTGCGCCCTCAACTATGACTAGTTCCTTTGGTTCGCCTGCCAAGTCGTACAGTCCGCGCACACCGTCGACATCTATTCTTGCGTCAGCAGTCCCAGTAATAACAAACAGAGGGCGTGGCGATATCTTGGAAACCTCATTCATGGGATTGAATCTACGCCCATCATCCACCATACAATCCAGTATGCGGTTCCGCATAGAAAGGTCAACGAGTCCGTGCATCTCATTCGGCGTTTCCTTGAGAATTCTGTTGACTTCTGGGCGGATGAGCGGTGAGAGGGCGAAAGCGTGAGTGTCATAGACTGGGGCTCTTAGGCACACTGCGCTGATACGATTATCTCGGGCAGCCGCACATACAGCCACTGCACCGCCATAGCTTGCTCCGTAGACACCAACCCAACCTGGAACTACTAGATTGAAATTGATGAGATGAGCCACGGCGCTCATGGCATCAGCCAACTCCCCCGCCAGGCTGAAAATTCCCTCACTTCGTCGGAAACCCCGAAAGTCGAAAGTGAGAACTAGGAATCCTGCTTCCGCTAGCAGTGTGGAAATGCCGCGAACTTGGTTTGGGGACCCAGGCAGGCCATGGAACTTGCATATACCCGGAAATGGTCCATCTCCTTGAGGAATGACGAAATCCCCTCTAAGAAGATCTCCCTCTGATGAGAACTCTGTCGGAATGATCCTAACTCCCGGCATGGAATTTGGGGTGAGCCCGTTTCTTATAATTCTAGTTGGAAAAGCGGAGGGCTCCCCACCGACCAAACCCGCTATTACCAGACTATATCAAGCGGCAAGCCTGAATCAAGTCACACACGCAGACCTGTTCTATGCGGCCTTGCTACCTGGAGGCACACCTTCGATTGTCACAGGAATCCATCGACCAGGTTCGTCAGCCTTCTCAACAGCCAAAATCATTCCCTTGCTCTCGATGCCGCCAATCTTCTTCGGCTCGAGATTCGTTAGGAACAGCGCAGTCAGACCCTTGAGATCTTGAGGCTTGTACTGATCCGCTAGTCCTGTGATAATGACCCTGACCTCAGCCCCGAGGTCAACTTTGAGCTCTAGCAGCTTCTTTGTCTTAGGCACCTTGGTTGCATCCAGTATTTTCCCCGCGCGTATGTCCATTCGCTTGAAATCATCAAACGACACCAGCTCCTCGTTCACTTCCGTTTCACCTTTTTCAGCCGCTTCAGCAGCCTTCACTCTTTTTGAAATTGATTCTTTGAGACCAGCCAACACCTTGTCATCTATCTTTGAGATAACTGGAACCGGCTTGCCCAGCTTGGCACCAACCTTGGGAGGCTTCAGTGCCTCTTCGAGCGATACCTTATGGACTTTAGAGCCTTCAAACCCTAACTGACTCCAAACCTTCTCAGCCACAGTCGGCATGATTGGTTCAATAAGAACTGCGAGGGCTTTGGCAAGGGCAATAGCATTGTAGAGAACCACACCTGCTTTTTCTTTGTCTGCCTTCACCAACTTCCAAGGTGCGTTCGCCTGGAAGTACTCATTACCAACCGATGCGAGACGCGAAATCGCATCACTTACCTTCTTGAGCTCGTACTCATTTGTGGCAGAGATGATGGTCTCGATTGTCTTTTCTATCTCTTTCCTTAGGTTCGGATCGAGCTCTCCTTTCGGGACTTCGCCAAAGTGCTTCTTGGTGAAGTGAAGACCTCTGTAGATGAAATTGCCAAAAGTCGCCACTAGCTCATTATTCACCTTGTCTGCCAAGCTCTGCCAAGAGAAATCCAAATCCTTTGTTTGCGAAGTGCCTGACACCATAAAATAGCGGAGATAGTCTGAGTCGAGTCCCTTGTCTAGGTAGTCCTCCTTTATCCAGACGACATAGCCCCTGCCCCTGCTGAAGTTGTGACCGTCTATCTTAAGCATTCCAGACGCCACTACTGCATCGGGCAAGTTGTAACCACTGCCCTTTAACATGGCAGGCCAAAAGATGCAGTGATGGTACACGATATCCTGACCGATGTAGTGGACGAGGTGACCTTTTCCTGGCTTCCAGTACTTTTCCCATTCCTTGGGCTTACCAATCTTCTTGGACCAGATCTCAGTGCCCGATATGTAACCGATTGGTGCGTCCACCCAAACGTAGAGAGTTAGACTCTCATCACCAGGAAACTTGAACCCCCAGTTCAAGTCACGTGTTATGCACCAGTCCCTAAGACCTTCCTTGACCCAGCCCAGAGCGTAGTTCCGAGCATTCTTGGTGCCATCCATGTTAGTGAGGAAGTCCTTCAGGAAATCCTCAAACGCACTCAACTTGAAGTAGTAGTGTTCACGTGTCACAGGTCGAGTGGGAGAGTCACAGACTGCACAACGCGGATTGAGTATTTCTCCAGGCTCCAAGTAACGACCACATCCTTGATCGCACTCGTCGCCCCTGGCGTCAGCGCCGCAGTATGGACACTTACCCCGTACGAAGCGGTCAGGCAGAGACCTGCCGCATTGATCGCAGAAGGGGGACTCCAAGTCCTTGGCGTAGATATGGCCATTCTCCTGGAGAGTTGACACCAGTTGGCGGGTCCTGTGACGGTTCTCTGGGTCGTTGGTCGTGGAGTAGTTGTCGAACTCGATTCCCAAGCGGGGGAAGGTTTCAACGTAGTGCTTGTGATACTTCTCGTAGAGCTCTTTTGGCGAAACTCCTAGTTCCTCAGCTGTGGTAACCACCGGAGTCCCGTGCGTGTCAGACCCGCAGATGAAAACAACCTCGGTCTGCAGTTTCTTCAGAAGTCTAACAAACACGTCAGCAGGAACATAGGTGCGAAGATGACCTATGTGCATCTCCCCGCTGGCGTAAGGTAGGCCACATGTTACCAGAACGGGTTCTTTGCTTGGATACTTATTCATCGTTTGTCACACTCCTGGTCCACAGCAGGCAGTCAACTCACCTAGATAACGCTTGAGAATTG
>DAOVDG010000088.1 GCA_030669595.1 Candidatus Thorarchaeota archaeon
CGTTTAGCCTTGTCTATGGGGATGATACGTCCACATTTCGAACACTGGACAGTTTTCGACTTACCGGAGCCGCCTTTCGAGCGTCCGCCAGATTTTCTTTTTTTGGCCACTTCCATGTTCCACCGTAACTCGTTCTTAAGCCGCTCATACCGGTTGACCTTAAAATCTTGTCCATGCCGTCGGGGTGTAGGACGTTGGAAATGAAGTTACATGAAGGGGGCTAGGGTTTCTAGGACTTTGTTAAACACTTGGTTGTTGGCGTCGACGAGCTCATCTTCTACTTCTCGAATAACTTGATCATCGAGTTTCTCTTTTCTCTTTCCCTGTAACCCTTGGAGGCTTGTTTCAATGCAGGGGCCAAGAACTAGAGGATTATACCCCCCCTCAAGAACCCAGAATGATCCCTTTGCTCCAAGTGCATTTGCAACCTCATTGACAGCGTGTCCGAACTCCCAGAACGTCGAGCTATCGACATTCATATTGCCAACAGGGTCGGCATAGTGTGGGTCGTAGCCTGCTGAAACGGCAATAACTTCGGGCCTGAAGGATTCAAGAACGGGTCGCACAACTCTCTCTATTGCCGTCTTGTAGGAAACGTCAGGAGACGCTTCAAGCAAGGGGATGTTGATGTTTGTACCTTTTCCTTCTCCGTAACCAATCTCCTCGTAATGCCCCAGTCCGAAGTTCTCGTAGTCATACTCGTGCAACGAGATGTACTGGACTCCAGAGTGTGTGTAGAATATCTCGGATGTGCCATTTCCATGATGGGCGTCGAAGTCCAGAATTGATACACGTTTGATGCCGTGACGTTTCATGATGTGTTTCACTGCGACTGCCACGTTGTTGAAGTAGCAGAGCCCCATCGGTGTTGACACACTCGCATGATGCCCCGGAGGTCTTATCAATGCGAATGCGTGTCTAGCCTCTTCTGACACCACAATCTCCGCTGCCTTCATGGAGCCTCCCATAGCTATGAGCGCTGTTTCCAGAAGGTCAGGACTCGCATAAGATCCCTCACCAAGCTCCCCACTGCCCAAGTCTGACATCAACCCAACAGTGTCAACGAGATATGCAGAATGAACGAGCAGGGCATCCTCTGGAGTCGCCTTGGGTGCTTTCACTCTACTCATTGTTTGGAGCATGCCTTTCTCTGACAGATGTTTTTCAGCCATCTGAACTCTGATAGGGCTATCAAAGGACTCAAGATGCGGCCTTGGAAAGGGCTGTCTATGCAGAATGGACTTCGGGTGAGAAATGAAAGCAATCCCTGATGGCACGATTGGTCACTTAGCTTACTCAGTGCCTTACTCCTTAAATCCTTGCCATTGTTCGAGCAAAATGCTTTCCACAGGAACCGCGTACAGATAGAGCGCATTCAACACTCTAGCAGAAACTATTCCCCTGTCAGGATTGTGGGTGAGTCCATTTATGGGGTTCCGATTAACAATGTTATCAGCAAGCGCGAAGGCATCTGTCCATTTCCTTCTCTCAATGGTCCACAGGAAGCCATCTCGCTCAGATACTTCCTTGTGTGTGCTCCTGAACTCCCTCGCTCCCTCAACGAGCTCTGCTGGCGGCCCCCTTCGTTCGTACGATTCTTCAGCAGCAGGACTTTCAATTAGGAAGCCAATCGAGAACATCGCATTTTCGAAGTATACCTCAATCAATATGTTTCCGAATCTTGGTTCTCCAGTCCGTTCACGTTTCAATTGGGAAGAGACTTTCCGTGCTAACCTGTACAGCTTGTCTCTGAGAATAGTATAATGTACTGAACCATCTGATGTGAACTCGTAAGCCAAGGCATGGGGGACAAGCCAGTCAGGCAAATTGGCTGTAGGGATTGAGCTTTCCAGAAACGCGTCCAATGCCACTTTGTGTTTCCCTGCTTTTTCCGCACTCCTGATCTCTTGGATTCTTTTCTTCAGCCATCTGTATGCCCGGGGTGAAAAACTAGAGGCCACGTTCCTTCCAGTGTCGACAGGATCTATAATGAAGATGATGTTGTCACGAAAAGCTGGGATTTTTTTCAATTGCTCCAGCGATCGATTCAGAGGGTCGTGGGGGGCTTGATCTAGGGCGGCCAATGCTTTCAATGCACCATCAAGTGAACCCGAGGCGACTACAAGAAGTTCCAGTGCGTACCCGGTGAAACCCATTCTTCCCACTGCACACATGTCGCCATAGGCATGACTGGCACGCACAAATGATTTGAGAAGTCGCACGTCCTCCCTCATCCTCTCTGTCAGGCTGTCAGCGATATGACGTGAGTGATGAACGGTCCTGTCAACGGCTGTTATGGGTCCTTTTGACATAATCTCGTCTTGGGAGATATCGAAACAGCATAGTATATCGATATCAAGTCCATCCATCTTCAACGATAGGTACGGGTGTTGCGAGAAGGTTTTCTGCACATCGTGAACGTCCAGATCTTGAATGGCTGGAATGAACCACTTCTCCACAATGTCATCAAGCGTCACATCAAGTGCCCGGTGCCGCTCAGTCGCTGGGAGTGACAGGGTTTCCGAGTAATCATCTGGTCTGAGCCCTACAAAGAGATCGATGTCAGCTGCACCTCTCAATTGTGTTTGTTTCTCACCTGTGGAGCCTTGAGCCTCAATGAACGAGTAGATTCGCCCTTGAACATCTGCTTGTTGTTCGAGTGCGTGAGTGAGCTTCTTGATTATTTCCTGTTGAGCAAGGATTTCGCTCTTGGAGGGCATTATCGTCGCCAATATCCTCGTTCTGTTCTCGTCACTCAGAATTTTACCCAAAGCAAAGACCCGGCTGCAATTGGAATGTGGTTGCTAAGAATGTTATCCCCGATTTCCTGAGCATCATTCTGCATGAATCTCAAGCTGTGCACCCCGCCTTCCCTAGGTTTAAAGCCACACTCCCGTTTTCCTAGTTCAATAGCTGGTGAATTACACGATGGCTAGTTCATTGCCAATCGCGATTACGATTCTACGATGTGCTGACCAATACCTGTTCATTAGGCGTCACAAGCCTCCGTACGAGAATCTATGGAGCATGGTCGGTGGGAAAGTGAATCTCGGGGAGCATATACATGATGCTGCAGTACGAGAGGTCATGGAAGAAACCAGCGCAACAGGAGTTCGGAACTATGAATATCGTGGAATGGTTTCAGAACGTCTGGTTAGGTCGAATCAGGAACTCTCCGCTCACTTCCTGATATTCGTTGGTTATGCCGAAATTGATGACTTCAAAGATAGCCATCGAGAGGGCGACTTGAAGCTCTTCACATTGGATGAGATTCTCGGGAAGAATGCGGATTTCCTTCCATCTGACTGGCATATGTTCCAGAGCTTCACTGTCGCAGCTGGTTGGTCCGGAATGTACGAAGCAGAGCTCTTGCATGATGGCGCCAGGTATCACCTCAACTACTACAGGAAGGCAGACTCGTGATTCTGGGTGAGATGGAGATAACGCCTCTGGCAGCAGAGAGTATGGGCGTACGTTCCTTATGCACCCGGGTCACAACTCCGGATCTCTCCATTGTTCTTGACCCGTCAGCAGCAGTTTCCACGAGGTATCAACTTGAGCCACACCCATTAGAGTATGAACTTCTTCTGAGATTCCTGGAGTCCATCTTTGTGTCAGCTAGGAAGGCAGATTTGCTTTCTGTATCACACTATCATTATGACCATGTGCGACCGGGGTTCACAGACTTCATGCACACGTTCGGTTCCCGGGAAGAGCTTCAACGCATGTTCGAGGGGAAGACAGTTCTTGCGAAAGACGCCAGATCACACATCAATCACTCTCAGAAGCGCAGAGCACACTTCTTCCAGAAAGACTTGGATGGAATAGTAGGGGAGATTCGATGGGCAGATGGCCAATCCTGGTCTTTTGGTGACACTCTAGTCACGTACTCTCAACCACTGCCGCACGGTCCAGAATCAACTTTCCTCGGATACGTTATTGCCACGATAATTAGCCACGGCGGGAAAAAAGTCCTGTTTGCACCTGACGTTCAAGGTCCAGTAGCTCAACAGGCGCTTGAGTATTGCATATCCTCTCGTGCAGACCTTGCCATAGTCGGAGGCCCCCCCATCTATCTCAGTCGATTCAAGGCGGGCGACAAAGCCTCCGCGCTCTCAGCCATAACCGAGCTTGCGTCGCAAATCCCCACACTTGTAGTGGACCATCACTTGTTGAGGTCCCCGCATTGGAAGTCTTGGCTATCACCAGCCATAGATGTGTCTCTAGAGGCTGGCAATAAGCTCATCACCATGGCACAGCTGGCTGGTCTTGAGAATCGACTACTTGAGGCGAAGCGCGAGAAACTCTACGTGGAATATCCCCCGGATGAAGCATTCATGAACTGGACCAAGGCAACTGAGGAGTACAAGCGGAAGAATAAGCCCCCCTTGTCACGCGACCTGAACTAATCGGGGCCATTACGATGAGCGAGGACATCATAGATTTGTTTTTGGGGCGATTATTGGCTTGAAATTCATGAGATGAAACACCGAACGGATAGATGAGTTAGCTGGTGTAACAAGTGACGGGAACCAACGATAACAGACCGACTCCTGACGTAGGCGGAAGAACTAGAAGGGTTCTCGAACAGTTTAGGAAAGCATCTAAACAAGCGGAAGCATGCCTTGCCATGGACGATTATCAGCAGGCGATGGCATTGTTCTTCGAAGCAAGCCAGTCTGCCGATGAGATGCATGAACGCTTTCTCTCACTAATGATGAAGACTGCACCGACCGCTGCTCACCGTTCGCTGGTATTAGAGGTTCTCGGCTGGCGTCTGAGGTATTTCACTGCACAGTACGATTACCACCTCGCGGTAGCTCAGACCTTACAAGGCTTGCCTCGGGAAGAGTGGGTCGCTCGACTGGAAACAATACTCGTGCTATCGCAAAGTCTGGTTGGCAGTCTACTTCCCATACTAAAAGAGGTCAAAGAACCAAACATCCGACGAAGAATCGAAGAATTGCTGTCCGACTGGGTGATCGGGGTCGAGCGCCTTGTTTCTTATCTCCAGACTTGGAACATGGCAAGTGCGCAGGCATCCCGAGTGCTTGAGTGGGCCTACGATAATGGACTTGCTGTACCATTCGGCGTTCAGCAGTAGATACTCGCGAAGAGAATTGAACTACTCTTTCTTCTGCGCCAATCCTTCTACGAATGCACTGACTACTTCTGTATCTGCCAGCTGAAAATGGCTGTCCAGGTACACAATTATGTAGTGGTCATCATGCTTGACGACTATTGCGGCAGGGAATCGCTTTACTTCTTTCAATGCAGCTTCAGGGATTTTCCAGTGAATTGTCTGCTTGCAGACTGGGCATTGCAGCCATTTCATCCCTTGAGTCATCAGCAGCACCTATGTTTCATGGTGGGCGAACTAAGCATGAGTCAGCAATCGTCCTAAAAAGAATTTCTCAGAGCATTATGATGGAGAAATATCTGTTTGAGGTCCTTCATTCGTCCGGGTCGATGTCCCATGCTCCCGGATCCTTGAGGTCCCTACTAAGAATGGGGCCTTGTCTCAATCCGAGAGCGTCAATATCATACCTGTCCGCGTCAATGACTAGCTCTTTCGATTCATTATCAAAGTAGGCTGGAATAAGACCCTCTTCAACACCCTTTCTGACAAGTTTCTCCACTTTGCCATACTCTAGGCCTGTGCTTTCGACCAGACTGACAACCGTCACTGCAGCTTCGGACTCTAGTGAGGTTCTGACGAAACCAGCAAAGACCAATTCAAAGGTTCTGAGCACCTCACGGATTTTATTCCGGTCATAAATTTCCACTATGGTAGACTCGATGTATCGATCTGCTTCTCCAAACTGATACTCGCTTAGCATAAGTGCGAGATTGATGAGTTCCTTTACCTGGCCCCTTGTAGTTTCCGCTGCCGCATGAATCAACTGTTTTGCCATCTCGAGGTCGCCGCCTGTTATTGCACAGAATGCGCCCACAACGAAGTGCTTAGGGTCTCTTTCCTCCTCAGCGGCCATTATATGGGCCTCTGCTGCTATCTGACAGTCTATCTCGAACTTCTCATGCTCCCCCTGCCTAATCCACGATGATCCTGCATTCATCAGCAGACTTGCGGCCCTCGAGTACCGTTGCGACAGCATCGCATGTTCATACGCACGTTCATAGCACCCTGCTGCCTTTGCGAATGATTCCCATCGTTGCCAGCATTTCGCTGAGCGCGCAAAGAGATCTGTTGCCTCTTCGTTGCTACCTCTGCTCGCCTTCTCTTCAGCCTCTTGCTGTGCAGCTAGGCAATCAGAGAACTCCATATCTGTAAATCTCCTAGGACTTAGCGTGAACTCTCAGAAACCACTTCTAAAGCTTTGTTCGGGTGTCCCATGGACCGCCCGAGTGTTTCCCTCAAAGACTATGATCTATCCGATGTTATGGCACCATCTTTCATTTTGAGGACTCGCTTGGCGTACTTCGTGAGGTCGTCGTTATGTGTCACGAGGACAACAGTCATCTTCTTCTCTCTGTTTAGCTGGGCGACTATCTTCAATATGGCGTCGCCTGTTTTTGAGTCTACATTGCCTGTTGGCTCATCGCAGAAAAGAATTGGTGGCCTATTGACGAGGGCTCTTGCAATGGCTATGCGTTGCTGTTCACCACCGCTCATCTGTCGCGGGAAGTGGTCGCGTCGCTCCAACATGTCAACCTCGCGCAGCACTTCTAGGGCCATATCTTCCTGTCTTTCCTTCTTGATTTCGTCATTTGGCCATAAAACTGACTGAACATTCTCGAAGGCGGTGAGATCCTCAATAAGCAGGAATGCTTGGAATACGAAGCCTATCTTCTGCGCTCTCACCTTCGGAAGATCCCGTTCACTGATTAGCGTAACATCAACGCTATCGACCAGAACTCGACCAGAGGTTGGTGCTTCCAAACCTGACATTACATGAAGCAGAGTGGACTTCCCACAGCCAGAGGGACCTACCACCGCGATAAACTCCCCCTTTTGAATTTCGATATTGATGTTCTTCAGGGCGGCGACAGTATTCTTACGCTTCCCATATTCCTTGTTCACACCCTGAACTTGAATTATTGGATTCGCCATTTCTATTCCTCCCTAAGTGCTCTCATCGGTGGTATTCTTGTGGCCCTATACTGGGCAAGCAGCAAACCTGGAATTTGAAGAACTACAATCCAAAGCAGAGTTGTCACCAGCGGCACAACATCTATCACCATTGCACTGTGGAGGCTAGCGAGCAGGTCAGAACCCAATCCACCCAGGTATGCCGTAAGCCCGATTATCTCGATAGACAGCTGGAACAGGATTAGAAATGCTGATAGTGATACAAGGACAACTTCACCAACCAGAAGCAGCATGACATTGCTGTTGTCCCAACCTATGCATTTGAAGATGGATATGTCCCGACGCCTGAACTGGGAGATAATAATAGCATAGAATGTGCCGACAACAAGTGCCATGGCCAGATATAGATACCACGAAGGAGTTTCCAATCCTCTGGCAACGGTGACGAAAAGGAATGCATACACGACAATGAACGACAACACACGCTTTCTGGACCTAAATGCGAACTTGAAGCTCTTAAAGAGAATCCTGAAATTCATTTAGTCTAGACCTCCCAATTATGGCACGACTTTACCTTTGAGTCGTCTGGTTCCCTAATGTGTGTTGTGGGGATGAAGAAAGCAAAGTGATGGACTTGCCTCGGCGCGCGGCGCTTTCCAGCTACTCAGCGTTGATATCTGCTGTGTCTACGAGCGGCATACCATCGTTCCAGAGTTCTCTCATCAGCAGGTCTCGGACTGCCACTCTTATCGCCTCGCTACGCGATGGGTACATTCCAATCTCCACAAGCTTATCGAGGCCTTTGACATAGATGTCGCTCATTTTCACTGTGATTAGGCGCATAGTGCGTGCCCCCATTCATTCATCCTTTTTGAGCGTGATATAACTCCTTCGCGCTCGTGTGATATTTGGGCTCCGAACGCGCCAATCTTTTGGTAAGCTTTCATCTTTCCTCAGGACGGTCTAGTCCGACAAAGGCTATATGGAGTCCAAGAGAGTTCAATAATGCATCGGATGTTTGGAGGTTTCGTGTTCACACCTCTCACAAGACACTTCCGCGCATTTGGTAGCGAGCGATGTAGGGTTGAGATATGCAGTTGTCCGGCGAAGTGATGTTTATGCGCAAGGTGGTCTTGATTGGCGCCGGGGGCAGCGGCAAGACCGCTCTGGTCAACCGCTTCCTAACGCACAAGTTCACCGAGCAGTACATCGTGACGATTGGAAGCCAGTTCGCCGTAAAAACCGTAACAGTAGAGAGATCCACTGGGAATCTCGTGAATGTGAAGCTTCTTGTCTGGGATCTTGCAGGGCAACAGCGGTTCGACTTCATCAGAAGCAGTTACTACATGGGCTCAAAGGGAGCTCTGCTTGTCTTTGACACAACCCGGAAGAACACCTTCTTGGAACTTTCAAAATGGATTGAGGAAACCGAGAAATCCTTGGGTCACAGGATTCCGATTATCTTGCTTGCAAATAAGGTGGACCTTGTCGAAGAGAGAATAATTTCAACTGAGATGTGCGAGCAGTTTGTGGAAGAACATGGCCTCAACGGATACCTCGAAACAAGTGCGTTGAGCGGGCAAAACGTTGAGGAAGCCTTCCGTTTGCTTGCCGCGGCAAGCCTCACGTAGCCATTAGCATTAGCGCCCTGACCGCTATACATAATTGCTGGTTGAAGGTCCTGCGTTTCATTCAAAGCAGCTGAAGTGAAACCTGTGACAGATTTCAAACTTGACATTAAATTACTCGAAGACTTGTGCAATGCCTTCGGCCCGAGTGGCCACGAGCATGAGGCTCAGAAAATCGCCCATGAATACGGTAAGAAGTATGCAGACGAGGTCCTCTATGATCGCCTTGGCTCTGTTGTGTTTCGCAGGGGTGACTCAGGCCCCAAGATTATGCTTGCGGGACACATTGATGAAATCGGCTTCGTCATCACCCACGTCGAGAAAACGGGGTTCCTGCGTTTCCATCAACTTGGTGGAATATGGGACCAAGTTCTGTTGGGTCATCAAGTGGTCATCAAACCATCTGAAGGTGACAAGAAAGTCATTGGGGTTATTGGTGCGCCGCCGCCGCATGTGTTGACTCCCGAGGATCGCAAGAATGTTGTGACCAAAGACAAGATGTTCATTGACGTTGGCTGTTCCTCCGCCAAGGATGTCGAGGAGCTGGGGATTCGGGTTGGAGACCCCGCTGTTCCACATGCCGTCTTCAGAGCCGAGAAACGGACCCGCAAA
>DAOVDG010000093.1 GCA_030669595.1 Candidatus Thorarchaeota archaeon
CGGGCGGCGGCATCGTTGGCAGATGAAGCCAGGGAAATCGAAAAGCAGAATGATACAGTTCTGAGAACACCTCATTCATCAAAGGGGAAGACTGTTCGAAAGATTAGATTGCTCGACAAACCGGAATAGCGTAATTGCCTAGGATTCAGCTTCTGTTCCTCTTGCGGTTCGGCTTCACAGTTGTTTTCACAATCTTTCGCGCATCGCCGATTATCTTCTCAGCCCGTACTAGGCCAAGACCGTCAATCTTCTCTGCAAGTCGTTTCGGAGTTTCTCCGGATAGCTGTGCTGCAGATTTGTACCCAGCATGCCGAAGCTTCTTCTCAAGGGTTGGACCGACTCCTGGCACTCGCCTAAGCGGCAGCATCTCAACGAAATCATCTCCAAGTATATCGCTCATATCCTTGTCACTAACCTCACTTATCTCAGCTCCAGCATCTAGCACATCGAGCTGTGACCGAATGGAAGTGAAATCATCGTGACCAACAAAAGCATCCACAGTCCGTTTGACCTGCCGGTCATCAAAGTCCAAAGCCAACTCTTCCATTTCGATCTCTCTACCCAGTATCTGCGGCAAAGGCCCAATCATATACAGGGCGATGAGAGAGAGGAACACTGCTACGTTACCTCCAAACATGGTGAGTTGCTCTGGGATAACGAATGTGAGTCCAAAGACTGTAGCCTCAAGATCCACCGCCCAGAAGAGAGCCATGTAGCCTAGAAAGAAGAACCAAACAAGGGAGAGCCTTAGGCCCTTGGTCTTCGCAGAGCCGAGTTCTGACCAAATGAGTGGCAAACAAAGACCCAGCATATATCCCTCAATAAACCGTTCAAATGCCAGTAGACCTACACCCCACACTGAGCCGGAGTCAGCAAAGAAGAGTTCATACATCGCAGACCCGAAAATCGTCAGCAGACCCATTAGCAGGATCAATGTACTGAATGCAGTTTTTCGTCCCTGGAAGTCTGCAAGAAGTCCAGCCGCAACAACGCCGACAATAAGAATGCATACCTCGAAAATTCCGAAACCTACCGCTTGGCTTAGAGTTCCCAGTCCTTCCGCTTGAAACCTAAGCTTTGCAACGAAGAACCATAGCATATGAGCTGCTAGGATTAAAGTCATTGGACGGAAATACCTCATTACCGAGCCCTGCACAGCTAACGGAGCCTGGTCGAGCTTCCAAGGCCGCAACGCTACGGCGGTTATCACGGCAACAAATGAAATCACTGCAGGAAGTAATAGGTCACTCGCCATGAAAATGACGCCCATGGCAGAAAAAAGATAGTAAACAAGAAAGGCTACAAGTGCGAAGGCAAGAAATGCAGCATCGACCTTTCCGCGAAACTTCACGACTACTGTCCGGTTCAGCTGGACTGTCCAGGGCACCATTAGAAACGCAAGACACGCAAACGAAGAAATCACAAGTGCAGTTTCTATGTGGGGGGTGTACTCATTCGGGAATCCAATCATCGACCCCAGCAAGCCAATGATACCAGGTGTCAAAGCGCTTAGGTACATCAGGATATCCTTTCTTTGAAGCCTGTCAACAATAAAGCCGGCCACTAGTAACGAGAAGGCTGCTGCTAAGACTCCAAGACCAAGCAGTCCGTGGTGTTCCAGCAGCGTCAATGGTAGCAGTGAACCCTCTATCACCTTGACAATCACTAGTATTGCAAAAGCAACACTAGGAGAGAATAGTATGTACGTTAGAGCCGTTCTCACTGGGAACTCCCTGTACTCGAGCATGTATGTCACCTTACGCGGGGCGCTACATGGCTCCGTATGTAAGGCAATATGGACCTTTCGGGTAACATACGCGTTGACGAAGGTAGCGATTCTCGCGACTGAAACAGCGATACCTTAAAGACAAGATACATCGGGTCAAGAAGCAAGGAGAGATGTTAGTTGGTTAGAAAGCTCGGAGTTCAGGAGTTCATGGTAATTACTTCGGGAGGATTACCAATCTTTCATTTCTCGAGAACCAATGTTCGCAAGATGGACTCTCTCTTGTCAGGCTTTCTCAGTGCTATCACAAGCTTTGCCACAGAATTTGGTGAGCGGTCCATCCGAAGCTTGACGTTTGAAGGTTCAGAATTGTTATACGAGCAATTCAATCCAGATTTCCTCTTCATCTTCTTAGTTGACAAGCGTGCTTCAAAAAAGGTGCTAAGGGCAGTCTTAAGGGAGTTGAGCCGGAAGTTCATGGCGACGTATGAAACTGAACTGAGGATGGAAATACCAATCCTAGATGTCTTCGAAGACTTTAGGCACGAGGTCCAGGGTGTTTTCCATTACTACGAAGGCGTGCTGATAATCATCTCTAATCTTAGTGCTTATGTTATCCCGACAGTTCGAAAGGAAATTCTAGACGTTGCAATAAGGACAGGAGGCTTCCTTGATGAGCTACACCGAGATTTTGGGAGTTTGGGCGCCCGGGTTCTCACAGCAATTGATGGCAACAGTTCTATCCATAGTATTACGAACAAACTGGATATTGAGGAAGATGCAATCTCAGAAGTGATAGAGTACTTGGCCATCAGAGGAGTTCTAGGAATCGCCAAGATGTGCCCGGTCATTGAAGGCGAAGATGCTAGGTTCAATGCGTTCCTTGACTTGGTAGGACTGCCAAGCAAGGAATACCAACTACTGGAAAGAGCAAAACATCTGTGCAATGGCGAAAGATCCGTCGTGGATGTGAGCGAACGACTGGGAGTTACTGCTGATCGCCTCTACGAAGTTCTCGCGAAGCTAGGAACGGAAGTCAACTGGAGTTACATAGAGGTCAGTGGTTTGGCAGATGAGCCTACAGCTGGTTAGGAAATGCCTGCAAATCTCGGTTGATTCGTACGAGTCGCTCGTCTGCACAAATCTATAAGTGAGGGTGAGTCAACTGGCACAGGTTCATAGCACCGGAGGCCACTCCCTTGGTTAAAGAGATAATCGTTCTACGTGAAGGCGGCATTCTAATCTTTCACTATAGCGTCACGGGAACGAAGAAACTCGACGAGCTTGTAGCAGCCTTCTTATCAGCCGTGGGTTCTTTCGCCGAAGAAGTCGGTCAAGACCAAATCAGAGTGATGTCCTTCTCCTCGAACAAACTGGTGTGGGAGCGAAAGGGCGACCTGTACTTCATTGCTCTGGTGGCTGAAGAGGACAGTGGCGAGATACACCGGGTAATTCTGAAAGACATTGCTGAGCAGTTCGTTAGTATGTTCTACAGCGAGCTCTTAAAGGATCTCCCGGACTCGAGGGGGTTCAGGCCCTTTGCGGACGTAGTCGAAGCGATTCTTCAGAAATTCGATGGAGTTCCCGGGCTGGCACGACGGTATCGAACAGCGTTGCTTCCGGCGGATGACATTAGAAGCCTGAAGGCAACTCTATCCGAGATTGAATTGAACAGGGATATTCTTCGAGGGGGCGTGGTCACATGGGATGGCTATGTTGTGGTTTCCAACTTGAGAGCGTACGAGCTTGAAGCTGTGCTCGATCTCACACCGCCTTTCGCCAGTTCCGAATCACCAGAAACAGTCAAGATGGTAGAGCATTCCTGTCTTGACCCATCGAATTCATTCATCCTTGTTAGAATAAGAAACAAGGGGGTCTGTGCGTTTGTTGTTGCACTAGGACTCTCGGACAAGACGTATGTAGAACTTGTGAGCCCCTTTGTGACACGTTTGCAAATGACTAGCTTTTTTGACGTCAAAAGATTCGACCCCGAGCGAATGGAGAGACCGATTGCGTTCTATGAATACGATGCAGTGGTTCCTGCGCTTCCGCTTGATGAAGTCAAACGCGACTCAGTAATCGTATTCACAAATATGCCAGACGAGATGCGTGAAGGCGGCCACAATATCGTCAACGCTTTAGGTAAAAATAGAACAATAGCAGATATCCAAGAAAGCAGCGGCTTGGAGCGGGAACAGAGCAATGAGATACTAGCTCAGCTGATTGCGAAGGGATTGGTCCGCATAACGAAAATATTCCCAGTCATGGGTGAGAGGGATGAGCGCTTTTCGGCCTATCTTGAGGTCATAGGAATTAAGAAAAGGGACTTCGACGTTGTTGACGTTGTCTGGCGGTATTGCACAGGAAGCCTTTCGCTGCGAGAAATTTCGGAGAGGACCCAAATCCCTGCCTCAAGAATACTTGAAGTTCTGCGAGCGCTTGGCAACTACGTCACATGGGAGAAAGACCGAATCATGAATCATGTCAGGTGAGATAAAGTGCCAGGGGAAATCATCAGCATACATAGTTTTCGTGGAGGAACAGGGAAATCCAATATCGCTGCCAACTTGGCTGCCATAATGGCTCTTGATGGCAAGAGAGTTGCAGTTATGGACACAGATATGGCCTCGCCTGGTATACACGTGATCTTCGGTATGGGCCGAGAGAAGATGAAGCATACTCTCAATGATTACTTGAGAGGCGAATGTGACATCGGCGCCACATGCGTCAACATGACACAACGACTTGGAATCAAGAAAGGTAAACTATTCCTAATCCCAAGCTCTATGACAGCAACCGACATCACGCGGATTCTTAGGGAAGGCTATGAAGTGAGCGACCTCAGAAGAGGTTTTGCTGACGTAATCAAAGTCAAGGACCTTGATTACCTAATAATCGACACTCACCCTGGCCTTGACCGGGAAACGCTGCTCTCAATGGCAACAGCAGATTATCTCTTTGTTGTGGCACGGATTGACGAACAGGACTTGCTCGGAACCGCTGCCACTCTCAGTGTCGCCCGGAAACTGCAGGTTCCTGACATTCATATCGTGATAAACAAGAAACCGGGCATCTACGAAGACAAGGCCATTATTAAAGAGGTTGAGAGGAAGTTTAAGACAAAGGTCGCCACAATCATACCTTTATTGCCCCTCCTGATTGAGGTTGGCAGCAGGTATGTTGTGACACTGAAGCACCCGGACAATGAGTTCACGAAACGCATCACTGACCTCTACGATATAATTGTGAAATAAACTTCACTAACCTGGTGGCAAGAGCATCAGTGCAATCGCAATCACTAGAAGAAGAAACGAGATAATCAAAACAAGGGTCAAGAGGAAATGGGGGTTTGGGGCATCCTTTGCATCCGTCAACTCCATGTCAACCACTCAGATTAGATGATTCTCAAGCCATAGTGCGCACGAAACTATTTCAAATCTGCGTCTTGGGCTATTGCGAAGACTCTAGCGGTTTGCGCAAGACAACCGTACTTCTATAAACACACTTGTATCTTACTGACACCATTAGGAGCTCGTTGATATGGAGATTGACGTACGTCTCGCAACAGCACATGATAGAACTGCCCTCGAGGAGTTCTATTCCAGGGAAGGAATCAGTTTTCAAAATTTATCGACTCGGAATGCTCTGCTAGCCCAAGGTGCACCAAAGGAAACGATGTACGTGGTGGCAGTTGCAGGTGATTTGGTCGTGGCATCGCTAAAACTCGATGTGGGGAAAGATCCATCGTTTGGCTTGGTTGGACACATTCGGCACTTCGAAATAGAAGATGAGTTAGAGGAAACCATTCTAGGTGTAAGAATGTTGCAGAAGATAGCAAAGATTGCTGAGGAGAAAGGTTTCCGAGCTCTTGACACAATTGTGAGTGAAAAACGAGCTGACATAATCAAGATATACCTCAGCTCCGGGTTCAAGGAGAATCACAAAGAAGTTCATCTGAGGAAAGACTTCCGGCCAAGATTGTTTTAGATGCCTGATATGCTCATGTCTTCTTTTAGCCCATGGTGAGAAACTTCAATAGGGCAAGTTTGTTCCTATTGGCAGCAACCTCCGCGCTGCACAATAATTTGAGAGAGGTGCCCGTAGTTGGTGAAGAAGCGCTCACACGACAGTTCCCCATCGTCTAGTAATCAAGATGCGGTCTCGCGTAGTGAAGACCTTCTTCGCGGTATCTTGCAGATGGCTAATGACGGAATAGCGGTCATCAAAGATGAGGAGGTGGTATTCGCGAATGAAGCATTCGCAAGAATGCTAAAGTATGAACCTGAAGCCGTAGAAGGGCTATTCATTGATGAGCTTATCGACCCTCTGGAACGCCGCTATCACCCGGAGAAGCTGCAAGCGTTTATTGGCGAGAAAAAAGGGCGAGATAGTTTCCATGCACGGCTGCAGCGAAAAGATGGAGAACTAATCAGCGTGGATGTAAGCACCAATGACTTCAGTTTCCACGATTCGCCTGCGGTTGTAGCAATCATCAGGGATGTTACGAAGAGCTTATCTCTCAAGGAAGCCGCGGAAGAATCAGAAACTCGGTTCAGGGGGCTTTACGACTCCTCACCATTAGCCATCTTCACCCTAAGTCCAAAAGGAGTTATTCAGGATGTTAACGAGGCAGCTGAAAAGCTGCTTGGATACGAAGCTAAGAACATGGTCGGGCTGAACATCAAGGCGTTCATTACTGAGGACGAGAAAAGCCCCGGGCAGCAGGCAATGCGAGAGATACTTCGTGGGAGGACACTGAGAGACGTGGAAATTCAAATGCAGCATATAGAGGGCTACTTTGTGTGGGTGAACATCGCTGCTAACCCGCTCTCAGCTGATACAGCAAAACGCTCTGAAATAGGTTTCATGGCATTGAACGTCGACAGGAGGAAGGCCGCGGAACTAAGAGAACATAACGCAATAGACCGAGCTGAGCTGTATCTCGACGTAATGACACAAGACCTAAACAGTGTCAATCAAAATACAACTTTCACTCTGGATCTTGTTGATTCCCTAGTACAGCTACCTGCAAACGTTCAGTCATCCGTTAATGAAACAGCCATGAATGTTAGACGAGCTGCCAGAATGATAGCGAACATGCGTGCACTAATTGCAATCAAGAACGCACCTCCCATGCCAGAAAGAACCGACCTCTATCCTCATTTCAAGCGAGCTGTGACTGAGGCCAGCAGAGATGTCCCGTCGAAGACGCTGAAGATTACTTCGAATATTGAGGACGATGCATTCGAGGTCTTGGGTCATATGTATCTCTGGAGCGCCTTCTTCAACATCATTCACAACGCGCTTCTGTACGATCCACATGAGGAGGTCGAGCTTGAAGTCAATGCTAGATTTGATGACTTCGGAAGGGCAATCAGGATTGAGTTCATTGACAACGGTCCTGGAATACCGGACGACATGAAAGAAACTGTCTTCAAACGGACTGGAGCTCAAAGTAAGCAGGCGGCTGGACGAGGACTGGGGTTGACCCTCGTAGATCAAACAATAAGCAGCCTTGACGGACGAGTATGGGTCGAGGACAGAGTGATAGGAAACCAGTCACAAGGATGCAGGTTCGTCATCTCCCTTCCTGCATGGAGCGAGAAAATGTTGACTCCGTGCGGAAAATCTGCATGCATCACTTTCTACAAGTCCGATCACTGTATCTTCTGCAGCCCGGTTCATAACACGCTCCTTGGGATTCTGGACGAGATGGGCTTGAACCATTTCATAATGGAGGTAATCAATGTTGATGACCCCGAATCTGGTGTGTCCGCAGATGAACTTCCTGCACTCCCGACAATCCGCATCTGTAAAACGGAGTTGACCGGCTCCGTGTCGGAGGATGAGCTCAGGTCAAGCGTGATGAACATGTTGATGATGTCCTGTGAAAAGGAACCGTCGGGTAGCTAATATTAGAAAAATGCACTTCTGATATAGGGTCTCCAACTCTCGCGACAACGCTTTCTCACTGAGAGCAGCATCGATTTTGCGTTACTTTGTCCGGTCATGCTGCTCATCTCTTTTTCGAGATCGTTTGTCAGAAGCTCCAAGGCAGCAGACAGGGCATCTAGATCCGCAGGGGTCATACTCATATCAATTACACTATGTCCTATGCTTCCCTCCACGAGTCTAATTCTACTGGTCCACGGATTTATCTCAACATTGGTCTCAATCGCAGCATAAAGGCTCTTGGTTGCTTTTCCAGCCCCCATGGCCTGAATACAAATTTGAAAGAGCTGAAACAGAATGCACTCATTGACAAGGACCAATCTTCTTTCAAGTGATATGTTCTGAAGGTACGCTCTATTCGCTAGGCTGCCAAGTTCCAGAAGGACTCGTTCCACACCTTGGCCACCGAGCATTTTCAGAGACGAAGACAGCGGTCTGCGACCATCCAAGGAGCCCAAGATCCTGACGGTCCCGGGTGATAGCTCAAGGGGGTTTTCTTTCCTGAACAAAACTGTCGACGAGCCTTCTGAGAGAGCGAGTATGTCATTGTCTGAAGGCACGTAGTTTAGATAGAGAGCATTCTTCCAAAATGCGATGGATACAAGGCCAATAGCTTCATCTACGCTCAACCCTTGTGACTGAGCTACTTCCCTAATTGATTGCTTGTCCTCGGCTTGATTAAGGAGCCTGTTTACTCCAACACTCTCACTGGGAACGTCAAACGAACGACAGAATTTGGGCCAGTCCCAACCCTTGAGAATCAACGTTCGTTCCGAAATCCTGTCAGATAGGAAGAGGTCCATTACGAATCCGTCGAAGCCCTTGAACATACTCACCTCGAAGCCATCTGCATTCTTGAGCGATGAAAACTGTTCCTCAAACTCTCTAACAATCCGTCGTAGCTTACTGCGAGCCTCATTTGTTTCCCTCGAAACTGACAAGACCCCAATTATCCATTCTCCCCCTTCCAGAAGAAACGATGTGTCCGAGCTGTCGACTGTTTGAAGATGTGTCTTCTCTGGTCCTGATGCATTGTCCATGAAACTAGTTATAGCTGAAATGAAACCCGAGAGTATCTGGGGATCTATATCCTCCGGTATGAACTGATGAGAATAGGGAGACACTCCTGTGCCCCTATTAAGGAGAAAAAGTACCTTCTCGTTGGACATCTTGGAATAATCAGAGGTGCGGGGAGTGATGTCAGCGTCAATCAGCGGTATGTGTGGCCTTTTGGACGGCCCGGGATTATCGGTTATCGTAAGTCCTCCTCATCAACTCGTTC
>DAOVDG010000090.1 GCA_030669595.1 Candidatus Thorarchaeota archaeon
ACAGGGCTTTCACTCTCAGATGTGGAAACTGTTGACTGCCTGCTGAAGATGGGCTACGACGCACGAATCAAGGGAAAAGGCAATCTAGAAGTCAAGGTTCCAGCATATCGCACTGATATTCTTCACCCAGTTGATCTGATAGAGGATGTCGCAATAGGATATGGCTTTGATAGAATCGAACCGTCAATAGCACAGACAGCAACATCAGGGAAACTGCTGCCAATCACTCGGCTCAAGAATAAGATTAGAGACCTATTGATTGGCACGGGGTATCAAGAAATCAAGAGCTATGTCATGACATCGCCGGAGATTATGAATATCAAAATGCTAAGGAATAGGCCACTGACTGTCACCGGTAACCCAAAAAGCCGAGATTACTCAGTTCTCAGAAACTCGCTCTTGCCAGTGCTGCTCGATTTTGCCTCTCAGAATCAGCATGCAGACTATCCTCAACGAATCTTTGAGGTGGGAGATGTCGTCGTGCCTGATGCAAGAGAGCGAACGCGAACGAAACAAGATCCACACGTATGCCGCTTGGTCGTTGACACTCGTGTCAATATCACCGAAATGCTCACGGAGATGGGATTCATTCTGCGGAACTTGGATCTTGGCAGCAGAATCGAGTTCGCTGCTGAAAAGACTCCCGAGTTCATAGACGGGAGAGCTGGAAAAATCCTGATAAACGGAGAACCCGTGGGGGTCTTTGGCGAGGTTTCACCAGAGGTGCTGAATAATTTCGGTATTGGAATGCCAGTGGTCGCATTCGAGATGGAGTTGCCAAGAAACGGCATATGGGCAATGTAATCCCCATTTGGTGCTAATGAGAGTCCCCGCAGAAAAGATATAAGAACACACCGAGAGCGCTTGTTTTGTAGTGCTAAATTTAGTTCTGGCTACGGGGTACCATTCGAATGACTAAAATGCAGCCATCAGCGGTCGATGTTGATGACACAAGCACCGGGTTCAAGTATAGAGTGGTATTGTTGGGAGAGGCTTCTGTAGGCAAGACTTCACTTCTCAGAAGATTTACTGAGAATGTGTTCGATGAAGAATACAAACAGACCATAGGAACCACTTTTGCCTCCAAGGATGTTGCTGTCGTTGGCGAAGATGGTATGAAGCGCAATGTGCGCCTCGTGATTTGGGACATGGGCGGCCAAGCAACATACCGCGAGTTGAGACGCCAGTTCATGAAGGGTGCATCCGCTGCGGTAATAGCCTACGACGTTACTAGGCCAGAAACTTTCATGAGTTGCAATAATTGGTTCGAGGCGTTTCGTGAAACATGCCCTGATGCAGCAGTCATCATCGTTGCGAATAAGGTCGACTTGGAAGAAGAGAGGATTGTGCCAGTCGAGCCCGGATGGATGTTACGGGACTGGTTCCAAGCTGATTACTATGAAACCTCTGCAAAGACCGGAGCCAAGGTTGCTGATGTTTTCACTAAAGTTGCTGGGATTGTTCTTAAGAGAGGCTTGGGTCAACGTAGTGATGTAGCCATGTGACATTCACCAAATCATCAATAATCAGCAGGAGAGAATCAAAGTGCTAGTGAGTGACTTCATGACCAAGATGATCATCACCGCGGAAGCGTCGACCCCGGTGACTGACGCGGCTCGATTGATGGCTGCAGAAGATATTGGCTGTCTTGTTGTGACAAAGGGAGATGTTCTGGCAGGCATTGTAGCACAACGTGACATAATCGGAGCACATCTTCTCTCAGAAGAACTCTATCATACGATGGTGCTCGCAGACATAATGACAACCCCTGTGGTCACCGTAAGCCCTGAAGCAGACTTGGGGCAGCTCATCGCCCTCATGCATCAGAGTGGAAGAAGGCACATTCCTGTGGTTGTTGGTGACGCCATCACAGGGATAATAACAACCACTGACGTTATCCGAGTTCTGGCCACGATGAAGATGATTGCAGACGGCGGAAGCGATGACTAAGCCGGTTGGTAGCGCTTGATTTCCTTCTTCATTTCCTTCTTTATCTTCAATATATCGCGGGCTTGTAGTTCCTTTCTGCGGGGTACAGCTGCCACGATACCATTCCACTTGTCAATTTTCACCATTATTGGATCACTCGGTACAATCTTGAGAATCTCCGCTTTCGAGGAAGCCATCTGATCCAAGACGGCCCCAGCCTTACAGCCCATCTTCAGTGTTGTGACAATTGCTTCAAGTTGAGCGGCAATCTGCATGCTTGCATGGGGTGACAACGACCCTCCTGTCGCAATTGGAGCTTCGACTGGTGCAGGAGCAACTTGAGCTGGGGCAGGTGTGGGTGCAGGTTTAGGTGCGGGTGCTGGGGAGGGAGCAGTGGCGGGAGCAATAATCGGAGCCGGGGCTGGAGCAGGAATGTTCTGAACCATAGTCTGGATTTCTTGGCGGAAACTCTTCAATGTTGAATCAATTGAAGTATTGAGACTTGCTAAGTCGCCCCTGATAGCTGCAAGTGTCGCCTCCTGAACCGCCGCGGGTGTTTGCACTTGAGGGATTGTCTGGATAGCCGTCATGACTTGTTCCGTTGCTATCCGGACTTCAGACTTGATCTCGTTAAGTGCGCTCAGGAGCGTTACCATACGCTTGAGTGTTTCACCCAGAGACGCGATGCTTGATTCTATCTCAGTAAGTCGACTTAGGAACTGCTCTGCCATAGGTGTCACCTATTCATAGTTGACATCAGATTGAGAAAATCCTACCAAAAAAGGCTTTGTCTGACGGGTGTCAAGGCATACCCGCAAGATTGGGAGGACACACGCACAGAAGCATTAAAAGTTAAAGATTGAGAATCCACAAGAGCGGAATCTAGGACGGTAAAAGATTGAACTCTGAACCAGTTTCGCACATGTTCAAGCTGGTTGCCCTGGGGGACGGGGCAGTCGGCAAGACTAGTTGCATTAAAAGGTACACAGAGGACAGCTTTAGCGAGCAGTACATCATGACGATTGGGACAACCTTTGCTCTCAAGACAGTTGAGGTCGATTCGCCCGAGGGACATAAGATCACAGCAAGAGTTGTTCTATGGGATCTGGCTGGACAGCCCACGTACAACGAACTGCGTCGCCGTTACATGGCCGGCGCGTCGATGGGGATAATTGTCTATGATGTCACTCGTCCTCAGACATTTCTGGATATCGGCGAGTGGTTCACGAAGTTCATCACAGTCTGCCCCAATGCTGTTGTTGCGGTGGTTGCCAACAAAACTGACAGGCCGGATAGGCTTGTGCCACCTGAAGCAGGCGACATGGTGAAGGAGTGGCTGGACGTTCTGCACTATGAAACTTCAGCCAAGAGCGGGAGAAATATTGACACGCTATTCACTGAGCTGGTTCTCAGGGCGATTGAGAAACAGAAAAAGCTGGGTCCGATGGAGCCAGGATTCCATGGTTCATATCAATCGAAACCCTTTAAGACGACATAGAATACTCGCAGATATGGGCTGGTGCCAATGGTTCAGAGAGGGCAAATAGTCAAAGGGGCGTTCGCTCACTTCTTGCTGTTGGTCATTAACTTCTTCGTCCTGCTTGGTGTGATTGAGAGTCTACAGATATTCACCGACGACTTACCAATCATAAACGCGATTATTCTTGGCTACATGTTGCTACACACGATATCTCTGCTCACAATACAGTTGAGCATCCAGATTCTTCAACTGATCAGAATTCGGACGCCATCTTTTCTGATTAGCTACTACTTCGGATTCAATGATGACGAAACCATCCCGATTCCCCTGCTAGATCCCACAAAGAGCAGGCTGGCTGTGGTCATTCTGCTTCTGGTTATCAGCGGAGGACCCATACTATATCCGATATTTGCTGTGTACGGCTTTCTATTAGCCTACGCGCATCTAGCTTCCATTATCATCGACCCGTCGACTATCCTCTACTACTTCGAGGTGTTCTTGAATTACATGCCACCTGTACTCATAATTATAGCAGCCATTGTGATCATTTCGATTGTGGCCATCGAGTTCAGACATGTCTAGCGAGCCCGGAAGAACACCCGATACGCGTGTTGTGACGCATGTGTTTATATCATTGCGAACTTCTTGAAGCCCGACTCACATTGAAACGACCTGACGTAATAGTAGTTGGTGCAGGGACAGCTGGTTGTGTTACTGCGAAACGGTGTGCTGAACTGGGACTGAAGACTATGCTTCTTGATCGCAGACCTGAACCGGAGATTGGGAAAAAGGTCTGTGGGGATGAGATCAGCAAGTCACACTTCGAATTCACAGGAATCGAGCCACCACATGGCAACGAAATATCATCTGAAGTCAAGGGTGCAGACGTTTATCCGCCCAACATGTCGAATGAGCTGCATGTAAGAGGATGGGAAGAATTCGATGGTTGGACAATTGACAGACATCTATTTGGACAGCGGCTGCTCCAAAGAGCTGTGCAGATGGGGGTGGTCTTCAAGCCGGAAGTTCACGTTATCGGGCCAATCCTCATCCAGGAGAGGGTGGCCGGAGTAGTGTATCTCGACCGCCACACCGATGAAAAAATGGCAGTCAGCTGCAAGCTGGTAGTGGATGCAAGCGGATTCGCTGGAGCAATCAGAAAGAAGCTGGACGATTCACTTATTGAGCGCGACATTGCGAAGGAAGATGTCGCATTATGTTACCGAGAGATACTGGACTTGAAGAATCCAATGGCAGAGCCAGAGGTGGCACGAGTATTCCTAGGGGGTGATGCCGCTCCGCAAGGCTATGCATGGGTATTCCCTAAGGGACCTAAGACAGTCAACGCGGGGGTTGGAATCACTGGAGGGAAAGGAAAGGGGTCTCCTAAGAGTCATTTCGAGATCTTCAAGAAACAAAACCCACTGTTACATGGCGCGCGTGTGTTGGAAGGCGGAGGAGGAGCAGTGCCAATCAGGCGGCCAATGAAGAGCCTTGTGGCAGACGGGGTGGCTTTTGTAGGTGATGCCGCTTGGCAGGTTAATCCAATACATGGTGGTGGTATTGGGGCAGGAATGAGAGCTGGAATAATCCTAGGCGAAGTGGCAAAACAGGCCATAGCGAGGAGAGACGTGAGCGCAGGAGGCCTGTGGGGCTACAACACACTGTACCTTCGTAGATTTGGAAGAAGACTAGCTTCTCTAGAGGTATTCAAGAGGCTTCTCCAGGCAGTCAGTGATGAGGACATGAACTACGGCTTCGAGAAACGCCTGCTCGAAGCAAACGACCTGATGGCTGCAAATCGCGGTGATGGACTGTCAATTGGCATGAGAAACAAGATTCGCAAGGCACGAAAAGGCATTTCACGCCTTAGACTCCTACTCAAGCTACAGAAGGCGGCCAGTTTGATGAAGAAAGTGGACCGCCACTACGCTCAATACCCCGGAACTCCAAACGGTCTTGAGAATTGGACGCGTGGCATCAGTAAGATTATGGGGTCAGCTAAATTCAGCTCGTGACGGGCCAGATACTCTAGTCGCTGATCCCCTCAACATCCCTGATACCATCCTTGCATACTCTGAAGATGGCCTCGCCTTCAGGCAGATTTGGTGAGTCCACCAGTCTGCAAATCCTGCGCTCGCCCTTGGATTTTCTTAGATAGCAACGTGTCTGAGGTACGTGAGCCAGAACATGCCCACCGACAGGTGCTGTTGGATCACCAAAGAAAGCGTCGGGACGCGACATCACCTGATTCGTGATATAGATGGCCAGATTGCTAACCTCTGCACCCCGCTGTAGATGATGCAGGTGCTTGTTGAGCTTCTGCTGTCGTGCCGCTAGAGTACCGCGGCCTGTGTATTCAGCTCTGAAGTGACTGGTCACCGAGTCAAGAACGAGAATCTTGGCATTTAGCTCTGTGGCCATCTCCATTGCTTGGTCGCACAACAGAATCTGATGATCGGAATTGTACGCTCGCGCCCACACAACGTTCTTCAGAACTTTCTTGGGATCAAGACCCACAGCCTCAGCCATGTCAACAAGACGCTCTGGACGAAAAGTACCCTCGGTATCCACATAGATCGCTGTCGCGCTCAAGCCGCCTTTCTCGGGAGGTAGTTGAATATTGACAGCTAGCTGGTGAGCCATCTGTGTTTTCCCAGAACGGAACGAACCGTACATCTCGGTGATACTCTGGGTTTCAAGACCGCCGCCGAAGAGCGTGTCAAGAGCCTTAGAACCAGTAGTGATTCTGCCAGCAGTTCTGCGCCGCTCTAGCATTAGGTCAGCTGTTTCGAAACCGATATCCAGCATCTCTCTTGCCGCCTTGACAATCTTCGTCGCGGTTGTTTCGCCGATTGAGCCGGCTGCTGCAAGCTCTCTCGGTGAAGCAACTGCAATCGCTTCAACACTCTTGTAACCTGACTCTGCTAGTCTTTTCCCAATTGCAGGTCCAACGCCTGGAAGATCAGTCACATCGAGACTGGCATTAGCTTCTGCACTGTCCTCTAACGTGGAATCTTTCCCTTCATCAAACGCCTCGTAGTCAACATCTTTCTCATCTTTCTTTGCTGGAATTTTAAAGACCTCCCTCAAGTGCTTGGTAGGCTGAATTTCACCGATGCAAGGCACGGGGCCAAGTTATGGTGGATTCATACAGTATAAAAATAGCACTAGTCGCGGCACCGAGTGAGTGCACTATAAGGACAGGATTCGATAAACCTAATCAAGTGAACCGCACAATGAGATTGGTTGCCCTTTAAAAGGCAATGTGATGCGCTTGTGAAACTGCAGTTCTGATGGATCAAAGCTTGGTCAGAGTGACAAGAATAAACTCCTCTTGCGGAGCAATGCGAATTCCCCCGAAGGTCGTTTGAACTTGGATGAAATGCAAATCACCACCCTCATTGACCTGTCTGATGATTTCTTTCGTCTTACCGATGAGGGCACTGAGCAACGCTGATATCTCTTCAGCTCTTTCTAGACTTACTCCCCAACTATTTATCGGAAAGCCTTCTGGACTGATGAAAAGTGCGGCATAGACGTCCGGAAACTTGCTGGTAATATTCTGGATTATTCGTTCAAAGATCTCCCGCTTTGGCATTGCCGGCATGAGTTACACATCCGTGGTTATCACTGGACTTTCCGTATTAAGAAAATGGGAAAATAAGAGAACAAAAGGTTTGCCGTTGTAGACTTCTCGTATCAGCTTCGGAGATTCACCCCCTCCTTAAGACTGTCGGAGGCGCATCGATGAACATCATTGCCACGCGAGATGCCCAAGCATTGCTCTACATCTGGCAATACGTCTAAGCTATCCTTATGAAACACTGCAAAGCTAATTCTGGTAGGGATTACCTGAAACGCTGATGTGACGCTGCTATGCGTCTGGCTGTTCAGTTTCTCCGAAGGCGTGCTGTTCCTTAAGGATGGTCAGCCGCAGTCAGTACTAGATCAGAAGTTGTATGCAATGACTGAGTTCATAGAATGCCCAGAATGCAGTAAGAAAATTCGCAAAGGATCAACCTTCTGCCTGCATTGTGGAATCAGAATCGGAAACGATATGAAACCCATGGGCAGTCGTATCGTTTCAGAGAATGCACCAGTCACCGAAACTGATGGTGTGGAGGGTCTCGAGGAAAAGATGGCAGACATGCTGACACAATCCGGTGTACCGACCGCAGTGCACTCCACAGAAGCACCGACCAGCTCAGATGCAGAAGCGGATGTTCTTCCTGATATCGATGATTCTATCCTTCCAGAACCTGAAGAGGTAGCACATCCTGAAGAAGAAATCCCCCTCGAAGCAACATCTCTCCCACCAGCTGATGAACTGACTTGGAATGATGACAACTCAGCCTCCACGGAGGGGACGCCTGCGGTGGCAACCGATGAGATAGCAGCCGCTCCTGATAAATCCAAATCATCTGAAGAAACTGAAGTGCGCAATTATGATCATGTAAGTGCTGAGATGAGTTGGGATACATCATCCATACCGGAGTTCTCTTCAGACGAAGTCAAGGAGGGTATGCCATTCAAGGAAGTAGCACCTCCAAGGGTTGTCGCAGATGACATAGCCACTTCAACAGATGAAGCGCTACGGCACTTATTCCCGGATGAAATCGATGCTAGCACAACAGAAGCAGTCACACACCTATTCCCCAGAGGACGTGGAGTTGCATCACGTGATTTCGTCGACGTTGTCGTAGGGAAGCCTAAGAAGATTACTATCACAACCACAATGCACGAAATGAAGACACCAGCCTGTCCGAATTGCGGGACCACAATCACGGGAGATGGCTACGAGTACCCGTCTTATGTTTACGAAGCCATGGGGAAAGCAAGACTCCAACAGGGAGCCCAGAGGCAGACGGAGAATGACCATGAAAGTGCCATCGAATCGTTCGAGATGGCTAAGACGCTTTTCGAGAGGGCGGAGAATCCCAAGGCGATTTTCGAAGCCCAGAAGAGAATAGATGGCGGCTATGAAGCGATGGCGGCTTCACATCTCACGCAGGGTGGGATGCACTTTAAGGCTGGCGAGTTTGAATGGGCTGCCGTCCAGTTCAAAAAAGCACGTGAAATCTTCATGTTTACAACTCGAACCAAAATGAGAGCCAAGTGCTCTGAGAGGGTACGCGCGTCCTACGGCGCGTGGGGGAAAGCCATTGAATCTGATGGTGACCGGCTGTCCAAGGAAGGTCGGTCAAGAGAAGCCCTCGCGAAATACCAGCTTGCTGCTGAGAAGTACAAAGAAGCCGACGCCCCCAAAAGGCTCAGGGGTCTCGATAAGAAGATTCGCAATGCATAGATTGCAGCTTAGGGCTACAGCATCCCAATTGAGCGCAGAGGAACTGCAGCTAAGCCCTAATTCAGACAACACATAGATAAGCCTTCAGACATACATAGAATCTGAGGGGAATAATACTATGCTTGAATACATTATCGCTGCGGCTTTTGTCATTCTTATGGTGTCAGTAATAATTCTATTTGGTGTTCGACGATCTGAGGCACGGTCTCAATCCTCTGTACCACCTAACGTGTACGACGAGTCCTATTTCCCAGGCATGCGTGGTTCAACTGCGGGACCATTTCCAGTGGGAAAAAGGACCGAGAGGAAGAAGACAGAAACCTTCCAACAAAACAGCGACAACTAAGTGCTGATCTTAAATCCAGTCTCCCGTTTCCAACTTCGTAGGCAAGTATTCATCTGTCAAATACTGGAATGAATGGCTGGCAAAGGCTTGTATCTCAGCCTTCTCCTTCAATTGCAGCATCAGCTTCAAGTCCTTGACCCAAGCTTTGTTATTCTGGATAAAGGGCTCCTTCAGCATAT
>DAOVDG010000159.1 GCA_030669595.1 Candidatus Thorarchaeota archaeon
AAGACGCGATCTATCACAGCCACTATTCCGCTGCGGGCCTTTACTAGCCAATCACTCGTTCCAGAGCTCCTCGCAATGGCTATGGCCTCGCCCTTGAGAGTTTTTAGCAAGACGAGGTTTCCCTTCTTGATGCCGCTAGAAAAACTGACTACGCCACTGGCAGCTAGGTCTGCTCCATGGCATATTGCATTCACTGCACTATCCCTCAAGACTAGAAATGGCAGATGGCCAAGTGCGAACTCAATCGGAAGGAGGTATTTCCTCAGCTCTATTTCATCACCATCTTCTTTCCAGAATTGATAAGCATCCTTGAGGTCATATAGGCTGCAGAGATGCTCGTCTTCTCTGAATGAGCCTACTCGTGTCCGTCTGAGTTCTCTCATATGACCTCCCATGCTGAGTGCTTCGCCGATGTCAAAGCAAAGTTTTCTGATGTAGGTGCCTGCTTGACAGCCAACTCTGGACAAAATCAGACGACCCCTAATCTCGATAATCTCATTGTAATAGACCTCTCTCACCCGGAGAACTCTCTTAACGGCGGACCTCAAAGGTGGTCGCTGGTAGAGCTTTCCAGTGAACTCCTTGACCACACTGCGGATGGCGTCTTCTGAGGCTTCCTTGTGGAGTTCTAGAATGCAGATATACTCCTTTCCTGCAGGGAGTAGTGCCTGCATCACTTTCGTAGCATTACCAATACCCATAGGCAGAATTCCAGTAACTGCAGGGTCAAGTGTGCCTCCGTGGCCCACCTGGTCTGCATGCAGTATATTTCTCACCCAAGTTGCGATCTCATGACTCGTGGGTCCAGCTGGCTTGTCCAGATTGACTACACCGTTCTTCAGCAGATACTCCATCGGAAGTGTGTCAAGTGATTCGAATCCGTGGTCTGGATTGGTAGTGGCCTTCGCTTTCTGAATAACTTCTCTGGGCTGATCCGCAGGAAGTCGTCCTGACATTAACAAATCACTCCCTGCCTAGGTCGCTTAACTTGAGAGCCGAATCTTCTTGCGGAATTTCTCTGTGAGCCCTGCGTCGGCAAGAGCTTTTTCAACTACTTCATCCTCAGCACCTTTCTCAATCTGGATTGTAGTATCCATGGGCTCCAGATGACGGATGTTGCAGCTACGCCTACGTACTCCATTGATATTCTTGGGTCCAGTGATTAACACTTGGCTTCCCTCGAGCTGGTCTATTACCACGCAGTAACTTCCCGCCTCACGGCCCATTGTCTTTACGCATATTCTGCCTGTTTCATATAGATTCGTCATTGTCAGTACACCTCACCTTGTCTTGGGTCTGCCTCAAAGTCACCTCGGGGCTTCATCCCTGCGGACTGGGAGAACATGATTTCCGACAAGCGATGGCAATATCAGCATTGCGCTTTGAACGCATTCATCCAGTTGTATCACCAGATTGCTCCAAGAAGGTCGCAATGGCTGTTGTTAGAACCTTGATGACCCCCTGTAGGTCATACTTCTCCGTATTCAAGACCAAATCATAGATGGATTGGTCCGAGATGTCGACTCCGTAGAACTCCAAGTAACGTTCCTTTTCACTTGCTTCTCTGTTGAGAGTTTCAAGGCGCGCATGTTCAAGACTTACTTCATCTCTCTCTGCTATTCGTTTCACCCTGGAATCTAGTGAAGCGGTTAGGAGTATTTTGAAGTCAGCGTAATCTCCCGCCATCCATCCGGCGAGTTGCCCATCCAGCAACACGCTTCCCTTCATAGCCGCGGTCTTCAACGATGCATCAAGCTCTCTGTCGATGCTCTCATCATCCTCAGCAACTATGCTAAACTCTTCTAACGTGAGTCCTCTCTTCTTAGCAAGTTCTCTGAATATCACACCTGCAGAAACCCGTCTGAGGTCGAATCTTTTTGCAACAAGGTCTGCTACCGAGCTTTTCCCCGTACCATGTAGCCCGCCTATTGTGATGACCCGTTTCATAGTGATCGCCCGCAGAATATCTTAAGCCTGCATGACCATGAATTGTTCTCGCCTACGCTGGTTCGTGTTTAATAATCTACTCCATTAAGAACACTGATTCATCGACGGAGTACCTGATGAATGCCACTTGGGGCATATAACAACATCAATGCTCTATGCTTCGCGGGTCTGCTTGATGATGCCGCGTCTGACTGCCTTGGAAGACACCTTGCCTCCGTAGGGGCGATTGGGTCTCTTTGCCGAACGGCTTGCCTTCCTGCTCAGACCATGCTTTGCTGCTCTTGGAAGCTGCATCTTCTTGCCAGTTATTGCACAGGTTCCCTGTGTCCGGTAGAATTTTTGACGATGGATAACGAGTCGTCCACCCGGAGTCTTCACTGCGCGATTTGCTCTTCCCCTTGTGAGTTCGCTAGGTCGAGGCATTGATTAGCACCCATACATTGGTGATTTCTTCCCGCACGCTTAGTTCTTTGCTTTTAAGCGAACCGGTCGGTTGAAGTGTATCGTGTGGCTCGTGAGGCCCAGCTTTGGGCAGCTAGGTTGTCATGATCTGTGTGCCCATGATTCTCTGAAGGATTGAGGACAATCCAAGACCTACTAGCATATAGAAGGCCATGTATGTCATCCCAAAGCCGCCTGGTACAGACATGCCGGCAATGCCTGTAAGGAAGAAAACATCGAACGGGAGTATTGCCACAATCATGTAATCCCCCGAAAAGAAGCCACTCAGGGTGTAAAAAATGGCCATGAATGGAATCGCGAATATCAATCCTGGCTTGCATCGCGCACTCATCATATCCCGTTGGATTCTATCGATGTAGGACTTTCTGCGTCGGACCTTGCGCAGGAGCTTTTCGTTTCCGCTCTTCTGTGCCTCCTGTTGCATCTTCTGGTACTGCTTAATCTCCTGCTGATGCCTTTTGAGTTGACGCATATCGGTGAAGCGTTTCATTCCTAGGTTGCTTATCGAAGAAACTATGACTGAAACCACAGCAATCAGAATGCCGGACCATGGAGGCGTCCGAAACATCGGGAAATTCGTGGCTAGCCACAACACGAAATCTGCTAGGATGTCCTGCATCACAGTCCTACTCCATTAAGGCACTTGCCAGCGCCTCTGCCGCCTCTTCAACCTTCCCTTCACGATTCTTGATAATTCTGACTGTTGCACCAGTGATGGTTCCCACGGCCACTGCGGCCGCTCTGCACATTTCCTGGTGTGTTTTGACTTCGTCAACTATCTGGACATCGCGCGTGCGCGTTTCATCAGAGCTTCGACGGCTCGCGATATTCTCA